>DASQHM010000069.1:0-17187 GCA_035632095.1 Candidatus Cybelea sp. | reverse complement strand
GCGATCGAGCGTCGCCACGGCATCCGCTGCGTCACCCTTGCCGAATTGCGCCTCGGCCAGGCCGAGCAGTATTTTCGGATCGTTGGCATGCATGCCCTGAAGGCAATGCTCGAACAATCCGATGGCTTCGTCATATCGGGCGAGCGCCACGCATTCCTCCGCGAGCCGCAGCATGTTTTCCACGGTCGGCGCGGCCTCGGCCTCGCTTGCCAAGGCGCGATAGCGCCGCCCCGGATTCACCACGCGGCCAACCGCTTGCGTCGCGCGCTGGCCCTCGTAGCTGCCGAGATATTCCGGCAACAGCTCGATCAGGACGTAGGCGAGCACGCCGACGCCCGGAAGCGCGATGATGATGTAGAGCCAGAATTGCGGCCGCCCGGTCTTCCCGGCGTGGATGGCGCAGCCGATTTCCAGCAGCAGCATGAGGACGGCGAGGATCGGCATCTGGCGGGCGCTGGTTGCTGCTGGCGATTTAGCCTATGCAAACACGTGTATCACATAAAGATTAACAACTCTCCAACCAAGCCACCAGGTCCTTCGTCACCTCGTCGCGGTTGGTTTCGTTGAACAGCTCGTGGCGTGCGTCTGCGTAATAGCGGTGCGAGACGCGGGTCAGGCCCGCGGCCTTATAGGCGGACAGGAGCTGATCGACGCTCTTCGTATTTGCGCCGACCGGATCGCGCGCGCCGGCGATCACATAGATCGGCAAATCCCGCGGAATCCGCACTTGCCGCGCGGCCTGCGCGATGTCGGGCAATGCGTCGAGCATGTCGATCCACAGCTGGACGCTCGCTTGGAAGCCGCAAAGCGGATCTTTGACGTACTTGTCCACTTCGGCGGGATCGCGGGAGAGCCAATCGTAGGGCGTGCGCGCCGGTGCAAAAGCCTTGTTGAAGGCGCCGAACGACATGGCGGTGATCAGCGCGCTCTTGCCGCGCGGTCCAAGGCGCAAACGCTCGATTCGCGCGGCGAGGCGGCCGATCAACGCAAGCGGCGGCGGTTTGCCTCCCGAACCCGACAGCACGGCGCCCGCGAGCGCGGAACCGTGCTCGGTGATGAACTGCTGCGCCATGAACGAGCCCATGGAATGGCCAAGCAGCACGATCCGCGAGGCCGGATGGTCGGCGGCGATCTGTCCGTTCAACTGCCACAGGTCGTCGACGCAGGCGTTCCAGCCGTTCTGCTCGGCGAAGAAGCCGAGATCGTCCGGTGAGGCGGCGGTGTGTCCATGCCCGCGATGGTCGTTGGCGTAGACGCCGAAGCCGGCGGCCGTAAGCGCCACGGCGAGCCGCTGGTACCGTCCGGCGTGCTCGGCCAGCCCGTGCGCGATCTGCACGATGCCTTTCATGGCGTGGTCCGGAAGCCAGCGGTAGACGTGCAAGCCGGTGCCGTCGGCGGCGCGGAATTTGAAAGTCGATGCCTGCATGGTCGCCCCTGCTGCTCGGGTGCAGTCTATAAGGGTCTCCCGTACTTTTTGCCAGCGCACCTTTGGCGTTTTGACAGCCAACGTCAGACCGGGTTGAATTGCCGGAACGCAATTAGGATCGGGAATCAGTCTCCATGACCGCCATGGGCAACTCGCCGCGCGCACGTGACATCGCCAACGTGCTGCATCCCTACACCAATCTTGCGGTGCACGAGACCAGCGGCCCGCTCATCATCGAGCGCGGCAAGGGCATTTACGTTTTCGACGACAGCGGCAAGGAATACATCGAAGGGCTGGCCGGCCTATGGTGCACCTCCCTCGGCTTTGCCGAGGAGGAATTGATCCAGGCGGCGGTGCAGCAGATGCGGAAGCTGCCCTATTACCATATCTTCGGCCACAAGGCGTCCATGCCGTCGATCGAATTGGCCGAGCGGCTGAAGGCGATCGCGCCGGCGCCCTTCTCCAAGACGCTGTTCGTCAATTCCGGTTCGGAGGCCAACG
The DNA here is from genome assembly GCA_035632095.1 of Candidatus Cybelea sp. GTDB lineage: Bacteria > Pseudomonadota > Alphaproteobacteria > Ferrovibrionales > Ferrovibrionaceae > DASQHM01. The sequence goes on along the minus strand of DASQHM010000069.1, from coordinate 15,260 downwards.
ACACGCAGGTCAAACTGATCTGGTACTACAACAACGCCATCGGCCGGCCGAAGAAGAAGAAGATCATTGGCCGCATCCGCGGCTATCACGGCGTCACGCTGATGAGCGCGAGCCTGACCGGACTGCCGAACAATCACCGCGATTTCGATCTTCCCCTGCCCGGCGTCCTGCACACCGATTGCCCGCACCACTATCACTTCGCCGAGCCGGGAGAGACCGAGGAGCAATTCGCGACCCGCCTCGCCGACAATCTCGAAAAAATGATCGTCAAGGAAGGCCCGGAGACGGTCGCCGCCTTCATCGCTGAGCCGGTGATGGGCGCCGGCGGCGTGATCGTGCCGCCGCGCACCTATTTCGAAAAAGTGCAGGCCGTGCTCAAGAAGTACGACGTGCTGCTGGTGGCGGACGAAGTGATCTGCGGCTTCGGCCGCACGGGCAACATGTGGGGCTGCGAGACCTACGGCATGAAGCCCGACACGTTGTCGTGCGCCAAGCAGCTGTCATCGGCCTATTTGCCGATCGCCGCGGTCATGGTTTCGGAACCGATCTACCGCGCCATGGTGGACGAAAGCCGCAAGATCGGCGTCTTCGCGCACGGCTTCACCTACGGCGGCCATCCGGTTCCGGCGGCCGTCGCGCTGAAGACGCTGGAGCTTTACGAGAAGCGCGACATGCTCGGCCACGTGCGGAAGGTGATGCCGCATTTCCAGGCGCGGCTGAAGCGGCTCGGCGATCATCCGCTGGTTGGCGAAGCGCGCGGCGTCGGGCTGATCGGCGGCGTGGAATTGGTGGCCGACAAGAAGGCGAAGCGGAACTTCGCGCCGGCGCGCGGCGTCGGCGGCTATTTCTCGACGCGTGCCCACGAGCACGGCCTGATCGCCCGCGCCATGGTGAACGACACGGTCGGCATCTGCCCGCCGCTGATCATCACCGAAAGCGAGATCGACGAGCTGTTCGACCGCTTCGAAAAGGCGCTTGCCGACACGGAAGCCTGGGTCGCCAAAGAAGGCCTGCGCAAGGCGGCCTGAGGCGTCCTAGACCGGCTGCCAGGCGATCGAGCGCACTTCGCCGAATTCGCGCTTCATCTTGCGCCAGCTTTGTCCGGCGTCGGTCGAGCGGTAGAGCTGGCCGAGATTCGTCGCGACGAACAGCAGATCAGGATCGGCTGCGTTGCTGGCGATGCACCAGGGCGTCGAGTTGGTCTCGCCCGGGAGCCGCGCGTCGCGCCACGATGCGCCGTTGTCGTTGCTGACCAGAAGCCGCCCCGTGGAGCCGGGCGGTCCGTTGCCGTTGGTGAGGTAGAGCGTTTCCGGCCGTCCCGCCGCCGGTGTCACGGCGCGCGTGTATTGCCAGGGCGAGTCGAGCTTGACGTAGCGCCAGTGGGCGCCGCGATCGTCGCTCGCGTGGAGCCCTTTATTCGTGGTCGCGAGAACCGTGCGGCTGTTGTTGGCCGCGACGGCGAGGCCGTGAACGTCCTCGGAGACGAGACCGCTCACGCATTTGCTCCAGGTGCGGCCGTCGTCCGCGCTCTTCCAGACGCCGTCGATCTCGACCCCGGCCCACACTGCGCCCGGCTCCTGCGGATCGAACAGGATCTGGGTCACGCGCGGCGTATGGACGAATGGGCAATCCTTGGCGAAGGGCAAATCGAGGGCCGTCCACGTGGCGCCGCCGTCCTCGCTCCGGAATATATTCGCCGGTTGCGTGCCGGCCAGCATCAGCCTCGGATTGGCGGGTGATATCGCCAGCGACCAGACGCTGAGTTTGTCCATGGCCGAAGGCAGATGCGTCCAGGCGTTCTTGCCCGAGTCGAACCGGTAGACGCCGAAATCCGTGCCGGCGAAAAGCTGACCCGGCAGCTTCGGATGAGTGGCCAACGCCCATACGCGCGATTCAAGATAGAGACCGGATTCGCTATAGGGCCTGTCCCAGGTCTCGCCGAGATCGCGGCTGAACCAGACGGACATGCCGGCGGTGCCAACCGATAGAAGCGGCGTGGTCATGGGCGCCTCCCCGCGCTGATGCAAAGACGGCTAGACGTGCTGGCCGCCGTTGATGTGAATTTCGGCGCCGTTCACGTAGGACGAGGGCGCAGTGCAAAGGAAATAGATGGTAGCGGCAACTTCCTCCGGCCGCCCCAAGCGATGCAGCGGGATGTCGCGTTCGACGATTTCATCGGTGCCCGGCGACAGAATGGACGTATCGATTTCGCCGGGCGCAATGGCGTTGACGCGAATGCCGAGCCGGCCGAAATCGTAGGCCATTTCGCGCGTGAGCGACGCCAGGGCCGCCTTCGACGTCGCATAGGCGGCGCCGGCGAAGGGATGCACGCGCGAACCTGCGATGGACGTCACATTGACGATGGATCCTTGCGCCCGCTTGAGTTCTTCCATCAGACCGCGCGCCAACAGGATCGGAGCAAAGAAGTTCACGTTGAAGACCTGCTGCCAGATGTTCTGGTCGGTATCGAGCGTGCCGAGGCGCTGGTTGTTGGCGCCTTTCGGCGAAATGCCGGCGTTGTTGACCAGCGCGTCGAGGCGGCCGTCGGTCAGACGCCGGCGCAGGCCCGCGATCGCCTCCGGCAAAGCGTCGATCCTGGCAAGATCGAGCTGGACATGATTGGCCTCGCCGCCCTCCCACGGGCAATTCTCCGGAAACGGATGGCGCGAGACAGTGATCACGCGCCAGCCCGCGGCGCCAAATCGCTTCACGGTCGCGTGACCGATGCCGCGGCTCGCGCCGGTCAAGAGCAGTGTCTTTGGGTTATCGGGCATGGCGTTAACCCTATCCGATGACCAAGTGCTATGCCAGCGCCTGCCAGTGCCGCATATCCGGCACATCGCGCCGCGAATGTTGGCTATGTGCGCCGCGCAGTGGCGGCTCAAGTCTCTTCCTGATAGGTTTGCCCGCCTATTTGCAGTCAGTTTCGCTGGCTTTGAGGAACAGTCGATGGTCGACGTCGCCGCCGCCGCCACGCACCGCGATATCAAGGTGATCGGTCTGATCAGCACCGCGCATGCGAGCAGCCATTTCTTCCAGCTGACCCTGCCGCCGATCTTCCTGTTCATCCAGCGCGACTTCGGCCTGAGCTATACGGAACTCGGCGCGACCATGACCATGTTCTTCGTGGCGTCCGGCTTGGCGCAGACCGTATCGGGTTTCCTGGTCGACAGGTTCGGCGCGCGGGCCGTGCTGTTCGGCGGCTTGAGTCTGCTGGCCGGGTCGGTCCTGTTGATGGCGGCCGTTACCCACTATTGGATGCTTTGGCCGCTCGCGATTCTCGCCGGTTGCGGCAACAGCGTGTTCCATCCGGCCGATTACTCGATCCTGAATGCATCGATCGGCGCGAGCCGGATTGGCCGCGCCTATGGTGCCCACACGTTCGGCGGAAACATCGGCTGGGCCGTAGCACCCATGTTCATGCTGGGCGCCGCTGCCGCGTTCGGCTGGCGCGGGGCGCTGATCGCCGCATCCGGCCTCGGTTTTGCGATCCTGGCCGGGCTGATCGCCAATCGCGAATTGCTGCACTACGACCGCGCCGGGTCGAAAGTAAAACCGGCGGCTGGAGCCATGTCCGCCCAAAGCAGCACCCTGGCGCTCTTCATGTCGACGCCGATCCTGCTTTGCTTCGGCTACTTCATGCTGCTGAGCGTGGCGCTGGTCGGCGTCCAGACCTTCCTTCCCGTCACACTCGATCAGCTTTACGCGACGCCTGCCAAAATCGCCAACGCGATCCTGACCGGATTCCTGATCGGGTCGTCGGCTGGGATTCTCGTGGGCGGTTATTTGGCCGACCGGTTCAGCCGCCATGAGCGCATCGTCGCGTCCGGATTGGCGGCGGCGGCGGTGCTGTTCCTGCTGGTCGGCAATGCGGCATTGCCGGAACTGGCGCTGTTCGCCGCGGTGGGCTTCGCCGGTTTCCTCTCCGGCATCACCACGCCCTCGCGCGACATGCTGGTGCGGGGCGCCACGCCGCGCGGATCGACCGGCAAGGTGTTCGGTTTCGTCTATTCGGGACTGGACGCCGGATCGGCGGTGACGCCACTTTGCATCGGCTTGATCCTCGACCACCAGCGCCCCTCGTTGGTGTTCTGGGTCATGGCCGCGGCGCTTGCCTGCGCCATCTTCACGGCGGTCACGTTGAAGCGGAGTTCGCCGGCTGTGCCGGTTCCCGCCGAGTAGGCTGGCCGCGATCGAAGACGAGCCGGAAGATTTCCGTCGGCTGCTGCCGGCCGCGCAGCACGTGCTCGCCGAACGGCGCGAGCTCGAAGGCGTCGCTGAGCTTGCCGGCCGTGTCGCCGGAGATGAGCGCCACCGTATCGAAACTTTCGTATCCCACTTGCTTGGCAAGCTCGCATAGGCGCTCGGCGCTGTTCACGGTGTCGCCGACGATCGTATAGCTCATGCGGCTCGGTCCGCCGACGTTTCCGACCGTCACCGGTCCGGAATGCAGCCCGATGCGCAACCGGACGGGGATGCCCCCGCGCTCGCGGCGGCGCGCATTGTCTTCGGCGATGGCGAGCGCAATGGCATGCGCCGCGCGCGCGGCCAACTCCGCATGGTCGTCCTGCCGCTCGGGCGCGCCCCAGAACGCCATGACGCCGTCGCCCATGTGCTTGTCCACCGTTCCGCCTGCCCCGTCGATGCAGCGGTCGAGAATGGTGAAATGCCCGTTCAGGAAATCCGCCACTTCGCTCGCCGACATCTTCTCCGACAGTGCCGTGAAGCCGGCGATATCGGTGAACATCACCGTGACTTCGCGCTCGACCGATTCGAGCGCACCGCCGCCGAGCCGCACCAGGCGCCGCACCAGCGCGCGCGGCACGTAGGTCTCGAACCAGCGCAGCCCGTCGAGCATGGCATTGAACGCGGTCGCGGCGTCGTCGAGTTCGCGCAACACGCTCGGCTTGAGCCGGGCGGCCGTTCCGAATTCGAGGTTGCGCACGCTATGCGCGGCGAATGCCAGCGACTGGATCTGCTGCGTCAATTTCCGGCCGACCCACAACGCGGCCAGCACCGAGCAAACCAGAATGAGGGCGCCGGCGCCGACGGCGCGCACCAGCCGGTCGATGGCCGCCGACAGCGTGGTTTCGGGCAGGTAGACGCCGATGACCCAGGGCTTCGGCCCGTAGTCGATAGTGCGTACGTAGAGAAAAAGATACTGCGTGCCGTCGATAGTCATAAGCTTGGCACTACCGCCGATCAGCCGGCGCGAACGTTCCCGCTCCAGGAGGGTTCCCTGGTCCCAGATATGGGTCAGCACGGCATCCCCGATCTCGTTCAGCATGGGCAGCGGATGTTCCGCCGATTGCCCCGGAAAGCCCTCGACCAGCAGCGGATGCGCCAGGACGTAGTCGTGGTCGATCAGAATGAAGGGCGTCGCATCGAATTCGGTCAGGACATTCTGCAGGGCCGCAGAAAGGTCGCGAACGCTGAGCACGGCATAGAGGGTGCCGACGAAAGTGTCGCCGTCGCGCACGGGTGCGCGCAGATTGATCAGGGGCTGTTTGGCGTTGGCGTTCCAGACGATGTCGCCCCAATAGGGCCCGGGCGCGTTCCGGCTCGCATCAATGGCGGCACGCACCGCCGGGCTTTGCTCCAGGTCGATTGCGTGAGTCAACGCGCCGTTCTCGCCGCGAAACACGCGGAGCAAATGGTAGTCGGGTGTCGAAAACGCCAGCGCCGTGATTTGCCGCGCCGCACCGAGCGCGCCGCTGGCCATATCGAGGAACCGCGGATCGGTCATCGGATCGATATGCTGCTTGACGATGACATCGGCGAGATAGGCGACCTGATCGCGTGCCGGCGTAAGCGCCAAGTCGACGCGCCCCTGCACCATGGTAGTGAGCAACTCGGCGCGGTCGCGCGCCAAGTCCATGGTGTTGGTGCGGCTGGTATAGAGACCCAGATAGAGCACGCTGGCGACCGCCACGATGACGAGCCCGCTCAAACCGAAGACGAGGAGCGAGGCGATCGGCAGGCGGCGATTGGCCGCGCCGTGCTTTAGGCGCAATCGCACTGAACCTGATTCCACTTTGTCGGCAACTGCCTTACCGTCAATGCGTCATCAGTACGGGGATGGTGGTTTGCGCCAGCACCTCGGCGGTGACGCCGCCGAAAATAAGCCGGCGCATGCGGCTTCGCGTATAGGCGCCCTGCACCATCATATCCGCACCGTTGTCGGCCGCGGCCGCCAGCAAGGTTTGGCCCTGCGTCCTGGCGCCCCCCGGCAGGTTGGCGGCAGCGGACGTAATGCCGTGCCACGCCAGATAGTCGACGGCATCCTCCGCGGGCGGTCCGTAATGGGCCTCTTCCCGCACCGACAGCACGACCACCTTCTCCGCCTGCTTCAGGAACGGCATGGCGAAGCGCAGCGCTCGCGATACCTCGATCGAGCCGTTCCAGGCGATGGCAATGGTCCGGCCGATGGCTTCCGTTATGGTGCGGGGGATGACGAGCACCGGACGCCCGGTTTCACGCAACGCCGCTTCCAGCGCAAGGGACGGCTCGGAATCCGACGCCGCCGGCGGCTTGTGCGCGACGATAAGATCGGCGAGCCGGCTGCGTTCGGCCACCAGGTCGTCTTCGCGGCCGACGCGCTCCACAAACGCCACCGAAAACCCCGCGCTGGCCGGCCGATCCGCCCGGGTCACGCCGTATTGTCCGACCAGGCGATCGAACAGCTCGCGCGCGCGGGCATTGCGCTGGTGGCCTTCCTTGTCGGCGGCCTTCATGATCTGCTCGATCATGGTGGAGGTCATGCCTTCGCCGACGAATGCCACTGCGTCGCGCGGGTCGACGACCGCGTGGAACGCCTCTACATGCGCCTGAAGCCGCCTGCCGAGCGCCAGCGCCGTTTCCAGCGTGGCGGCGTCTTCGTCAATCCCGGCAAGCGGAACCACGATCTTGCGAATCGGCATGGCCGCCTCCTATGTCGAGGCCATTGTCGCACTGAAGATATGGTGGAATGAGCGGCTTGCCAATGCGATCCGAGCCGCGCTCAGGACGTAGCGAACCGCGGGCGCGATTCTTCGAGGCCCGCCGGATCCTGGTGGACGATGATTTCGGCGCCGGGAAATGCCGCAAGCAGTGCCTCCTCGACCTCGTCGGAAATCCGGTGCGCTTCGCTGAGCGATATGTCGCCGTCCAGCTCGAGATGCATCTGCAGGAACGACCGCACGCCGGATGAGCGCGTGCGCAAGTCATGCAGCGCTCGCACCTTCGTGTGGCGCAGCACGATGGCGCGGATGCGATCGCGCTCGTCATCGGGAAACTCGCGATCCATCAGGTGATCGAAAGCCTCGCGGAAGATCCGCCACGCTCCGAACAAAATGTAGAGGCCGATGGCGCCGGCAAGCACCGGGTCGGCCCACCACCAGCCGTATCCCGCGCTAAGCACGAGGGCGACGATGACCGCCAAGTTGGTCATCAGGTCGGAGACGTAATGCAGCAGATCGGCGCCGATCGCCACGGATTGCGAGCGTCGCACCACGTAGCGCTGAAACGCCACCAGCGCGGCGGTCAGGACGATGGACCCCAGCATCACCGCAATGCCGATGCGGCTTTGCGAGACGTTCTGCGGATGCAGCAGGCGCGTCGCGGCTTCCAACAGCAGGAACGCCGCCGAGCCGGCAATGAACGCCGCTTGAGCCAGGCCGGCGAGCGATTCCGCCTTGCCGTGGCCGAACCGGTGCTCGCGATCGGCCGGCTGCAGGGCATGCCGCACCGCGAAAAGATTGAGCAGCGACGCGACCACGTCGAGCAACGAATCGACCAGGGAGCTCAGCATTGCAACCGAATCGGTGCCGACCCAAGCGTAAGTCTTGGCGCAAATCAGCACGCAGGCCACCACGGTCGAGGCGTAGGTCGCCTGCCGCATCAGAGGCCCGACGTCGCTTGGCCGCGAAACCTCGGTTGCGATGCCGCTCATGGAAACAGCTTCTCGCTGGTCCAGCGGCCGGCCGGGTCACGTTGAAAGAACAGCCGATCATGCAAACGAAACGGCCGGTCCTGCCAGAATTCCATGCGCGACGGCACCAGCCGGAAACCCGACCAATACGGCGGCCGCGGCACCTTGGACAACCCGAACTTGGCGGCAAAACGCGCGACGGCCTTTTCCAGTTCGAACCGCCCGGAAAGCGGCCGCGACTGCGGCGAGGCCCAAGCGCCGATCTGGCTGTCGCGCGCGCGCGTGGCGAAGTAGGCATCGGCTTCTTCCGCGCTTACCGCCTCGATCGGCCCTTGCGCGCGCACCTGACGGCGGAGGCTCTTCCAATGCAGACACAAAGCCGCTTTCGGGTTTGCCGCCAGCTCCCGCCCCTTTTGGCTCTCGAGATTGGTATAGAAAACGAAGCCGCCCGCGTCCGCGCCTTTCACCAGGACCATGCGAACCGATGGCTGCCCGTCGGCGGCAGCCGTCGCAAGGGCCGCCGCGTTCGGATCGCTCGGCTCGCGCGCCGTGGCTTCGGCCAGCCAGGCGTTGAACAGGACGATGGGGTCGGACGCATCAGCGATCGACATGCTGTGGCCTTTTTCGGGAGCACAGGGGCGACCAGAGCCGAATCTGTCGCGCTAAACCTGATCTTAACCAGCGTTTGCTAGCGTCACAATGGTGCCGCGCCGGTCTCATGTTACTGCCACAATCTGTAGTTCTACTTGAACGAGTGGTGGGCGGAAGGTGCTGCCGGCGCAGGTAAAGGCCGGCCCGCGCGTGCATATTTCGGCCGCGCGAATCGGCCACAGGCGCCAGCGAGGTGGGCCGGGCCATAGCCGGCAGGGTTAAACGGCGGCCGGACGCCGAGAGCGGCGTTCGGGCGTGGAAGCCTGACAAGGAGCGGAGGGATAGTGCCATGAAAATAGCGAAATTTGCAGGCATCGCAGTGATCGTGGCGGCGCTCGCCGCTTGCCAGGACACGGGTCCGAAGGAAGGCGCCGGCACGGTCATCGGCGGCGTCGGCGGCGCCCTGGCCGGATCGGCGTTCGGTCACGGCCGCGGCCAGCTTTTCGGCGTCGCCGCCGGCACGCTGATCGGCGCCCTCGTCGGCAGCCAGATCGGCAAGTCGCTCGACCAGGCCGACCAGGATCATATCCGCCTCGCCAATCAGCGCGCGCTCGAGTCCTCGCCTTCGGGTCAGCCGGTGACCTGGAACAATCCGGACAACGGCAACCACGGCACCGTTACGCCGACTCGCACCTACCAGACATCCAACGGCCAGTACTGCCGCGAATTCCAGCAGACGATCGTGGTCGGCGGCGAACAGCAGCAGGGCTTCGGCACGGCGTGCCGCCAGCCAGACGGCTCGTGGAGGATCCAAGGCTGACGTTGCCCTGACAATGTAACGGCCATCAACCGCCGCTTGCTTGCTCCGGACTCTCGCAGTTCGGTATAATGCCGCATCAAATACGACCGAAGGCATGATCCGCCGGCCGACGAAGGGGCCTGCGGATCGGCTTTAAGCTCCTCGGCATTTTGATGTGAAGGAATTGCCATGCGCATTTCGAAGACCCTGACCGCCCTGGTTGTGGTTGGATTGCTGACTGCCTGCGAAGACACCGGACCGAAGCAAGGCGCCGGGACCGTGATCGGCGGCGTCGGCGGCGCCTTGGCCGGTTCGGCGTTCGGTCGCGGCCACGGCCGACTGGTCGGCGTCGCGGCCGGCACGCTGCTCGGCGCGCTGCTCGGCAGCGAAATCGGCAAGTCGCTCGACAAAGCGGACCGGGATAGCGCCGCCCTCGCCAATCAGCGGGCGCTTGAATACAACCGCGCCGGCGAACCCATGACATGGCGAAATCCGGATTCCGGCAACTCCGGCACCGTCACGCCGCAGCGCACCTATCAAACGGCCGAAGGTCAGTATTGCCGCGAATACCAGCAGACGATCACGGTCGGCGGCCAGACCCAGACCGCGTACGGGCGAGCCTGCCGGCAGCCCGACGGCTCCTGGAAGATCGTCAACTGATCGCCGCCGCGGTCTTCCGACCGCGAATGAAAGCGGCGCGCCGCCGGCATATGGCGGCGGCGGCGATTGCGGCCGTGCTCGCTCTAGGGCTTGTCCAGCCGGCGCGCGCCGATTTCCAGGCCGCGGTGAATTCCTATGATGCCGGCGATTACGCCGCCGCATTCAAGGAGTGGGCGCGCCTGGCGGAACAGGGCGACGTCGCGGCCATGCGCAATATCGGCCACATGTATCGCTTCGGCCAGGGCGTTAGCAAAGATCTGGTCAAGGCCGCCGAGTGGTATCGCCGCGCCGCCGACAATGGCCTCGATCGCGCGCAAGCCAATCTGGCGAATTTGTACCTGACCGGCGAAGGCGTGCCGCAAGATTACGCGGCGGCGGCAAAGTGGTTCGAACTCGCCGCACGGCAGGGACTTGCCATCGCGCAATACAATCTCGCCCTGCTCTACGAGCGCGGCATGGGCGTCGAGCAGAGCGACGCGAAGGCGCTAGGCTGGTTCACCTTGGCCGCCAAGCAAGGCGAACCGCACGCATTGCAAAAGCTTGCCGACCTGGTGGCGAAGGCGCCGCCGGAGAGCGCGCGCGATTTGGGCGGGGGCGTCGAAACCGTGTCGAAATCCCAATCGGCGCCGAAGACGGAAGCCGTGTCCGCACCCGAAGCTGCGCCGGCGGAACCGAAAACCACGGGAAACCGACCCCCTGCCCCATACGCCGCGGCAAACGTCACGCCCAGCGCGGGCCCAGCGGCCGAAAAGCCGCCGGTCGCAACGGCGACCGCGACGGCTGAGGCTCCGCCCCGAGCCGCGCCCAGCAAGCCGCCCGAAAGTCCATCGGAGGGAACAAGAGTCACCAAGCGGGCCGAGCCCGCCCAGCAAAACAACAAACCCACGCCGCCGCCCGCGGCGACGACTGCGCCGGCGCGCATCACCAACGTGGTGGTCGCCAAGCCTTTGCCGCCGGCCGAACCCGTGGCGCCGGCAGCCTCTACGCCGCCGGAGGCAACGGCTCTCGCCGCGCCGGAAAAGCCAGAGGTGACGGCAGCGGCCACGAGCGTGGAACCCGGCACGCCCGATGCCGCACCGAACAGCCAGGCAAGTCCGCCCAAAGCCGAATCCTCCGGCCGGGGCGGCATTCTTGGCACCCTGGGCTACATCTTCAGCAACCATCAAGGCGCGGACCCGGAAGCCCAGATCGCGGCGGCGCGGCGCAACCAATCGCGGCCTCAGCCGGCGGCGGAAGCCAAGCCGGAGCCGAAAGCCGCGGAGCCGGCGCGCTCCGACGACGGCAAGGGCGATTTCGGCGACGACGTACTCGACGCCATAGGGCGGGTCTTCACCACCAATCCGAAGGCCGGGCACGACATCGATGCCGATCCCGTACAGCCGCGCCAGCCGTGAGGCGGGAAAGAGAAGCCTTTAACTCCTGTCATTTATGACTATCTATTGGGCTTTGCCGGCGCGTGTTCCGGCCCGGAGATCGAACGAGTGATGAAGGACCCTTACACGGTGCTCGGCGTATCGCGAAGCGCCGCCCAGGACGACATCAAGAAGGCCTACCGCAAGCTGGCCAAGGAACTGCATCCCGACAAGAATCCCGGCAATGCCAAAGTGGCCGAGCGATTCAAGGAGATATCCGCTGCCTACCACCTGCTCGGCGACGAGAAGCAGCGCAAGCGCTACGATCGCGGCGAGATCGATGCCGGCGGCGCCGAACGCGCGCCGCAGGGCGGCTTCAACCGCGCCAACACGCGGGGCGGTCCGCGCGGCTTCGACAACGGCAACTTCGATTTCAGCTTCACCGGCGGCGAGGCCGGAGCCGCGGAGGATCTATTCGCCGATCTGTTCGGCGCATTCCGGCGCGGCCAGACTGGCGCCGGCGCACGCGGCCAGCGGCCGTTCCGGGCTCGCGGCAGCGACCTTCGCTATTCGCTTAGCGTCGGCTTCCTCGAGTCGGCGCGCGGCGGCACCCGGCGCGTCAGCTTGCCGGGCGGCAAGACGCTCGACGTGAAAATTCCAGCCGGCGTCGGCGACGGGCAGCAAATCCGCCTGAAGGGGCAGGGCGAACCGGGCGAGGGCGGAGCGCCGGCAGGCGATGCCTTGGTGGAAGTGCATGTGGAGCCGCATCCTTTCTTCGCCACCAAAGACCACGACGTACATGTCGAACTGCCGGTATCGCTGCAGGAGGCCGTGCTGGGCGCGAAGATTCAAGTGCCGACCATCGACGGCATGGTTTCGCTGACCGTTCCGAAGGGCTCGAACACCGGCACGACGCTGCGGCTGAAAGGCCGCGGCCTGCACGATCGCGCCGGCTCGCGGCGCGGCGATCAATACGTGAAGCTCAAGATCGTCCTGCCCGAACCGGCCGACGCCGAACTCGAGCGCTTCGCCAAATCGTGGTCGCAAGGCAGCGGCGCCGACCTGCGATCCCGTTTCAACCTCGACTGAAGCGCTGCATCGCGCGCCGCCACACCGGCATCGAGGCGGCCACCACGGCGCCGAACAGAACGGCCGACCAGGCCAAATAGATCCAGACCAGCAGCACGGGCAGCACCGACAGCGCGCCGTACGTGACGTCGTAGTTGGCGAATCCGGCGACGTAACGGGCAAACCCGTACTTGGCCAGTTCGATCAGCAATGCCGCCACGGCGGCACCGGCCAGGGCGTCGAGCAACCGCACACGCGCGTGCGGCAGGATCATGTACATCGACATCAGACCGACCACTTCCGCAGTGGGCGGAAGCAGGAACACGCTTTTGTGCGCCAACGCGGCGTAATCGCCGATGCCGACTGCGGTCGCCAAGGCCAACCCGTAGGCGGGAACCGCGAGGGCGAAGCCGAACAGGATGGGCCCGAAGCAGAGCGCGACGACAAAGGCAAGGATGCGAAGCGGCCGCGCCCGCGTGGCGCGCACGCGCCAGATCTGGTCGAACGATCCCTGGATGGTGATCAGCGCGGCCAACGCAATGACGGCGAGGCCGATGATGCCCAATGTCGTGAGGTTTCCAGCGTTGACGACGAATCGGTCCAGATATTTGGCGACCGTCTTGCCGACCTCGGGAACAAAGCTCGTCAGGACATGGCGCTCCATGCCGTGCCTCACCGGCTGCGCGAACGGAAACGTCGAGACGATGGCGATCAACACGGCTGCGACCGGCACGGCGGCCAGCAGCGTGGTGAAACTGAGCGCTCCGGCAACCTGCATGCATCGGTCGGCAAAGAAGCGCCGCACCGTGTAGCGCACCAGAGCGAGCGCTTCGCCTGCCAAGCCGAAATGCCGCCGGCCCACCACCATGGTTTGCCCGAGTTCCCCCTGTCGGAGCGGGCATGATACGCCAGCGGATAGTCTGGCCGGAGCGCAACCTTTCGTAATCGCTTGGACAGCGTTTCGGCGCGAAAATGCGCGAGAAACCCGGGACTTGCTGTCTTGGTGCGCTTCGGCCTTTGGTGTAGGATGCGCTTCGAATCGCGCGTGTGTTGAAATTCGAGGGCATTGCATGACCGACCGCCAACCGCTCATGGCTGGCCGACGCGGCCTGATCATGGGCGTTGCCAATGAGCGGTCGCTTGCCTGGGGCATAGCCAAGGAGGCCGCAGCTCACGGCGCCGAGCTCGCGTTCACGTTCCAGGGCGATGCGCTCAAGAAGCGCGTCGTGCCGCTGGCCGAACAGCTCAAGTCCAAGATCATCCTGCCATGCGACGTCACGGACGATGCATCGGTCGATGCGGTGTTCGCGACGCTGGAAAAGGAGTGGGGCAGGCTCGACTTCCTGGTCCATGCCATTGCCTACTCCGACAAGGATGCGCTGAAGGGCCGCTATATCGACACGACGGCGCAGAATTTCGCCATGTCGTTGAACATCTCCTGCTATTCGTTCACCGCCCTGGCCCGGCGCGCCGAACCGCTGATGCGGGACGGCGGCAGCCTGCTGACGCTCACCTATTACGGATCGGAAAAGGTAGTGCCGCACTACAACGTGATGGGCGTCGCCAAGGCCGCGCTCGAAGCGAGCGTGCGCTATCTTGCCGTCGATCTCGGCTCGAAGAACATTCGCGTGAACGCCATTTCGGCCGGGCCGATCAAGACGCTCGCCGCCGCCGGCGGCATCGGCGACTTCCGCTACATTTTGAAATGGAACGAGTTCAATTCACCGCTTAAGCGCAATGTCAGCATCGAAGAGGTCGGCGGCGCGGCTCTGATGCTGCTGAGCGATCTCGGCCGCGGCGTCACCGGCGAAATATTGCACGTCGACTGCGGCTACCACGTGGTCGGCATGAAGGCCGTCGACGCGCCCGACATCGCCACGGTCTGACGCCTCGACGAGGGCGGAAGCCATGTCGCACAACAGCTTCGGACATCTGTTCCGCGTCACCACCTGGGGCGAAAGCCACGGTCCCGCGATCGGTTGCGTGGTCGATGGCTGCCCCCCCCGCCTCGCGCTCTCCGAGTCCGATATCCAGCCCTGGCTGGACCGCCGCCGCCCCGGCCAGTCCCGCTTCACCACGCAACGCCAGGAGCCGGACGAAGTCCGCATCGTCTCCGGCGTATTCGACGGCCTGACCACCGGCACCCCGATCGCCATGCAGATTGACAACGTCGACCAGCGCTCGCGCGACTACACCGCGATCGCCGCGCAGTTCCGCCCCGGCCACGCCGACCTGACCTACGAGCTGAAATACGGCATCCGCGACTATCGTGGCGGCGGCCGTTCCTCGGCGCGCGAGACCGCGATGCGCGTCGCCGCCGGCGGCGTGGCCCGCAAGGTGCTGGGTGACGGCGTGCGGATCCGCGGCGCGCTGGTCCAGATCGGCCCGCACCGCATCGACCGAACCCGCTGGGACTGGGACGCGGTGGACGCCAACCCGTTCTTCTGCCCCGACCCGGCCACCGCAACGCAATGGGAAACCTACCTGTCCGAGGTCCGCAAGGCTGGCTCCTCCGCCGGTGCGGTCATCGAGGTGGTCGCCGAAGGCGTCCCCCCCGGCCTGGGCGCGCCGATCTATGGCAAGCTGGACGCCGACATCGCCGCCGCCCTGATGTCGATCAATGCGGTTAAGGGCGTGGAGATCGGCGAAGGCTTCGCCACCGCCGCGCTGTCCGGCGAAGCCAACGCCGACGAAATGCGCATGCAAGACGGTATCGTTGCCTTCGCCTCCAACCACGCCGGCGGCATCCTGGGCGGCATTTCCACCGGCCAACCCATCGTCGCCCGCTTCGCGGTGAAACCGACCAGCTCGATCCTGACACCACGTCAGGCCGTCGATCGGACGGGGCAGGACATTGAGATCAGCACCAAGGGTCGCCACG
>DASQHM010000068.1:0-5129 GCA_035632095.1 Candidatus Cybelea sp. | reverse complement strand
ATGACGCGGCGGCTGGCGTGGGGAAGAACCCGCGCAGTTGCCGGGCCTGCTATGGCGGATTGGGAAACGCCGCCGTCGCCCTGGCGGAAGGTCCAGCCAGGTGATCGGCTGTGGGTGCGGGAGAACTGCCTTACCTGGGAGGGGACAATGCGCGGCGCGACATATCGCGCGGACCACCTCGATGGCGCTCCGCCGTTGCCGCGTGGCACCGGACAATGGAGCATTAGAAACAGGAACTCGATCCACATGCCGCGCTGGGTGTCGCGGCTCACGCTCATCGTGACCGCGGCGAAGGTGGAGCGGCTGCAGGCCATCAGCGATGAGGAGGCGAAGGCCGAGGGCGCGGAACTCTTGGATGAAGTCACCGGGCGCGTAAGTCTCGACGATCGTCGCGGGAGCTATCGAGATGGCTTTCGGGCCATCTGGGAATCGCTCCATGGCTCCGGCGCCTGGGAGGCCAACCCGGAGGTTGTCGCGATCAGCTTCGACATCGTGAAGGCGAACATCGACGCAACTATTGGAGAAAGATGATGAAGCCGATCCATTGTGAAGATTGCAAATTCTGGGGCGCCGAGCGCGCTCACGACGACAACCATCCTTTGGGCACCTGTCGCGCGCGCGCACCAACTCGGCACAAACCGGAAGTTTTGCCTTACCACGATCCCGAGCGGCCAGAAGCTAAGGGACCGTCAATACTTCGTGCCGAATGGCTCTGGACTGCGTTCGACGAATGGTGTGGTGAAGGCCAGACGAGGACGCAGTGACCGGCTGCCCGATCATCTTCCCGGCACCGATGGTCGGCGCCTCGTTCGACTGCCGCGAGCATTAGGAATTTCCATCGTGACGATCGCGCTGCCGCGCCTGTTCACGCTCGACGAGGTGGCCGATGCCATGCGCGTGAGCACGCGAACGCTGCGCCGTCGGTTGGATGACCTTCCGGGAATTACCCCGATTGGCAAGGGCCGCGGCATGCGGTTCACTGAGGCCGATTACCGCGCGCTTCTGGAGGCGCTCCGATGCTCAAGCTCGTCCCGCCCGGCCGGCGGAAAGGCAACACCTGGTACATCGCCCGGGGCACGATCGGTGGACGGCGCATTGAAGTCTCTACGAAGACGGCAGACAAAGGCGCTGCTGAGCGGTTTAAGAACGAAATCGAGCGCAAGCTCCTCGAAGGTCGTGCCCCTCAGGCCGGCGAGGACCTGAGCTTCGCCCGCGCGGCCGAGCTCTACGAGGCTTGGCGCCGGCCGTCGAAAGCGGACGAGAAGCGTATCGGCAAGCTGGTGGCGAAGATCGGACCCCGCCGGATTCGCGACCTGGGCCAGGCCGACCTTGTTGAAGCGGCGAACGCGCTCTACGGCGAGCGCAGCGCCGCGACCAAGAACCGCGAGGCGCTGCGCCCGGCGGCGGCGATCCTCCACTACGCAGCCGAGAACGGCTGGTGCGCCTGGCTCCGGGTCAAGCTGTTCAAGGAGCGAAGGCCCGAGACGCGCGCCGTCGACGTGAAGGTGGCGCGGCTGCTGATCGCCAACACCGAAGGCAAGAAGCGGCTGCTGCTCGCCTGGCTGTTCCATCAAGGCACCCGCATCACCGACGCGCTGCGGCTCGACGTAACGCATCTGGACCTGGGCGGGCGCAACGTGCGCCACCGCGTCGGCAAGACCGACGAGTGGCGGACGGCGCCGATCGCCGACGAGCTGGTGGTGATGCTGGCGAATGACCAAGACGTCGCAGCAGGCAAAGGCCGGCTGTTCCCGTGGCTGACCAAGAGCGGGGTCTACAAGTGGCTCCAACCGCTCTGCCAGCGGCTCGGCGTGCGGTTCACGCCCCACATGGCGCGGCACAGCATGGCCACCTGGATGGTCGGCGAGGGTATCGACCTCCGCACGGTGATGGAAAAAGGCGGCTGGCGCGACGTGAAGAGCGTGGCGCGCTACGCGGTGCCAGACCTGGAGCGCATCCGTTCGGCCAGCCGGCAAATGCCGAGGATCGGCGCAAGGCGGGGGAAGAAACGGGGGGAAGCGCCGTCAAGGCGTTGATTTACCGGGCCGTGCCTGCCCCTTGGTAAGGGGGAGGCCGTAGGTTCAATTCCTACCGGCAGCACCACGCCGCCCTTCCATATCTCCAATATTGGGTTTCGGGGGCGCGATGGCAATCGCCGCCGCCAAGGCCGGCCTGCGCCGGCGTCACCAATCCAGATGCACCGAAAGGCCGACGGACGGAAAGTGGTCGGCGCCGCGCTGGCCAATAAATTCCTCGCTCCGGACCACATAGGCGAAACTGCCGCGCACATAGGGACCCCACAGCACCGACGCGCCGAACGACAGGTCGCCGACCGCCATCCGCTTGTCCACGCTCGGGCTCGGGCCGAAGCTGCTGCCGTCGAGAAAGATGTTGCGCGCCACCAGGCGGCCTTCGCCGCCGACGAACACATAGGCGCCGAGATCGCCGCCCGCCGGGTGCGCGTTGACATAGTCGGTGCCGGACTGGCCGGGCGCGATGCGCGGCGGCCCGTAGTCGCTGCCCAGGTTGTAGCCGAGGCGCAGCATGGCGCCGCCCTCCGCATAGGTGAACACGTTGCCGAGCGTCGCGCCGGCGGAGGGAACCACGTCCGCATCCCAGGCGCTGCCAGTGAAATTACCGGCAAGGCGCCACTTGCGGCCGTAACTCGCAACCAGTCCCGGTTCGTTGTGCAGCTGGCTCGACCAGCCGAGCGCGGTGTCGACGTGAATGACGTATTGATGCCAGCGGTTCTGCGCCTGCCGGCCGAGGGCCGCCGGGCCGACCATGCCGAGCTGCACTTCGAGAACGTCCAATCGGCGCGAGTCCGTGTCCTGGATCAGACCGGCGCTGCCGTAGAGCCAGGCTCCATAGGGGCGGTCCGCCGGATCGGGGAAACGCCTCTTCAAGTCCGTCGGCGTGAAGATGCTCTGGCCGATGGCCCAGTCGGTGTGGCGCCGTGCGCCGCTGTCGGCGGGAAACAGCGCGTCACCGAGCCCGTCGAACATCCGGTCGAACGCGGCGCCCGGCTCGACCGGAGCCGACAGATAGGAGATGCGCAAGCCCTGGGTGTAGTGCTTGTCGGTCGGCCCGGCGATCGAATCGTTTTCCTCGATCACGGTGACGCGCCCGCGATCGTCTGCCTTCGCGCCGGCTGACCCAAGAACGAGCGCCGCGACGGCCGGCAGCAAAATGACCCGAAGAGCCGAAGCGACGGCCCCGGCGCGACTGGTCCCTGTGGGCATGGCGGCGGATACTAGGGCATCGCGCCGCGGCGAGCCAAGCGCCGCGGCCGCGCGCCCGAAATTCAACACATGGACGGGCGGCAGCGGTTCAGGCCGGTGAAAGCGGGTCGGTTTGCGGCAGAGGCTTGTCCTGATAGATCAGCGCACAGAGCAGGACATCCGCGTCGCGGCCGTTTTCCGAGAACGGCAGCCACAGGACTTCATAGCGCCAGGCGCGGCCGTCGAGAATGCGGTCGTGGACGGTCACCAGGGGCTTGCGGGTTTCCACCAATCCGCGGCAGCGCTCGATCACATAGGCGCGGTATTCAGGCCCGGGCAGTTCGTCGAGCCATTTGCCGGTCATGTCGTAGCCGGCGCGCTGCACCATGTGACTGCCGTGCAGGCGCACGCGAAAGCGCTGCGGCTCGCGCTGCACCTCGACCAGCATGATGTTGCCGAGCACATAGGGAAACTTCAGCGGATCGATGTCGCACCGCCGCGGCATCGCATCGGAGCCGCGCCGCTCGCACCAATAGTCGTACAGGCGCGCCAGGCGCGGATCGCGGATGTTGGGATTGTGGTGCACGCCGTCGCCCTCGGTCTCCACGGAGGAAGGCTGGCGGACAGCGGCCTCGGTTGCGAAGGCTGACATGAACTTTGTCCCGGCGTCGGCGAAAGGCACCCTTCCTCACTGCCAAGATTAACGGGACAGGGTTCATAAACCGTTAAAGTTGGATGGGGCAACGTTAGGCATAGGCCTTCGTTGCCCAATAATTCAGCCGATGCCGTCCGTGCCGGCGCCGCAGACCAGAACGCAGACCTTCGCGCCCGGCGGCGGCCCGTAGCGCCCCGAGACCAGCGCCGCGAACCCCGCCGCGGCCGACAATTCCGCGCCTACGGCGTACTCGGACCACAAGCGCCGCGCGGCCTCGAGCATCTCCGCATCGCTGACCAGCACCACCTGATCCACGAAACGCCGGATAAGGTCCAGATTGATCTGCGCACTTTTTCGCGGCGCCAAGGTGGTCGCGCGTGTGTCGATGCGTTCGAGTTCGACCAGCCCGCCCGCCGCAAGACTTTGATGAAGCGTCGGCGCGCCCGTCGGCTCGACGCCGATGACGCGAATGCCGGGCTTCAAGGCCTTGGCCGCGAGCGCGATGCCGGAAATCAGCCCGCCGCCGCCGATGGCGACCATGATCACGTCCGTGTCCGGCGCGTCTTCGAGGATTTCCAGCGCCACGGTTCCCTGGCCGGCGATCACCGCCGCATCGTCGAAGGGATGCACATAGGCGCGGCCCGACGTTTCCGCCGCGGCAAGCGCGGCGGCGTTGGCGTCGTCCCACACGGCACCGTGCATCACCACCTCGGCGCCCCAGGCGCGCAACATCGATGCCTTTGCGGGCGGCGTGCTGTGCGGCAGGTACACGGTGGCCGGGACCTTCGCCTGCCAGGCGGCGTAAGCCACGCCGAGGCCGTGATTGCCGCCGCTGGCGGTGATCAGGCCCTTGGCCAGCCGTTCGGGCGCCAAAGTCAGCAACTTGTTGGTGGCGCCGCGCGCCTTGAACGATCCGGCGATCTGCAGGCATTCGAGCTTGAAGGTGACGTCCGCCGGAAGGTCTTGCCGCGACGGCTGCGCCGCCAGCATGGGCGTGCGGCGGACGCGGCCGTGGATCCGGGCCGCCGCCGCGCGAACGTCGGCGAGCGTGGGCGGTTCGCTCACGAGCGGAGCGTGACCCGGCCGTTGCCGATCACGATCGTGTCGCGCTCGATCGACCGGCAGCGGAACGACACGATGTTGCCGTCCTGCCAAATCTCCGTGCGCAAGGTCTCGCCCGGATAGGCCGGCGCGGTGAAGCGCGCGCCGAAATCGGCGATCCGCTCGGGCGCATAGTCGCAGGCATCCTTGAC
>DASQHM010000067.1:0-25674 GCA_035632095.1 Candidatus Cybelea sp. | reverse complement strand
ACCGACTTCACGCCCGAAATGCGCCGGAAAGCCGCCCAGTATGCCCGGAGCTGGTACACCGGCATCGTCGCCGACACGTTCGGCTGAGCGGCGATCGCAGAGATTCGCTGGTGGGCGGTGAGAGTCTCGAACTCCCGACCTCCTCGGTGTAAACGAGGCGCTCTCCCAACTGAGCTAACCGCCCGCGTGAAGTCTAGCCGAACGCGCATTGCCTGGAAATTAATCGTCGATAACGACGGCGCCGCATTGACCGCGCAAGCAAAGCAGAGAATCACACCCTCTCCGCCCCCTCGCAGGGTGGAGAGGGTTGTAGCGAAAAGAACGAATTCGACGCGGGGCATTGATAAAGCAAACCGGCCGCCCTTCATTCGGCGGCCGGTGTTGTCGCAATGGGCGGCGCGGTTAGTTGACGGCGTCTTTCAGGGCTTTGCCTGCCTTGAATTTGGGCTGCTTCGACGCGGGAATCTTGATCTTCTCACCGGTGCGCGGATTGCGGCCTTCAGACGCGGCTCGCTTGGTAACATGGAATGTCCCAAAGCCGACCAGCCGCACTTCGCCGCCCTTCTTCAGCGCGGCGGTGATTGAATCGAAAACGGCATCCACGGCCTTCGTGGTGTCCGTCTTCGAGAGGCCGGCGTCATCGGCCACTTTCGCGATGAGATCGTTTTTATTCACCTTACGCCCCCCTCCGTTTTTTGGATTGTTAGGTCGATTTGTCCGGAATTGCATGGCTTGAAAGCAGCGCGGAGTCTAGTCTCTGCGCCCGCGCGGCGTCAAAGGGAAAAACCGCCCAAAGAGGGCGGTTTCTTCCGGTTTTATGCGGGTTTCTGACGTTCCTGCGATGCGCGCAATCCGCTTGCGCGTCAGTGCGTAACGACGCCCTCATGATCGACGTTGGGGGTCGCCGGCGGCGTCTTTTTCTCTTCGTCTTCTTCCGACCACTCGATCGCGGTCAGCGGACGAATGAGCGCGTTCTTCAGCACGTCTTCGACATTGGAAACCGGAATGATCTGGAGACCCTTTTTCACGTTGTCGGGAATCTCGACCAGATCCTTCTCGTTCTCCTTCGGGATGAGCACGGTCTTCAAGCCGCCGCGGAGTGCTGCGAGCAGCTTCTCCTTCAAGCCGCCGATCGGCAGCACGCGGCCGCGCAGGGTGATCTCGCCCGTCATCGCGATATCGCGGCGCACCGGCACCTGGGTCAGCACCGATACGATCGACGTCACCATGGCGACGCCGGCCGAGGGACCGTCCTTGGGCGTGGCGCCTTCCGGCACGTGGATGTGAATGTCCTTCTTTTCGAACACGGTCGGCTTGATGCCGAACTCCGCCGCGTGCGCCCGCACATAGGATTTCGCGGCCTGCACGGATTCCTGCATCACGTCGCCGAGCTTGCCGGTGATGGTCATGCGGCCCTTGCCGGGGAGCATGACCGCCTCGATCAGCAGCAGTTCGCCGCCGACCTCGGTCCACGCCAGGCCCGTGGTGATGCCGACCATGTCCTCGGCCTCGACCTCGCCGTAGCGGAACTTGCGGACGCCCGAATACTTCTCGAGGTTGGCGCGGGTGATGCGGAGCTTCTTGGCCTTCTTGGACATGATGTCCTTGATGGCCTTGCGCGTCAGCGCCGCGAGCTCGCGTTCCAGATTGCGGACGCCGGCTTCGCGCGTGTAATAGCGGATCAAGTCGCGCAACGCGTCCTCGGAGATGGACCACTCGCCGTCCTTCAAGCCGTGCGCATGCATCTGCTTGCTGATCAGATGCCGTTTGGCGATCTCGACTTTCTCGTCCTCGGTGTAGCCGGGGATGCGGATGATCTCCATGCGGTCCATCAGCGGCTGCGGCATGCGCAGGGTGTTGGCCGTGCAGATGAACATCACGTCCGAGAGATCGTAGTCGATCTCGAGGTAGTGGTCGTTGAAGGTCGAATTCTGCTCCGGGTCCAGCACTTCGAGCAGCGCCGAGGACGGATCGCCGCGGAAATCGGCGCCCATCTTGTCGACCTCGTCGAGCAGGAACAGCGGATTGACCGTCTTCGCCTTCTTCATGGATTGCAGGATCTTGCCCGGCATGGAGCCGATGTAAGTACGCCTATGGCCGCGGATCTCCGCCTCGTCGCGCACGCCGCCGAGCGACATGCGGATGAAGTTGCGGCCCGTGGCGCGCGCAATCGACTTGCCGAGCGAGGTCTTGCCGACGCCCGGGGGCCCGACCAGGCACAGGATTGGCCCTTTGACCTTGTTGGTCCGGCTCTGCACCGCGAGGTACTCGAGGATCCGCTCCTTGACCTTCTCGAGACCATAGTGGTCGTCGTGCAGGATCTTCTCGGCATTGTTGATGTCGCGCTTGATCTTGGTGCGCTTGCCCCACGGAATGGACAGCATCCAATCCAGGTAGTTGCGCACGACCGTCGCTTCCGCAGACATGGGGCTCATGGAGCGGAGTTTCTTCACCTCGGCCGTGGCCTTGTCGCGCGCCTCCTTCGACAGCTTGGCCTTCTTGATGCGCTCTTCGATTTCGGCCACTTCGTCGCGGCCGTCCTCGCCCTCGCCGAGCTCCTTCTGGATCGCCTTGAGCTGCTCATTCAGGTAGTACTCGCGCTGCGTCTTCTCCATCTGACGCTTGACGCGCGAGCGAATCTTTTTCTCGACCTGCAGCACGCCGATCTCGCCTTCCATGAGCGAGTACACCCGCTCAAGGCGTTCGGCGATGCTCTCGATCTCGAGCAGCTCCTGCTTCTCGGCGATCTTCAGCGCAAGGTGCGACGCCACCGTGTCGGCGAGCTTGGAGGGATCGTCGATCTGGTTGAGCGAGACCAGCACCTCGGGCGGGATCTTGCGGTTGAGCTTCACGTACTGCTCGAACTGCGAAATGACCGAACGTGACAGCGCCTCGAGCTCTTGCGAGCCGGCGTCCTTCTCGACGATCGGTTCCGCGTAGGCCTGGAAGAAATCCGGATTCTCGGTGTAGCGCTCGATGCGCGCGCGGCTGCCGCCTTCGACCAGAACCTTCACGGTGCCGTCGGGCAGCTTGAGCAGCTGGAGCACGGCGGCGATGGTGCCGACGCTGTGAATGTCGGCGGGCTGCGGATTGTCCTGGCCGGCGTTCCGTTGCGCGACCAGCAGAATCTGCTTGTCCTCCTTCATCACGTCTTCCAGCGCGCGCACGGATTTCTCGCGCCCCACGAAGAGCGGCACGATCATATGCGGAAACACCACGATGTCCCTGAGCGGAAGGACCGGGTAGAGCTGGGGCTTGGCGGAGGAGGACTCTAACATGATGCTGCCTTCAACCTAGTGGCCGCGTCCGGGATCGGGGCGGCCGGGGAGTAAACACACGCAATTCGCGCGCAAGCTGGCCGAACTAGCCAACTGCGCTTACATGGCGCCGCATCGGCCTATTTTCAAGGCGGTGCGGATCGGCAAGGTAACCTCAAGCGCGGCGCAGCCCGCGTCCGGTCGGAAGTTGGACAATCGGCTGCTCAAGAAGCGCTGCTGCCAACGTCCTGTTGGCGGTCGGCATAGATCTGCAGCGGCTTGGCGCGGCCTTCGACCACCTCGCTAGAAATGACAACCTCTTCCACCCCCGCAAGGGAGGGCAGATCGAACATGGGGTCGAGCAGGATCGATTCCATGATCGAACGCAGTCCGCGCGCGCCGGTCTTGCGCAGGATGGCCTTCTTGGCGATGGAGCGCATGGCGTCCTCGGAGAAGGTGAGGCGCACGTCCTCCATCTCGAACAGACGTTGGTACTGCTTCACCAGCGCGTTTTTCGGCTTGGTCAGGATTTCGACGAGTGCCTGCTCGTCCAGATCGGTCAGCGTGGCGACTACCGGCAGGCGGCCGACGAATTCCGGAATGAGACCGAATTTGAGCAGGTCTTCCGGCTCGACCTCGGCCAGGACCTCGCCCGTCTGCCGCTCGTCGGGGGCGCGAACGTCGGCGCCGAAGCCGATCGAGGTGCCCTTGCCGCGCGCGGCGATGATCTTCTCGAGGCCGGCGAAGGCGCCACCGCAAATGAACAGAATGTTGGTCGTGTCGACCTGCAGGAATTCCTGCTGCGGATGCTTGCGGCCGCCTTGCGGCGGCACGGAGGCGATCGTGCCTTCCATGATCTTCAACAGCGCCTGCTGCACGCCCTCGCCCGAAACGTCGCGGGTGATCGACGGGTTGTCGGACTTGCGGCTGATCTTGTCCACTTCATCGATGTAGACGATGCCGCGCTGGGCGCGTTCGACGTTGTAGTCGGCCGCCTGGAGCAGCTTGAGAATGATGTTCTCCACGTCCTCGCCGACGTAGCCGGCCTCGGTCAGCGTCGTGGCGTCGGCCATGGTGAAGGGCACATCGAGAATTCGGGCCAGCGTCTGCGCCAGCAGCGTCTTGCCGCAGCCGGTCGGCCCAACCAGAAGGATGTTGGACTTGGCCAGCTCGACGTCATTGTTCTTGGCGCTGTGATTCAGCCGCTTGTAGTGGTTGTGCACCGCAACCGACAGCACCTTCTTGGCATGGTCCTGGCCGATGACGTAGTCGTCGAGCACGCGGCGGATGTCGGCCGGGGTCGGCACGCCGTCGCGGGTCTTGACCAGCGTGCTCTTGTGCTCTTCGCGGATGATGTCCATGCACAGCTCGACGCATTCATCGCAGATGAATACGGTCGGACCGGCAATAAGCTTGCGAACCTCGTGCTGGCTCTTGCCGCAGAACGAGCAATACAGCGTGTTCTTGGAATCGCCGCCGCTCAGCTTGGTCATGCCCACACCGCTCCTACGAGCCCACTTAACATCTTAGCTCTCTACAGACACGGAACAATCCAAATCTTGGGTCTAGCCCGTTGGGCCTTCACCATATTCTGTGGCCGACGCGGTATTTACGGCATCAGTATACGGTTAGCCTAAGGCGCGCCGCATCAATAAATCTTTAACGTCACGGTAAACGCCTGGCACCGTTGCACTTCCGCCGCATTGCGCCATTGCGGCACAGCGCGGTAGGGCGCTGCGTGCTCCCGTCCGGGCGATTCGTGCCGGCGAGAATGGCGCATGCAGCCGTAAGGTTCAGTTGTTGGCGGCGCGCTCGTCTTTACCTTTGCCGTCCGACGGCGGGCGCTTTTCGACCACATCGTCGATCAGGCCGAAGTCCTTGGCCTGGTCCGCAGTCATGAAATTGTCGCGCTCGACCGCGGTTTCAATCACCGACAGGGGCTGGCCGGTGTGCTTGGCGTAGATCCCGTTGAGCCGCGCCCGCAGCGCCAGGATCTCGCGCGCCTGAATCTCGATGTCCGTCGCTTGTCCTTGGGCCCCGCCCGAGGGCTGATGCACCATGATGCGCGCGTTCGGCAACGCGTAGCGGAGACCCTTTTCGCCGCCCGCCAGCAGCAGCGAACCCATGGACGCCGCCTGGCCGATGCAAAGCGTCGCCACCTTGGGGCGGATGTACTGCATGGTGTCGTAGATCGCCATACCGGACGTCACCACGCCGCCCGGCGAATTGATGTAGAAGGAAATGTCCTTGTTCGGATTTTCGGCCTCGAGGAACAGCATCTGCGCCGTCACCAGGCTCGCCACCGCGTCGTTCACCGGCCCAACCAGGAAGACGATGCGTTCCTTTAGGAGGCGGGAGTAGATGTCGTAAGCGCGCTCGCCGCGATTGGTCTGCTCGACCACCATCGGCACCAGCGTGTTCATGTATGTATCGATCAAATCGGCCATCGATGTTTTCCTTGCCCTGACGCAGGGCGGTTCGGATCAGACATCCGGGCGAGCGAACGGCTATTTCTTGCCGTCCGGCGCGGCATTCGCGCCATCCTCGTCGGGATCGCGCATCAATTCGTCCAGCGCTACCTTGCGCTCGGTTACCTTGGCCAGTTCGACGATGAAGTCCACCACCTTGTCCTCGAACAGCGGCGCGCGCAATTGCGCCATGGCTTCCGGTGAATTCTGAAAGTACTCCACCACTTTGCGTTCCTGTCCCGGGAAGCGCCGCGCCTGTTCGACCATGGCTCGGGTCACTTCGTCGGGCTGTACCTCGATATTGTTCAGCCGGCCCACTTCTGCAAGTAGCAGGCCGAGGCGGACGCGCCGTTCGGCGATTTTCCGGTACTCCGCGCGGGACTCATCTTCGCTCTTGCCGGAGGCCTTCTCGATCCCCTGCTCGCCCGCATCCTGCTGCAACTGGCGCCAAATCTGCTCGAACTCGATATCCACCATGCCGGCCGGCACGTCAAAGTCGTAGCGCTCCGCCAACGCATCCAGCAGGTTCCGCTTCAGGCGCGCGCGCGTATACCCCGCATGCTCCTGCTGAATCTGCTTGCGGACGGCATCCTGCAACGCCGCGAAGTTCTCCAGGCCCAGCCGCTTGGCCAGTTCGTCGTCCAGCGCGACCTTGTTGGCCTCGCGCACTTCCTTGACCGAAACGTCGAAAACCGCGTCTTTGCCGGCCAGTTCCTTGGCGCCGTAGTCGGCGGGAAACGTGACCTTCACCTGCCGCGCCTCGCCGGCCTTGGCGCCGATCAATTGGTCCTCGAAGCCCGGAATGAACGACCCCGAACCGAGCACGAGCTGGAAATCCTGCGCCGTGCCGCCGTCGAATGCGGCGTCGTTCACCTTGCCGACGAAATCGATGAATACCGCGTCGCCCTTGACGGCGGCGCGCGGCTCGCTCGTGACCGTGAAGGTCTTTTGCTGATCGGCGATCCGCGTCAACGCCTCGTCGACCTTGGCGTCTTCCACGTCGGTGACCAGCTTTTCCAGCTTCAAGGTCGACAAATCTCCGGGCACGATCTCGGGCATGATCTCGATCGCGACGGTGGCTTCGAGATCGCTAGCGTCGTCGAATTTGGTCACCTCGATGCGCGGCTGCAGTGCCGGACGGAGGGCGTGGTCCTTGATGGCCTGCTGAGTGGCGTTGCTCACGGATTCCTGCAGCACTTCGCCCATCACCGACTTGCCATACTGCTGCTTGATCAGCTTCTGCGGCACCTTGCCGGGGCGGAAGCCGGGCATGCGGACGCGGCTGCCGAGCTCCTTGAGCTTGGCGTCCATGGCCTGCTCGATGTCCGAGCGGCCGATGACGATCTTGAATTCGCGCTTGAGCCCTTCCGAGCTTGTCTGGGTTACCTGCATATCCTCAAAATCCGTCTCGATCGTTTGCGCAATGGCCTCGCCGCGGCTGGTGCGGGCGGAGGGACTTGAACCCCCACGACATTGCTGCCACCAGGACCTAAACCTGGCGCGTCTGCCAATTCCGCCACGCCCGCCCGCGGCGGCACCCGGGGCGGCGCCTGGCGCGGTTAGGCTCTAGCTTCGCTTATATTGCTTGGCCCGCGATCCCCGTCGCCGCGCAAGCCGTTGCCGCACAGGGTTTGCCGCCAATGACTTGGCGGCGCCCCGGTAAGAGCGCGCATCTATAGCACAGGGATTTTCGCCAAGACTAGCGGATTTGGCCGAGCGGAGCGGTGCGCGGAGGGTCGGCTTGCCCGCTCTGAGCGGGGCGGCGATCGGATATTCGGTGCGCGGCCTTAGGCGGCGGCGCTCGGTTGATAGCGCTCGGTGAAGGACGACAGCGCGAGAACCTTGGTGCCTTCCAGTTCCTGGCGATCCGGGCGGACATAGGAAACCTGGAAACGGACGTGAGGAATGCCGAACGAGTCCTTGCCGATCCAGACGACCTTGGCTCGCTCAACCAGATTGTTCGGGTGATTTCGCTGGAACACGGCGCCTTCGCGCACGTTGTCCACAGGTATTCGCCTCTTGAAGAACATACGCCGCTCCTTCCGCCCCAGGATTGGCCTCCCTGCTAAAATGCCACTATTGACAGGAACTTGTAAACATTTGTTTAACAACTGATGGGCGAGTCGCCCTGCAGGTGATTAGGACAGCGAACAAATCTCGCTATCCTACGGACCGGCCTAGTCCTGATTGGTTAAGGTCAGGTCTTAAGAAATTTTCGTACCGCGCCCAGCGCCGCGATCTCGCCGTCGCCTCGATATTTCTCGTGATTGGCTTCGATCTCGTCCAATTTGTAGCGGTAATTGACCATCATTCCGGCCGATTGTCTGAGGCCGTTTTCCGAAATATCGGCAAGCCAATTCAGCCGCTCGATCCGCGCGCCGTTGGTGAGATGGAAGTGCGCGACGCGATCGTAGGCGCGGCGGCCGTCGCGTGCTTCGAGCAGGTAGCGCGCGGCCTGGCGCATCAGCGGCGCCTGTAGGGCAGCGGCGAGCGCAACGTCGCGATGCCAGCCCGGCCGGCGCGCCAGCGCCACGAGGTCCGCTTCGCCGCCTTCGGCAAATGGCGCGAGCGCCGCATGCTCCTCTTCGGTCATCAGCATTTCGCCGCCGCGCGAAGCTTCCTCTTCCAGCCAATGCAGGAATCTCGGCATCGGCGAAAGCGTGGCGAAGGTCTTCACGTTCGGCAGTTCGTGCGTCAGAAGATCGACCACGCGCTTGATGAGGAAGTCGCCGAAACTGACGCCGGCGAGGCCGCGTTGACAATTGGAGATCGAGTAGAAAATCGCCGTATCGGATTTCTCCGGATCGAGCGCGGGCTGCCCCTCGTCGAGCAGCGCCTGCACCGAGACCGTGATCCCGTCCACCAGAGCAACCTCGACGAAGATGAGCGGCTCTCCGGGCATTTGCGGGTGGAAGAACGCAAAGCAGCGGCGATCCGAGCCGAGCCGATTTTTCAAGTCGCGCCAAGACCGGATTTCATGCACCGCTTCGTAGTCGATCAGCTTCTCCAGAAGTGCGGCGGGCGCATCCCATCCGATGCGCTCGAGGGTCAGAAATCCGATATCGAACCAATGCGCGAGCAGACCGCGCAGGTCTTCGGCCAACCGTGCCAAGCCCGGATCCTTGTCGGACAGGCGCAGCAGGTCGGCTCGCAAATCGACCAGGAACTTCACGCCCTCCGGTAACCCGTTGAATTGCGACAGCAGGCGGATCGACGGTGATACCAGCAGCAGGCGCATGTCCGCTTCGGCCCCGTCCCGCGCCGCGTCGTCGCTCGCTGCTTGCCAGCGCGTTACGGCCTCGCCGAGCCGCACACGGTCGATGCCGTAGTCTTGCGCCAGCATCTGCAGGAAGCGCAGCCGGCCCATGGCGTTGAGCGCCAGGTAGGCGCGCCCGAGGTCGGCCGCCCGCGCGCGCGCCGATACGGCGCCGCCGCGCGTCTCGAGGCAAAGATCAACCTGCCGTCTCAGCCTGGTGAGATCGTCGTCGGGCAGATCGGGCCGGTAGCTGCCCGTCCAAGCGACGCGCGCCTGCTCGGCAACGCCACGGAACGCGCGGCCGATGCGCTCCAGCGTGCGGTCGAGAAGTCCGCTTGGTGCCTGGTCGGTCATGGTCCGATGGTGGCGGAAGCGCCCAGCGCCCGCAAGCACACGCCAAAAGTTCTCACGGATTCCGCAGCAATGCCCGCAGTTTTCGCAACACCGCCGGCAGAACTTCGCTCAGGTCTTCGGCAATCAAACCCGGGCCGAAACTCGCTGCCGTTTCGCCGTGAAGCCAGGCGCCGGCTGCGGCGGCCTCGAACGCCGGCATGCCCTGCGCCAAAAGCCCGCCGATCAATCCCGACAAGACGTCGCCCGCTCCCGCGGTCGCCAGCTCCGGCGGCGCGTTGGCGTTGATGACGGCGCGGCCGTCCGGCGCCGCGACGACCGTATCGGCGCCCTTGAACAGCAGCACTGCGCCCGATACCGCCGCGCCCGAACGCGCGCGTTCGAGCTTGTCGCCGCCTTGGCCAAAAAGCCGTGCGAACTCGCCGGCGTGCGGGGTCAGGACGCAGGGACCGCGAATTGCCGCGAACAGCGCAGCCGGTTCCTCGGCAAACACCGTCAGAGCATCGGCATCGAGCACGGCAGCGCGCCCGGTTGCCAGGATCGCCAAAACATTGGCGCGCGTTGCGGCGGTGAGACCGTTGCCTGGCCCGACCACGATTGCATTCTTACGCGAGTCCTGAAGCAAACCGGCCAAGTCATTGGAATCGCGAAAACCTCGCACCATGACCGAGGTCAAGGCGGCGGCATTCACCGCCAGCGCCTCAACCGGACTCGCGGCCGTCACCAAGCCCGATCCGGCGCGAAGCGCCGCGCGGGCCGCGAGCCTGGCCGCGCCCGTCGCATCGATCCCGCCGGATATGACGACCGTGTGGCCGCGGTCGTACTTGTGGCCATCCAGCCGCGGCCAGCGGAAGGCCGCGCCCCAAACGGCGGGTGTGTTCTCCCATTGCTTCGGCGCAATCTCGGACAGCGCGGCTTGCGGTATGCCGATGTCCACCACCACGGTCTCGCCGCAGAGCCCGCGCCCGGGCAACAGCAGATGCCCAGGCTTCCGACAGTGGAATGTCACCGTGACGTGCGCTTGCGCCGCGCCACCCAGGACCGCGCCGCCATCCCCGTGGACGCCGCTTGGCACATCGACCGCAACGATCGGGATTCCCGAGCCGGCGGCCGCGCGGATGGTGTCGAGCGCCGCGCCATCGAGCGGCCGCGCCAGCCCGGCACCGAACAGCGCGTCGACGATCAGTCCGGCGCCGGTCAAGGCATCGGGCGACAGGCCCTCGATGGGGCCATCCCAGCGGGCGGCCATGGCCGAGGCGTCGCCCTTCAGCGCCTCCCGCGCGCCAAACAATGCGACGCGCACCGGCCAGCCGCCCCGCTTCAGCAGGCGGGCGGCGACGAAGCCGTCGCCGCCATTGTTGCCGGGACCGCACAGCACGACGACCGGCCGCGGCGACCATCGGCGCGCGATTTCCCGGGCGACGCCGGCGCCGGCATTTTCCATGAGCGTTTCGCCGGCGACGCCATGCGCCACCGCAAACGCGTCGGCGCGCGACATCTCGGCGACGCTGAGCAGTTCGATCATGCGATGGGCGGACGCTTTGCCGTCGTCGGATGCGCCGTTTCGTAGGCCTGGGCCGCCGCGAACACGAGATCCTCCCGATGCATCGGGCCGACGATCTGCAAGCCCGCGGGAAGGCCTTCGCCGGTAAATCCGCAAGGCACCGTCGCGGCGGGCTGCTGCGACAAATTGAAGGGATACGTGAACGGGGTCCAGCCGATCCAATCCTCCGGCCGGTTGGTCGAAAGCGGCGCCAGCTTTCCGACCGGAAACGCGGGCAGCGCCAGGGACGGCGTCAGCAGCAAGTCGTAGCGCGTATGGAACAGCCGCATCTCTGCGCCGAGCCGACCGCGCGCGTTCACCGCATCGAGGAACTGCTTCAGGCCGATGCGTTCGCCCTCCTCGACCGAGCGCCGCAAGCCTGGATCGAGCATGGCCCGCTTTTCCGGCGGCAAAGCGCCAAGTCCATTGAATGCGCCGACCAGCCAATGCGTCCAGAACACCGGCGTCGGATCGTCGAAGATGCGCGTGACCTCTTCCACATGGGCGCCGAGTTCGGCGAAGGCGCGCACGGCCCGCTGCACCAGCTCCGCGACCTCCGGATCGACCTTGGCGAAGCCGAGCGTCGGGCTGAACGCGACCTTCAGTCCCTTAACGCCACGGCCAAGATGCCTCGTCCAATCGGTGCCCTCGTAAGGCAGCGAGAACCAATCGCGGGCGTCGGGTTGCGCCAGTACGTTCAGCATCAACGCGCCATCGGCCACGTTGCGCGTCATCGGCCCGAGATGCGCGACCGTGCCGAAGGGCGAAAGCGGCCATGCAGGCACGCGGCCGAAATTCGGCTTGATACCGAAGATGCCGGTGAAGGCGGCAGGAATCCGGATCGAGCCGCCGCCGTCGGTGCCGATGGCGAGCTGGCCCATGCCGGCCGCGACCGCGGCGCTCGCGCCGCCACTCGATCCGCCCGGCGTGCGGTCGAGATTCCAGGGATTGCGTGTGACGCCGGTGAGCGGGCTGTCGGTGACGCCCTTCCAGCCGAATTCCGGCGTGGTGGTCTTACCGAGAATGACAGCGCCGTTCTCTCGCAAGCGGGCGGTCGCCGGCGCATCGTCGTTCCACGGACCCTTCGGATCGACGGTCTTCGAGCCGCGCAAGGTCGGCCAGCCTTTGGTGAGGATGATGTCCTTGACCGACGCCGGGACGCCGTCGATCAGCCCCTTCGGCGCGCCGGCCATCCAACGCGCTTCCGATTGCTTCGCCGACGCAAGCGCGCCTTCCGCATCGATCAGGCAATAGGCATTGAGTTTCGGATTGAAGCGTTCGATGCGGGAAAGCGCCGCCTTCGTCGCCTCGATCGGAGAGACTTTCTTGGCGCGATAAAGCGACAGCAATTCGGTAGCCGAGGTGAACGCTAGGTCGTCCGACACGGGCGTTTCTCCCACGATGCGCATCCCGGCCCGCATTGTGGCTCGTGCCGACCATCGCCGCAATGAGCGGAACGGATTGGCGGCCGTGACGGCGGACCCGCAGTTTCCGCGCTGGCGCCGCGCGCGAGGCTGCGCTATCTCTCGCGGCATGAACGCGCGCACAGCCGATTTTATCGTCATCGGAGCCGGCATCGCCGGCGCAGGCGCCGCCTACAACCTGGCGCCGCGCGGGCACGTCATCGTGCTCGAGCGCGAGGCCCAGCCCGGTTATCACACCACCGGACGCTCCGCCGCCTTTTATTCCGAAACCTATGGCAACGCCGCGATCCGCGCTCTCACCACGGGCAGCCGCGCGTTCTACATGAACCCGCCGCATGGCTTCAGCGAAACGCCGCTGCTAACGCCGCTCGGCGCGCTCTATATCGGGACTCGTGAGCAGATCCCGGCGCTGGAGAAGATCTACGCAGACGGCAGCAAGCTCGTCCGCACGCTCAAGCGCCTGACGACAGACGAGATCCTTGCCTGGGTGCCGGTGATTCGTCGCGAGCATGCCGCCGCAGGCATCGCCGAACCGGATTCCATGAGCATCGACGTGCATGCCTTGCACCAGGGCTTCCTGCGCGGCGCCCGCGCGAGCGGCGCGGCGATCGTCACGGACGCGGATGTGATTGAAATGCGCCGCGTCGGCGAGCGCTGGCAGATTCGCACCAGCGCCGGTGAATTCGCGGCGCCGGTGGTCGTCAACGCCGCCGGCGCCTGGGCCGATGTAATCGGCGCATTGGCGGGTGCGAAGCCCATCGGCCTGGTGCCGAAACGGCGCACGGCCTTGGTGTTCCCGCCGCCGCCCGGCCTCGACATAGCGCGCTATCCGCTGGTCGTCGACGCCGACGAGAGCTTCTACTTCAAGCCCGATGCGGGGCGTTTCCTCGCCTCGCCGGCGGACGAAACGCCCATGCCGCCATGCGACGTGCAGCCTGAGGAATTGGACGTCGCAACCTGCGTCGACCGGATCGAACGCGCGACGACCCTGAAGATCGCGCGTGTCGAACGCAAATGGGCCGGCCTCAGGTCCTTCGTCGCCGACAAGACGATCGTCGCAGGATTCGACGCGGCGCAGCCCGGCTTCTTTTGGCTGGCGGGGCAAGGCGGCTACGGCATTCAAACGGCGCCGGCCATGGGCCGCGCCGTCGGCGCCCTGGCGACCGGCGGATCGTTGCCCGGCGATCTGGCCGATCTCGGCATCACGCCGGCGATGTTGTCGCCGTCGCGGCTTCGCGCCTGAATCCGGGAGCCTCCGCTACCCGGTTTTGCCGGGCTCCTGCAGCTGATAGCCGCGCGACTTCATGCAGATATCCGAGAGCTGCCGTTGGCGCAGCCCGTAGTCCATTTCGTACTGATTGCGGCGCGTCGTCCAAAACTGGTCATTTGGCGTATAGGGCGAAGGCCCATTAGGGTCTTGCCACCACATCTGCGTTCGCGCTTCGCTGCTGGCCAGCCGGAAACATTCCTGCTGGTCGCGCGCCACTTGAGTCGGCGTCGCATCGGGCCGGACCCAGACAGGAGTCGACGAACAACCCGCCAAGAAGCATCCGAGGACAATCGTGGCCGTCACGCGCATTTGCGCCACCCATGTTTGCAAATCGGCCGTTTCGCCATCATCGCTTCCGCGGCGCGGGGCGGCAAGTCGCGCAACAATCCAACGGCTTTCTCGCATCAGTGGTGTGGAGCGTTATCGACTTTGCCGGCGGCCACGGACTATTGTCGGCCCGGCCATCGGATTGTCGCATCGCGCACGGTCGTCGTGACACCTGCCGCTTCGAGCGCAAAGTCGCCTTACTGGTCACGCCACGCCTGGGTGGTGTGCTGGCTGTTGGCGTCGCTCGGCAGCCTTGCCGTCCGGCCGCTCATTCCCGTCGACGAAACCCGGTATGCCGCCGTGGCATGGGAGATGGTTTGGCGGCACTCCTATTGGGTTCCGTATCTCAACGGACATATTTACGCTGAAAAGCCGCCGATGCTGTTCTGGCTGATCCAGATCGGCTGGCGCCTGTTCGGCATCGTCGATTGGTGGCCGCGCCTCGTCGGGCCGCTGTTCGCGTTGCTGTCGCTGCTGCTCACGCGGCGCATCGCGCGGCGGCTTTGGCCGGAGCGGAACGCGCAGTTCGTTGCGCCGGTCATCCTTGCAGGCACATTGTACTGGGCGCTCTTC
Source organism: Candidatus Cybelea sp. (assembly GCA_035632095.1). GTDB lineage: Bacteria > Pseudomonadota > Alphaproteobacteria > Ferrovibrionales > Ferrovibrionaceae > DASQHM01. The sequence goes on along the minus strand of DASQHM010000067.1, from coordinate 11,205 downwards.
ACCGGCGCCGTGATGCTGGACGTGATCTTGTCGGCCCTGGTGCTGGTAGCCATAGCGGCGCTGATCGATGCCTGGCGCAGCGCGCGCCTCGCGCCGTTTCTTATCGCCGGCGTGGCGCTTGGCCTCGCGGCGCTGACCAAGGGGCCGGTGGTGCTGCTGCCCGTGGCCGGCGTGGCCCTGGCGGCGCCGTGGTGGGCCAGCGACCGCTCGCCGTCGTGGGGCGCGTGGTACTTCGGGTTCATCCTGGCGATCGTGGTTGCGTTCGTGGTCGGCTTCGCATGGCTCATTCCGGCGGGGCTCAAGGGCGGCGCGGCCTATTGGAAGGCCATCGGCCTGCATCAGACGGCCGACAGCCTCTCGCGCTCGTTCCAGCATCCGCGGCCGATCTGGTGGTATCTGCCTGTCGTGCCGCTGATGTTGTTTCCCTGGTCGCTGTGGCCGCCGGTGTGGCGCGCCGTGTCGCGCATACGTCAGATCGGCGGCGATCCCGGCGTGCGGCTTTGCCTCGCTTGGGCGGTGCCTGCATTTGTCGCTCTGTCGCTGATCAGCGCCAAGCAGCCACACTACTTGCTGCCGCTGCTGCCGGCGTTCGCGTTGCTGGTGGCTCGTGCGCTGGACGAGGTCCCCCGGCGCGTGGCCTCGCACTGGTTTCTACCCGGCCTGCTGCTGTTGACGGGCGTTGCGTGGCTGTTGATGCCCTTCGCTACGCGGCTCCACGGCATCGCCGCTTGGGTCGCGACGGCGCCGCCGATGTTTGCCGCGGTCTTCTTTGTGCTTGCTGCCGCGGCGATAGTCCTCGCCCGGCCAGCGGCGGCCGCGGCGCATGTACGTGTCCTGGCGATTGGAAGCGTCGTTTGGATGCTGGCGCTTGGATACGGGCTTTTCGAAGCGAGCTGGCCGGCCTTCGATGTGCGCCCGATCGCCGCGGAAGTCGGGAAGCTGGCGGCTCAGGGGACGGCGCTCGGACACGCCGGATCGTACAACGGCGAGTATCACTTCTACCCGCGCCTCAAGGTCGAGATCGCCGAGCTTCGCGGCGGCGACATCCTCGATTGGGTGCGCGCCCACCCGGACGGTGCATTGATCGCCGGATATGCGCCCGACCGTGTGCCGCCGCCGGGCGCCGCCGCGCCCATCTACAGCCAACCGTTTCGCACCGACGACGTGATGATCTGGCACAATCGCGACGTGATCGCCAATCCTTCGCTGCTGAACGGCGCGCACCAATAGCCGGCGCTCGTCCTACGACGCGGCTTCCGTCTCGCGCTTCAAGAGCTGCAGATTGCGCATGTAGACCAGGCTGTTCGGCAGGTACGCCAGAATGCCGACCGGATCGCGCCGGAGCACGAAGTAGATCAGCATGATCAGGCTGCCGGCGATGCTGAGGTGCCAAAACACCCGAGGTATCAAGCTTCGCTTGGCGCGCTCGGAATGCACCCATTGCACCAGGAAGCGCATGGAAAAGGTCGCGTTGCCGAGCAATCCGAACAGGACCAGATAGCTCCAGTCCAATCCGAATACCCGGTGCTCCTGGGTGATCAGATCGAAGAAATCGGCGACGGTCATGGCATTCACTCCGGCGGATATCGCTCGGCGACATGGAAGGAAATCATGCGCGATTTGAGCCAGCGGACGGCGAACATGTCGATGACGGCGCCGGCGCGATCGAAGAGCCCGTAGTGGCTGCGGCCGCCGGTGCGCGGGCGGTTGGTGACCGCCACCTCGGCGAGCTTGTAGCCGCGAAACGCCACCAGGATCGGCAGGAAGCGGTGAATTCCCTTGAAGAACGGCAAGTCGGTGATCGTCTCGCGCCGGAATGCGCGATAGGTGCAGCCCGCGTCGCTCACAGTGTCGCCCAGCACCCAGCCGCGGATCGCGTTGGAAATGCGCGAAGTCACCAATTTGAGCACGTTGTCGCCTTGGCCGCGCGAGTCCACGCGCGTGCCGCAAACGCAATCGGCGCCGTCGAGCGCGGCGAGAAATCGCGGCAGATCGCGCGGATCGTTCTGCAGGTCGGCGTCAAGGGTGACGATGACGCCGCCACGTGCCGCGCGCATGGCGGTAAAGCTCGCGGCGGACTCGCCCGAATTGCGCGACAGGCGAAGCGCGCGAAGGCGTGGATATTGCGCCGCGAGTTGCTTCAGCAGCTCCCACGACCCGTCTGTCGAGCAATCGTCGACGATGACGATCTCGTAGTCGCGGCCGAGCTTGTCGGCTTCGGCGGTCAATTGCTGCAACAGGCCCGGCAGATTGCTGAGCTCGTTGTGGCACGGAATGGCGAAGCTGAGCGCGGGCTCGCCCATCGCGCCTCAGGCTTGGAAGGCGGCGATCGCGTCGCATACGCGATCGACGGATTCCATCGGCATTTCGCCGTAGATCGGCAAGGACAGGATTTCGTCCACCAGCGCTTCCGTGCGCGGCAACGCCGGCAAGTCCGAGTATAGCGAGAGGATCGCCGGCTGGCGGTGATTGGGCACGGGATAGTGCACGCCGGTGCCGATGCCTTGCTTCTGCAGGTATTCGGCCAGGCCGTCGCGTTTTTTCGTGCGCACCACGTACATGTGATAGACCGCCTCGGCCCACTCCCTTTCGATCGGCACCTGCACCACGTTCGAGAGCCTCTCGCGGTAACGCTTGGCGATTTCGCGGCGGTGCGCGTTGTGGCGGTCGAGATGGCGGAGCAGAACGCGGCCGACGGCGGCGTTGATCTCGTTGAAGCGCAGGTTGAACCCGACCAGGTCGTGCGTGTACTTGCTGCGCCGGCCGTGGTCGCGCAGCATGCGCACGCGCTGCGCCACCGCGTCATCGTTGGTCATGATGCAGCCGCCGTCGCCGAGCACGCTCAAGTTCTTCGACGGATAGAAGGAAAACGCGCTCGCGTCGCCGATGGTGCCGACGCGCCGCCCCTTGTAGCGGGCGCCATGAGCCTGAGCGCAATCTTCCAGCACCCAAAGGCCGTGCTTGCGGGCGATTTTCAGGATCGGGTCCATGTCCGCCGGATGCCCGTAGAGATGCACCGGAAGAATACCGACCGTGTGCGGCGTCACCGCCGCTTCGATCGCCGAGGGATCGGCGCAATAGGTGTCGTCCACGTCGACGAAGACCGGCTTGGCGCCGTTGTGGATCAGCGGCTCGATGGTCGGAAACGCGGTATGGGCGGGAACGATGATCTCGTCGCCCGCCTTCACGTCCATGGCCATGTGCAGCAGATAGACGGCGGCGGTCCAATTGGCGGACAGCACGCAGTGCTTCATGCCGATGTAAGCGGCGAACTCGCTCTCGAAGGCGGCGCATTGGTCGGCAAGGATGTAGCGGCCGGATTCCACCGCGCCCAACACCGCGGCGCGGATCTCGTCGGTGATAACGACCTGCGATAGCGGAATCTTTTGCATCGGCGGCGATTGGACCGGATTTCGGGGTTCGAGCGGCGGCCCCGAATACGGCAGGGAGACACCACTGTCAAGCAGCGTGGCATTTTCGAGCCCATCCCCTTCGCTGGGACGGCTCTTGCTCCTTAGCGGGCGATGGAGGAGCCCGTGCCATGAACACCGAAAGCGTCAGTGCGGATGCAGTGGCCGCCGTTCCCGAGACCGTCCGCGTTGCCATCGCCGAATCGAGCGCCAGTACCGGCGCGGATTTCGGCTATCTGATGCGCGTGGCCGAGCGCGAGAGCCATTTCCGCAGCGCCGCTCATGCGCCAAACAGCTCCGCCGCCGGCGTGTTTCAGTTCAACGAGCAAACCTGGCTCCACATGGTCAAGACCTATGGCGCCAAATACGGCCTCGCCGGCCAAGCCAAGGCGATCGTCGTTAACCCGCAGACCGGACGGCACGAAGTGCCGGGCACAGCCCTTCGCCGGTCCATTCTTGCCGAGCGCAACGACCCGAAACTGTCCGCCCTGATGGCCGGTGAACTTGCCCAAGAGAACCGCAGCTTCCTGGAAAAGCGCCTCGGGCGGCCGGCGACGGAGGGCGAAGTTTACGCCGCGCATATTTTCGGCGCCAACGGCGCGCTACGCCTCATTCGCGCCTCGGACGAGCAGCCCGGCCAGAAGGCGGCGCCGTTGCTGAAAGCGGCGGCGCGCACCAACCACAACCTTTTCTACGAGCACGGCAGCAATCGGTCCCGTTCCGCCGGTCAAGTCATGGCGCGGCTCGACGCCATCGCCTCCGGCCGCGATCCCATAGCCGGCCGCGAGCTTGTGGCGACGTCGGAGGATGAGCCGGTTGATCCGCCCATGGCGGTCGCATCAAACACGAAGCAGGTTCCGCTCCCGCGCTCGCGGCCGTCCGATTGGCTCAGCCCGGATGCCGCAATGGTGCTTGCGAGCAACTGACGATCTATTTGCGGCACATTGAAACTGTCCCAGCGGGCAAGCGCGCCGGCGTCACGCCTTCAGCATAACGCCGAGATCGCTGGACGGTTTCGGCATCGCCGGAAACACCTTCGCGAGCTGTGTGTCGGTCAGGCGGAAGTGACGCTCGAGCACGGCGGCGATGGGATGGCGGAAATCGGTCGTCACCGCGAGGTCCCGCCCCTGATAGAGCGCGGCCGAACCAAGCCCCGGCCACGGGCCGTAGACTTTTCCACCGCGCACCGGGCCGCCCATCACCCACATGACATTGCCGTGCCCGTGGTCGGTGCCGCCGTTGCCGTTCTCGCGCATTGTGCGGCCGAATTCGGAGATCACCAGCACGACCGTTTCGTGCCAGGCCGGTCCCATCGCCTGCGCGAAAGCGGCGAGGCCGTCGGCGAGCGGCTTCAAGTGATTTGCGAGCTGTCCTTGCGCAGAGCCTTGATTCACATGGGTATCCCAACCGCCCAAAGCGAGGAATGCAATCCGTATGGAGTGGTCCTGCGACATCAGCCGCGCGAGCCGTTCGGTGTCGTTGGAGAAGCCGTCCGGCGGCGGAGCGCCGTTGTCCGCGGCCTTCATCTCATCTGCCATTTCGACGACGAGTTTGCTTCGGGCAGTGCGGCCTTCCTGGTAGGCACGGCTCATGGAATCGTCGCCGGCGTATAGCCGGTCGAAATTGGCCGCGACCTCCGGCCGATCGATCGCCATGGGCCGCGCGGCGCCGCGCCCGAGCGGCAGCATCGCCACCGGCATACGGCCGGTGAGAATGCGCGGCAGCGTAGGCCCGAGGCCGAGCGCATCGGTCGGACCGTGCGGGCCCGGCAATTCCGCAACCACGCGATTGAGCCAGCCGTCCGGCGTCGTCTTCAGGCCGGGCGTGCCGCTCTCCATGTAGTCCTGCGCATCGAAATGCGAGCGCGTCGTGTCCGGCGAGCCGCATGCATGCACGAAAGCGAGACTGCCGTCCCGCCATAGCGCCTGCATGGGCCGGAGCGCCGGGTGCAATCCGAAATGGCCGTCGAGATCGATCACCCCGTTTTCGCCGCCCTGGCGCGGGATCGCGATATGCGGCCGCTCGTCGTAATAGGCGCGCTCGCCATGGGGCACGACCACGTTCAATCCGTCGACAGCGCCACGCAGGAACACGACGACGAGCTTCGGTCCGGCAACGCCCGCAGTCGCCGCCCAGCCGCTTCGCCCGATCGGCAGCACGTTGACCAGAGCGCCGGCTGCGGCGGCCTGCAAGAGCGTTCGACGGCTCACGGGGCGATGCATGGACGCCTCCTTACTGCTGCATGAACTCGGGGCTGCCCAGCAGCGTCGCCGCGCGAAGCTGCGGCGCCGCTACGCCGTACGCGGCTTTGGTCTGCGGCGACAGCACGGCCTTGTAGCTGGCCATGAGCGGACCGGGATCGACCGGATCGCCGGGGCGGTCGTTGTTCGCCTCGTCGGGCGCCATGCGCGCCATGGCTTCGGGCTTCTTCACGTTGACCCGCATGTTCTCGGGCTCGGGCCGGCCGAAGGGCACGCGGCCGCTGCCGATCGCCGTCGCAAAGCTCAGTCGCCGCGTCATCGCGTCCGGACTCAACCACGCTTCCCGCGTGTTCTTGTAGCCATCGGGCGTCTGGCAACCGTAGAGCGGTTGGCCGAGTTGCGCCAGCATGCCCACCATTGGCCGCACGTTGCGGACTTCAATGCCGCTCGCGCGGACCGCGGAGACGACGAACTGGTACGGCGTCTTGAACTTCGCGCCCACGACTTTCGGCGACCAGAATTCGGGCGAGCTGAACAGTGTGCGCAATATCTCGCTGATGTTGCCGTCGGTTTCGAGCCAACGCTTGCTCAGTCGGTCGACCAGCGCCGGATCGGGCTGATCGGCGACGAAATACTGCGCCAGTTGGAAGCTCAGGTGTTTCGCGGTGACGGGGCTGCGCGCGAGCACATCGAGCGCTTCTTCTCCTTCCGCCATGCCGCGGCCGCCGATGGTGCGGCCTAGGAACTGCTTGGTCGAAAAGTCGTGCCGGTTCGGATCGAAGACGAAACCGCCATCGTTGTGGTCCTGCGGATTGTTGCGCCCGAAGCGCCCGCCGCCGCCGATGCCCCAGCCGGTCAGGATGCGCGCCAGCGAGATCACGTCGGCCTGGGTATAGCCGCCGTCGACCCCGAGCGTATGCAACTCCATGAGCTCGCGCGCGTAGTTCTCGTTCAGCCCGTCCTTGTCGCCCCGCGCACCGGGGCTTCCGGGGGCCGTGTTTTCCCAGTTGTCGAGATAGAATTCCATGGCCGGATGGCGCGCGGTGGCTTCCAGCAAATCACGGAACCGGCCCAAAGCGTGCGGACGGATCGCCTCTTCCTCGTAGGCGCCGACCCACAAATGGTCGAGTCCCTTTCCGGCAAATACATTGAAGTGGTTGAACCAGAAATCGACCATCACTTCCTGCAACTGCCTCGGACTCTCGAGGGCGCGATGCAACCGCGCCTCCACAGCCTGTTCGACGATGATGCGCGCCTCTTCCCGCCGCGCCTTCAGATCTTCGGGAGTGGGCTTGCCGAATTGGCCGCGGCGCATCGGGCCATAGGTGTGGAAAAGATCGACGGGCTGCATGCGCAAGGTCTCGTAGCTGGCGATCTCGCGCTTGAGCGTATCGGGCTCGGGGATACCGGCCGGATGGAGCTGCTGGTCGATATAGCGCTCGACGCCCATGGCCGCAACGCGCTGAACATCGCCAGGGCGCGGCCCGTAGCCCAGGCGATTGAGCACGTGCAACGCTTTCGTTTCCGGGGCCAGGGTCGCGGTTGATGCGACGGACGGCTCCGCGGCCATAGCCGGCTGCGGCAGTGCCGCTTCTGCGATTCCGGCCGCGATTATGATCGCCGCCGCCAGATGCTTGGCCGCAGGCAGAATGTAGGCCGGGTATTTGGTCGTGGGCTTCGGCATGGCGGATCAGGCACCTCGGTCGTGCGGCTCGCTCACCCCCTGCTCAACCGTGCAATTCATGCACGGGCGCGACGCAACTATCCTGCGCACCCCCATGAAAATAATGCAATCTTGCCGCATTGGCCGCGTCGTTGCGCCCTGGCTATACTGCGCCGCCAAACCGGGCAGTGTTTGACGTGGAGCCTCGCGCCATGCGGCTTAATATTTGCTTAGCGGCCGCCGGCATGGCGGCGGCGCTGCTGGCGGGTTGCTCCGGCCAAGGCGTGCAATTGGCGCCGGATGCGGTGTTCAAGAAGACCGACGAGACCCGCTTCGTCATTCCGCCGATCGCGTGGAATCCGGGAGCGCCGATGCCCGGCGTAACCTTCGAGATCACCGCCCCGAAGTCGATTCCCGCCGACGCCGCGCTCATGCAGATTCGACTCGTTCTCGCCAATACCGAGGCGGCGCCGGCCGCGCTCACGGCGCCGACGCCCTGCAGCGTCTCCGACTGGCGCATTCTTGACGCCAAGGGCAGCGAAGTGATGCGCAAGCGTCCGGCGCTTTGCGAACAGAGCTTGCAGACACGCGAGCTGAGCCAAGGGGATGCCATCGAGCAAATCGCCGATGTGCCGCTGGAGCCGAACGTCCTCAAGCGCGGCCAGCCGTATCGACTTGAATACCGCTTCTGGAATATTCCGGGCGGGGTCAATTTCGCCGCCGAGTGAGCGCGCCGGCCAGCGCCTTCAGACGCGGTAATACGGATAGCAGCGTTCGCGATCGAGCGTGATGGCGAAATGCGCGCCCAGCGCCTCGATGGCATCGCCTTCGCCCGGATAGGGATCGCTGTTGCCCGGCCCGACGATGATGACATGAAAATCGCCATCCTCGCGTCCGCCGGGCGGCAACATGGCCGTCGCCAAGCCATTGCCGTCGCCGTCGCGGAGCGTCAGGAAAATCGGCATGGCCGATTGAAGATGGGACTTCAAGCCGATTTCGCGCTCGATATAGACGCTTGAGGTCGGCTGGTAGTTCTGCAACGCCACCTCGCGGGCCTTGCGGAAATGCTTGTCCACGGCATGGCGCATCAGCGCCGATTCCGCCGTCGCTTCCGCCTCGGTCTCGATGCGGAACCAGGTTTTGCCGTTTGGCGCGTCGCAGATGTATTTCATGTCCACCTCCGCCTGCGCATCAGCTTAGTGCGCCGAGGGTGCGGTATCCAGCGTGCCGCGCGGCAATCGCCCACTTGCGCCGGCCCAAGGTTCCGCGCTCAGATATCCATCCCCCGCACGAAGGCTCGGCGCGAACGATCGGCGCCGCCAAAGGAATGACGCCATGCAGCCCTACAAGATATTCGCCGTGAAATACGCCCATCACGCCGATCGGCCGGCGTCGCTCAACTTCATCAACCCCGACCCGCACGAAACCGGGTCGCCCCTCGACTATTTCGTCTGGGCGATCGTCGGACCGGACCGGGCGTTCGTGGTCGACACCGGCTTCAACAGCGAGACCGCGCAACGCCGCAAGCGTCAACATCTCCGTTCGCCCGCCGCCGGACTGAAGCAGATCGGCGTCGACGCCGCCAAGGTGCAGGACGTCATCATCACGCATATGCACTACGACCACGCCGGCACCTACGACGATTTCCCGAACGCGCGCTTCCACCTGCAGGACAAGGAAATGCAATTCGTCACCGGCCGCTGCATGTGTCACGGGCCGTTCCGCCATTCGTTCGAAGAGGAGCATGTGGTGGGTATGGTGCGCAAAGTCTTCGCCGGCAGGGTCTGCTTCCACGACGGCGCCGAGGAATTGGCGCCCGGCTTGAGCATTCACTACGTGGGCGGCCATACCATGGGCCTGCAGATCGTGCGCGTCTGGACCGAACGCGGCTGGGTGGTGATCGCCTCCGACGCGGCGCACCTCTACGCCAACATAGACGACGTGCGCCCCTTCCCCATCGTCTACCACATGGGCGAGATGCTCGAAGGCTATCAGACGATCCGCAAGCTTGCGGCATCCCCGCACCATATCGTGCCGGGCCACGATCCGCTGGTGATGCGCCGCTATCCGGCGGCCGAGCGCGGCCTCGAAGACGTCGCCGTGCGCCTCGACGTAGCGCCGCGGAGCTAGAGCCATGTCCGATTGGGATGTCATTGTCGTCGGCGCCGGCAACGCGGCCATGAGCGCGGCCATGTCGGCGCGCGAGCACGGCGCGAGGGTGCTGGTCCTCGAACGTGCGCCCGAACAGAAGCGCGGCGGCAATTCCGCCTTCACGGCCGGCGCCATGCGCTTCGTCTACAACAACGTGGACGACCTGGCCGAGCTGGTGCCCGATCTCACCGCCGACGAGAAGCGCGACACGGACTTCGGCGTCTATACCGAGGAAATGTTCTTCGACGATCTCGGCCGCGTGACCGAATACCGTTCCGATCCCGAGTTGGCGGAATTGCTGGTGCGGCGAAGCCTGCCGACCATGAAGTGGATGCGTTCCAAAGGCATTCGCTTCGCGCCCATGTATCGCCGCCAGGCCTTCAAGGTCGACGGCAAATACAAGTTCTGGGGCGGCCTCACGCTCGAAGCCTGGGGCGGCGGACCCGGACTGGTGGAGAGCTGGCACGCCATCGCGGCCAGGAATGCGATCGATGTGTGGTACGAGGCCCGCGCGCTGTCGCTGATCGCCGACGACAGCGGCGTGCACGGTGTCCGGCTGCGCCGCCGCGGGCGCACGGAAGAGGTACGCGGCAGGTCGGTGGTGCTGGCGTCCGGCGGATTCGAAGCCAACGCCGAGTGGCGCACGCGCTATCTCGGGCCGGGCTGGGATCTCGCGAAAGTGCGCGGCACCCAATACAACACCGGCGACGGCATCAAGATGGCGCTCGATATCGGCGCCAGCCCGTGCGGCAACTGGTCCGGCTGCCATGCCGTCGGGTGGGACCGCAACGCGCCCGAGTTCGGCGACCTGGCCGTCGGCGACAATTTCCAGAAGCACAGCTATCCGTTCGGCATCATGGTGAACGCCGATGGCAAGCGCTTCGTGGACGAAGGCGCCGACTTCCGCAACTACACCTATGCCAAGTACGGCCGCGTCATTCTGGAACAGCCGCAACAATTCGCCTGGCAGATCTTCGACCAGAAGGTCGTGCATCTGCTTCGCGACGAATATCGCATTCGCCAGGTGACCAAGGCCGAAGCCAACACGCTCGAGGAACTGGCGTCGAAGCTCGAAGGCGTCGATGCGAAGGCGTTTCTCGCCACGGTGCGCGACTACAACGCGGCGGTGCGCACCGACATCCCCTTCAATCCGACAGTCAAGGACGGACGGTGCACGCAAGGCTTGGCCGTGCCGAAATCCAATTGGGCGAACACCCTGGATCAACCGCCCTATCTCGGTTTCGCCGTGACCTGCGGCATCACCTTCACTTTCGGCGGTTTGCGCGTGACACCCAATTGCGAGGTGCTCGACGTGGACGGACATGTCATCCCCCGCCTCTACGCGGCCGGCGAACTCGTCGGCGGCCTGTTCTATTTCAACTATCCGGGCGGAACCGGGCTCATGTCGGGAGCCGTGTTCGGGCGCATCGCCGGCGACACGGCGGCGCGCGCCTTGCGGAACGCACAATGAGCCCGCGCGCAATCCGCACCCTGGGATTTGTCGGCTTGGGCGTGATGGGCGAGCCCATGTGCCGCAATCTGGCGCGCAAGTCGGGCCTGGCGGTCGTCGCCTGCGACACGCGGCCCGAACCTTTGCAACGCCTCAAAGCCGACGGCGTGCGGGAAACGTCGTCCGCCGCCGCCGTGGCGGAAGCCGCCGATCTCATCTTTCTTTCCCTGCCGGGCGGCGAGGAGGTGCGCGCCGTTTGTCTCGGGCCCACCGGATTGGTCGCCAATGCCGCGGCAGGCCAAATCGTCGTCGATCTTTCCACATGCCAGG
>DASQHM010000066.1:0-6839 GCA_035632095.1 Candidatus Cybelea sp. | reverse complement strand
ATTCGCGATCGAAAACATCGAGGAGCGCGACTACGAGTTCATGCGTCCCTAGCGGGTCATGATCTCGGCTGGAAGCGATTGCACCTATGTTTGCGGCCAATTCGAATCGGAGTTCGCTTTGAGTGACAGTGAAAGGATATTCGCAATTCGCACCGCTCTGTTCGGGCCGCGCGGCGTCGCTGTCGCCCCGCGGGCGCTCGACTTCGGGATGACCATGTTCGGCCTTGGACCTAGTACATTCCTCGCGCGGCCGGTCTTGCGAGGTGTCAAGCTCCGCCGTGACCAAATAGGGCGGGCGCGAGAGCGGCTGGCGGTGCACTATGACTATTCTCGCCGATGACGGCGTTCGCCGCGCCGGGCCGACGTTTCTGACGCAAGGTTTCCGGCCGTTTTTTCTCGCCGCCGGGCTGTGGGCGGCGGCAGCGCTGGCGCTCTGGATCGTCATGTTCGCCACGGGAACCGCTTTGCCCAGCCGATTCGATCCGCTCACTTGGCACATCCACGAGATGTTGTTCGGCTTCGTGATTGCGGCCATCGCCGGCTTTCTGCTCACCGCGATTCCGAACTGGACCCAGCGGTTTCCGGTCAGCGGCGGGCCTTTGGCGTTGCTCGCGGGATTGTGGCTGGTGGGCCGGATCGCCTGCCTGGTTTCGGCTTTCCTTCCGCCGTGGCTGGCTATCGCCGCGGATCTGTCGTTTCCGGCGGTTCTGGTCGGTGTCGTCGCGCGCGAGATCGTCGCCGGGCGGAATTGGCGCAATCTGCCGATGGTCGTGCCGGTCGTCGTTCTCGGCATTGCGAATCTGCTGATGCACTTGGAGTCCGATGGCATCGGCGTGATGCAAGGGCTCGGGTGGCGCCTCGGACTTGCCGCCGTCCTCATCCTGATCTCGGTGGTGGCCGGCCGGATCGTGCCAAGCTTCACCAGGAATTGGCTGGCGAAGCGCCGCGCCACCAATCTCCCCGCGGTTTTCGGTCCAATCGATCGGGCCGCGCTCGGCAGCCCGCACGCCGCCCTGCTTGGATGGGCGTTCTTTCCGATGTTTCGAGGCATCGGGGCGCTGCTCCTGCTTGCCGCGCTGCTCAACCTGTGGCGCCTGCTTCGCTGGCGCGGCATTGCGACGTTTGCCGAGCCTCTCGTCTTCATACTCCATGTAGGCTACGGGTGGCTGGTGCTGGGCACGGCCTTGCTCGGTCTGGCGACGCTGGAATGGGGCGTGCCGCAAAGTGCCGCAATCCATGCCCTGACCGCAGGGGCGATCGGCACCATGATCTTGGCGGTCATGACGCGCGCGTCGCTCGGCCATGCTGGGCGTCCCTTGGAGGCGACGCCGCTGGTAGTGGTCGTTTATTGCCTGGTCACCGCCGCCGCCGCCCTCCGCGTGGCCGCGCCGATCCTTGTTCCGGCCGCGATCGCGTATGTCGAGCTCTCGGGCGCCCTCTGGGTCGCGGCGATGGTCTTGTTCGTCATGGTCTACGCGCCGATCCTGGTGTTTGCTCATCCCGGTCGGACGCGGCGATGAGCGGCGGCGTTCGGCTAGGCGGCATTCCCCGCGGCCGTCATCGAAACCAAACAAAGCTACTCTCTCGACTGAAGCATCGACCCCAATCGAAAAGCAGGAGCAGGCCATGCGCTTAGGCTTACCCATCATTATCGCTATCGTCGCCGTCTCCGCCATCGGCTTCCTGGCGACGCATCCGCCCGGCTCAAGCACGTCGCCGACGCCAACGGCCGAAGCGCGCGCGCCCTCGCCCGCGGTGCCAGTCGCGGCGCCTCCCTCGGCGATGCCGGCAAACGATCCGGCGCGGAATGCTCCGCCCAAATCTGCGGATGCCGCCACGGTTCCGCAGCGGGCCCCTTCACCGCCCGCTGCCGCAGCGCCGGCCGTCGCGGCGGCAATGCGCGGCGATCCGGCGCAGGGCGCCAGCGTGTTCCGCAAATGCCAGGTTTGCCATTCGTTGCAGGCCGGCAAGACCCTGCAAGGTCCGAGCCTCGCCGGCATCGTCGGGCGGAAGTCGGGGCAGCAGCCGAACTTCAACTATTCGGACGCGATGAAGCAGGCCAACCTGACCTGGGATGCAGCGACGCTCGATGCGTATCTGATCGATCCGCAAAAAGTCGTACCCGGCAATCACATGCCGTTTCCGGGGTTGAAGTCGCAGCATGAGCGCGACGACGTGATCGCCTATCTTGCCGGCGGCACTGCGTCGGCTCAGGCCATGCCGGGCATGGCTCACGCGCCGGCGCCGGCCGCCGCCACCGCCCAGCCGTCAACCGCCGCGCCGCCGCCGCCTGCCGCCGCCGCGGGAAGCGCATCGGCGCCTTCGGCCGACCTTTCGGACATACGCTACACGCTGCGCACCGGCATCGCCGAAGGCCGCATGGTCTTTCTCGGCGTCGGCGGCGCCATCGACGGCAAGGTGAACCCGGAACTTACCGCCGCCGAGGGTCAAGGCGTGCAAATCACGCTGATCAATGGCGAAGGCGCGGAGCACGACATCGCACTACCCGACGAAAACGCGAAATCGCCGCGCGTGACCGGCAAGGGCGCCAGCACGACGCTCGCCTTCAGAGCCGGAAAACCCGGTGACTTTGTCTATTTCTGCAGCACGCCGGGACACCGGCAAGCGGGCATGGAGGGGAAGTTCAGCGTAACGGCCAAGCCGCCGGCGCAGGCGCTGGCGCAGGCCGATATTTCGCGCGAGCCGACCGACGTGCCGCCGCCGATCGGCAAGCGCGGCCCCCAGATTGTGCGCGTCGATCTGCAAACGAGCGAGGTCGAAGGCCGCTTGGCGAACGATGTCACTTTCGGGTTCTGGACCTTCAACGGCAAGGTACCGGGACCGATGCTGCGTGTCCGCGTCGGCGACACCGTCGAAGTGCATTTGAAGAACGCCGCCGAAAGCTCGATGATTCACTCGGTCGATTTTCACGCGGCAACGGGACCTGGCGGCGGCGCGGCCGCGTTGCAGGTCGATCCCGGCGACGAGAAATCGATGAAGTTCAAGGCGCTGGTGCCCGGACTCTATGTCTATCACTGCGCGACGCCGATGGTGGCCGAGCATATCGCCAACGGCATGTACGGCATGATCCTGGTCGAGCCGGAGGAGGGCCTGCCGAAGGTGGATCACGAGTTCTACGTCATGCAGGGCGAAGTTTACACCGATGCGGCGTTCGGCCAGCACGGCAGCCAGGAGTTCAGCGTCGAAAAGCTGCTGAACGAGCGGCCGGAATACTTCGTGCTGAACGGCGCCGTCGGCGCGCTGACCAAGCTGCATCCGCTGCGCGCCAAGGTCGGCGAAAGCGTCCGCATCTATTTCGGCGTCGGCGGGCCGAACTTCACCTCCGCGTTCCATGTGATCGGCGAGATCTTCGAAAAGGTCTACGACGGCGGCGGGCTGCAGGGTCGGGTGAGCCGCGGCATTCAGACCGTCACCGTCCCGCCCGGCGGAGCCACGGTCGTCGAGTTCACGCCGGTCGTTCCCGGCAACTTCATCATCGTCGACCATGCGTTGGCCCGCATGGAACGCGGCCTTGCCGGCATGCTGATTGTCGAGGGGCCGCCGAATCCGGCGATCTACGATGGAAAGGTCATGCCGGGCATGGGGCACTAGGCGACCGGAATTGGGTCTGGCGCCGCCGCGCGCCGGGGCCTTCGCGTCGGGCTAATGCGATACCAGGATCGGAACCGCCATGGCCTCCAGAAGCGCCTGTGTCGTGCCGCCTAGCACCAACTCCAGCAGCCGCGGATGGCCATAGCCGCCCATGACCAGTAGGTCCGCGCCGAGCTTTCTGGTATTTGCCAGCAGCACGTCGGCGACGCTTTCCTCGGCCGACGCGATCGTCGTCGGATCGGTTGCGACGCCATGACGCGCAAGATGCGCCGCCAGTTCGCCGGCGTTCGCCGTCGGATGGATATGACCTTGTCGCTCCGGGTCGACAGCGAGGAGAGAGACATGCTCGGCCGCCTGCAGAAACGGCATTGCATCGCGGACTGCGCGGGCCGCCTCGCGGCTGCCGTCCCACGTCACCAGGACATGCCGGCCGGTCGTGTCGAAGGCGCCGCGTGTCGGCACCACGAGAATCGGCGTTCCCGCATCGATGACGACCTTCTGCGGAATTGAAAAGGCCGAAAGAGACGGTGGGTTCTCGGTGTCGGACTGGCCGAGCAGAAGCAGATCCGCAAACCGGGCACGCTCGGCCAATTGCTGCGCCATGTCGCCCGCGACTGAGTTCCAGGCGGTCTCGACGTCGGCGCCCATTATCGCCGCGTGGAAACCCGCCTCGGCGAGCGAGGCTGCCTCGCGGGCGCTCTCCCGATAGATTTTCGCGATGCGCTCGACGGCGCTCGGCTTGAAGTACGGCGGCACATCCGGATCGGGCAAAACATGCAAGCCGGAAAGGCGCGCCCCGAAACGGCGAGCCAGAGCGAGGCCGAGCCGCAGGCGCACGCCGGAAGCTGGCGTCGAGTCGACGTGGACCAGGATGTCCTTGAAGCTCATTGCAAGATCCTGCGTCACCACGTGAGGAACATGATCGCGACCGTGACCGCCATGACCGCGGTGGACAGCCAACCCATCAGCCAGAGAGGTCGCGGCAGGGTGAATGCGCCCATCACCTTCGGCTGCATGGTCATGATCATCATGACCACCATTAAGGGAACCGCGACAACGCCGTTGAGCACCGCGCTCCAGAACAACGCCTTGATCGGATCGAGATCGATGAAGTTGATAAAGATGCCGATCAGCGTCGCCGCGGCGATGGTCCCATAGAAGGCCTTCGCGTCGAGCGGCAGGCGCGCCAACCCGACCGACCAGCCGAGCGCCTCGCCGAGGGCGTAGGCGGCGGATCCGGCAAGGACCGGCACGGCGAGCATACCGGTGCCGATGATGCCCGCCGCGAACAGCGCAAAGGTGAACATGCCCGCAATGGGCCGCAGCGCCTCGGCCGCCTGGGACGAGGTCTGGATATCGGTGATGCCATGGGCGTTCAGTGTCGCCGCGGTCGTAATGATGATGAAAAGCGAGATCAAGTTCGAGAAGCCCATTCCTGCATAGGTGTCGAGCCTGATGCGGTGCATCTCGGCCGGCGCCTGCTCCGGCGCCAGCATCAGCGGACGTGCGTCGGCATTCGCGTGCTCGTCCTCGGCCTCTTCCGAAGCTTGCCAGAAAAACAGGTATGGGCTGATCGTCGTTCCCAGCACGGCGACGATGGCGACAATGTAGTCCTTCTGCCAGGAAAAACTCGGCACCAATGTCTGGTAGGCGACCTGACCCCATGGCACCTTCACTACGAAGACGGCGGCGACGTATGCGAACAGCGAAAGCGTTCCCCATTTCAGGATCGAGACGTACCGCTCGTAGCGGGAAAAGATCTCAAGGGCGGCGCAAGCGACAGCGAACAGGACGACATAGATATGCGCCGAGCCGCCGACCAATAGGTACAATGCGTCGCCCATGGCGCCCAGATCGGCGCCGAGATTGATGATATTGGCGACGAGCAGCAGACCGACGATCGCGCGCAGCAGCCACGCCGGATAGTGCATGCGGATATTGCTGGCGATTCCGCGCCCGGTAACCCGGCCGATGCGCGCGCTGATCTCTTGAATGGCGGCCATCAGGGGATAGCTGAACACCATGACCCATGTCATGCCGTAGCCGAACTGCGCGCCGACCTGCGCATAGGTGGCGATGCCGCTCGGATCGTCGTCCGATGCGCCGGTGATCAAGCCCGGACCGAGGAAGGCCAGGAACCCCCGCCGCGGCGCATCGGTCGGGGTCCAGTGACGCGCGATTCTCGCCGCAAGCGGCGTGGTAGGCTCCTCGCGGCGACGGGCGAGATCGGTGCTGCTCATTCAGACTCGCACAAGGCCAAGCCCGGCTAGGGCTCGCTCACCTCTAGCCGATTTTCCCCGTTCAGGCACGCGCCTGTTGTTTGTCGATTTTCCTGGCTACCGGCTGCTCGGGATCGGACGCGGACTTCGGCGCCGTCGCTTCGTGCGCTTGCTCGCGAATTTCGGCCGTTGTCTGGCGTACCAAGGCCGCGCAGCGATCTCCGACATTCCGCGTGACTTCGGCCCAAGTCGCCGCGCGAAGCGACGCCTCTTCGAAGAGGTTCGCAAGAATGTTCGATTCCGCGGCGACGAAGTCTTGCGGCGCGCGGCAACTCATGAGCTGTTGCAGGGAACGGGCAAACCGTTCGTTTGCGGTAATCAGGGCTTGCGTCTGCCGGCTGTAGGCATCGCTGCAGGTCTTTTGCAGGTCGGATGCGAAGGCTTCGAAGTGCTTGATCTGCCCCTCGATATTGACGGCTCCGTTAGCATTTGGCGCCCCCCACCAGGCGAACAAGGCATTAAGCCGTTCCAATCCCATCATGTTGATGCCGTCGTTTGCGGTCATGATACTTCTCCTTATGGCTGCATTGGCGGTCTGTATCCCCACACCCGGCTAGCCTGACCGTTGCGCAAGTTGTTCCGATGATTCCAATAATTCGACCGCGATTCAGCTTCCGGCATAAAGCCTTTGGCCGCCTTGACCTGGATCAACCACGTGCGCCGCGCTTCGGTCGGCGGATCCGAGGGGGCCGGATCCGATGGCGTGCCATCGGCTTTCGGCGGCGGTTCCGGTGTGCTTAGCTGAGGTTTGGATTTCTCGTGTCGCCGGAGCGCGGCGGAATACAAGCAGGCCGTCAGGATGAAACGTGACAAGAAATCGAATCGCCGTCATGCGATACGGAAGAAAAAGGCGGCTGGCTCGACATCGAGGGCCCGAGTGGCGAAGCAACAGACGCGCATGAGCGGCAGTGTGCGCAAGGCCGCGCCGAAAAGCGTTGCCAAGAAACC
>DASQHM010000065.1:0-14846 GCA_035632095.1 Candidatus Cybelea sp. | reverse complement strand
ATGCGCGCCTCGGCCTGTGCCGCCGCGTGGATTTCGTCGGCCTGTTGCGGCGTGGCGGGCACCAGCATGGGATCGGTCGGGTCGAGCTCCGGCCGGCGCTCGCGGCGCAGCGCATCGATGCGCCGGTTGCGGGCGATGGTGAAGATCCAAGTCGAAGCGGAGGCTTGCCTGCGGTCGAACGTCGCCGCCTTGTGCCAGACCGTCAGCAGGACCTCTTGCGCCAATTCCTCCGCTTGCGCGTTTTCCGCGCCAAGGCGCATGAGGTAGCTCTTTACCCGCGGCGCGAAGTGGCGGAAGAGCGCGGCGAAGGCTGCACGGTCGCGCGCCGCCGCAACCGCCTGAATAAGGTCGGCGAACGCCTCGCGATCGAGGTTGCCCGCGCCCGGCCCGCTGGACGTCATGAATGGTGTGCCGCAGCCCCCTATCCTTTCGGCAGAATAGCGGGATAGGCGGCGACTGGAAATCGGCGCCGCGCATCGGTATGGTGCGGCCATGCTGTCTAGTCTGACTGTCCCGCAACTCGGCCGGGCCCGGTTCAAGTGGGCTTCCGGCCTGGCGGCTTGCGGCCTGACGCTGGCCATTGCGTCGGCCATGCCCATGCCGGGTCATGCGGCGACGTCTCCGAAGCAGATCGGAACCTTCGGCGGCTGGAGCGCCTATACGCTGACCGACGAGAAGGCCAAGACCAAGACCTGCTACGTGGTCGCCCGGCCGGCCAGCACCGAGCCGAAGGGAACCAAGCGGGGCGAGGCGTCGGTTCTCGTGACCCATCGTCAGGGCGATGCGAGCAACATCGAGATCAACGTGAACGCCGGCTACAACTACAAGAAAGACAGCAAGGTCGAATTGGCGGTCGGCAAGGAAAAGTTCCAGCTCACGACGTTCGACAAGCCCGGCTACAAGGACAGCGCCTTCGCGCCCGAAGGCAAGGACGCAGCCGTCGTCGCCGCCATGGAGAAGGCGCCCAAGATGACGGTCAAGGGCGTGTCGGATCACGGCAACGAAACCACCGACACCTACTCGCTCTCGGGTCTCAGCGCCGCGTTGAAAGCGATCCGCGGCGCCTGCAAGTGAGCGCCGCAATGCGCGCCGGCCAGCGCACGCTCGTCCCCGAGATTTCGGCGACAGAGCGCGCGAGCACGGCCCGCGGCGCGGAACGAATCAACATGATCGGATTGACCCGCGAGGAACTGGCGGAAGCGCTGGCCCAAGCGGGCGAGCGTCGCGAACAGGTGCGCATGCGGGCCAACCAGCTTTGGCATTGGCTCTATTACCGCGGCGCCAGGAACTTCGCCGAGATGACCAGCATCGCCAAGGATTGGCGCGGCAAACTGGACGAACGGTTCGAAATCGGCCGCCCGGCGGCGACGCGAAACCTGCAGAGTTTCGATGGCACGCGGAAATGGCTGCTGCGTTTCGCCGACGGCGAAGAGGCGGAGTGCGTGCACATTCCAGAGGACGATCGCGGCGCGCTTTGCGTGTCGTCGCAAGTGGGCTGCACGCTCACCTGCAAATTCTGCCACACCGGCACCCAGCGCCTGGTGCGCAACCTGAGCGCGGCCGAAATCGTCGGCCAAGTGCTGATCGCCCGCGACACCCTCGGCGAATGGCCGAGCCCGAAGGGCGGCCGCATGATCTCGAACATCGTCATGATGGGCATGGGCGAGCCGCTCTATAACTACGACAACGTCGCCAAGGCGCTTCGCATCGTCATGGACGGCGAAGGCATCGCCATCAGCAAGCGGCGCATCACGCTTTCCACGGCCGGAGTCGTGCCGATGATCGCACGCGCCGGCGCGGAACTCGGCGTCAATCTCGCCGTGAGCCTGCATGCGGTGCGCGACGATTTGCGCGACGAGATCGTGCCGCTCAATCGCAAATACCCGATCGAGGCGTTGATCGCCGCATGCCGCGCGTACCCAGGCGCCAACAACGCCCGGCGCATTACCTTCGAATACGTGATGCTGAAGGGCATCAACGACAGCCCGGCCGACGCGCGCGCGCTGGTGAAGCTGATCCGCGGCATACCGGCGAAGGTCAACCTGATCCCGTTCAACCCCTGGCCCGGCGCGCCTTATGAATGCTCGACGCAGGCCGCGATAAACACATTTGCCGAAATCGTGAACGCCGCCGGATACTCCTCGCCCGTGCGCACCCCGCGCGGGCAGGACATCATGGCTGCGTGCGGGCAGCTGAAATCGGATAGCGTTCGCAAGAGCAAGAGCCGGCGTGCGGCGTCACCGGCAACGTAACGAGCCGCGCGCCACATGCTGAATTTCGCGTAAATTCATGAAACATTTACCATAGCGGCGCAAAGTCACCGTTGCGAGCAGTATCGATTCGCGCAAATAATACGGCTCATTCGCAGGGCAGCCGCATGACCGTATCGACTGACGCCGATCAGTTGCGCCGCGTCCGAACCAGACCGGCGCATCTCTTGCGCCGTTCGCTTCTGAGTTGGATGCTCGCGGGCGCCGTCGTGCTTGCGATGGCGCCGGCGAAGGCCGATGACCCGACGACGCCGCGCAGCTTTTCGCCGGATATGTCGTCGCCGAGCGCTCCGTCCCATACGACCGTGCCGAACAATTCCGAATGGGCGCACCTGCCCAACACGCCGCGCGACCTGCAGTCCATGGCGGAGCACGGCAATGTCCTGGCTGCAACGAAGCTCGGCATTTTCTATTTTGCCGGTCTCGGCGTGACCAAGAACTACGATCAAGCGGCAATTTGGCTGCGCAAGGGCGCCGACAACGGATACCCGCTCGCCGAGGAACTGCTCGGTACGCTTTACGAAAACGGCTACGGCGTGACCAAGGATTACGGCGAAGCGCTCAAATGGCACCGCAAGGCTGCCGATCAGAAATTGTCCGGCGCCGAGAACAGCCTGGGCTCGATGTACGCAACCGGCCGCGGCGTGCCGCGGGACTTCAGCGAATCGATCAAATGGTTTCGCCTCGCCGCCAGCCACGGCAATTTCGTCGCGTTGAACAATCTCGGCATCAGCTACCAGGCGGGATACGGCGTGCCGCGCGACAACCTGGCGGCCTACTTCTGGTACACCTTGGCGGCGGCAAAGCTCCCGGCCAATCAGAACGTCCAAGCCGTGCGCAACCGCGACATGGTCGAGAAACTTCTCACCCCTGAACAGATTTCGCGCGCGCAGGAAGCCGCCCGCGACTGGAAGCCCGGCATGGAGGTGGCGATCGGCAATCCGGCAGGCGAACCGCCGCCGGAAATGCAGAATCCGGCGCGTTCGTCCGGCAGCGGCTTTTTCGTCACCAAATCGGGCTATATCATCACCAACGCCCACGTGACGGACGAATGCAAGCAGATCGTCGCGCGCCGGCCAGGCGACGCGGACTCCGCCGCGACGCTCGTGGCGAGCGACAAGCGCAACGACCTGGCGTTGCTGAAGATCGATGCGAAACCCGCGCGCGTCGCCGCTTTCCGCGAGGATCGCGGCGTGCGCCAAGGCGACAACGTGATCGCCTACGGCTTTCCGCTGCTCTCGACCGGCATCGTCGCCACCGACGGCAATCTGACGACCGGCACCGTGAGCGCACTGGCCGGCATGGGCAACGATACGCGCTTTCTGCAGATTACTGCCCCGGTCCAGGCGGGCAATAGCGGCGGGCCCCTGGTCGACGCCAGCGGCAATGTGATCGGCATCGTGACCGCGAAGGCGAACGCACTGATGATCGCCGCGGCCACGGGCGATGTGCCGCAAAACATCAATTTCGCCATCAAAAGTAGCGTTATGCGGGACTTTCTCGACGCCAACGGCGTGGCTTACGTTACGGCGAAGTCGGCGGCCGACCTGAAGACCGCCGACATCGGCGAGCGGACCAGGCAGTTCACCGTCATCGTCGAGTGCCGCGGCTGAGCGCCGCTCTGGCCCGGTTCAAGCCAATACACGAAAACGCGATGGGCGCACCGGGGTTGGCCCGGTGTTATGATATTGGCGCAAACGCGATTCGTATGGGGGCTAATCAATGCTAAGCATTCTGATCTGGGTCGTGGTCACGGCCCTATTCGTCGTGCCTTTCTGGCGCATTTTCGAGCGCGCCGGGCTCGCCGGACCGATCGCCCTGATCGGCATCATTCCCGGGATCGGCCCGCTCGTCCTGATGGCGGTTCTGGCGTTCAGCCGCTGGCCGAATTTGGAGTCATCCGGGGGGACGCGATGATGGACGGGACATCCTCGATGGGCGCCGGTTTTCTCATCGGCCTCGGCATATGGGCTATCCTGGTCGGCATCGCCTTCTTCGCGCTCTGGATCTGGTTCAGCTGGCGCGTTCTGCAGAAGATGGGCTATGCGGGCGCATGGTCGCTCTTGCTGCTGCTGGTGATCGTGCCGATCCTCGGCAGCCTGGTCGGCCTTGCTTATCTGGTCGCCATCTGGGTCCTGGCTTTCACCCAATGGCCGGCGGAGCGCCAGGCGCTGCCGCCGCCGGGCGCGGCTCGAACCTCCTGAGGGAATCCGCGTAACGCGCCGCCGCCCTGCCTTGCGGGGCGGCGGCGTTCGCCTATACTGCGCGCCGCTTGACGCCCCAATTCGCCAGCGACGAAGGCGCGCAAACCATGGCCGACCGCGTGAAGAAGGTCGTGCTTGCCTATTCCGGCGGGCTCGATACTTCGGTGATCCTGAAATGGCTGCAGACGACCTATGCCTGCGAGGTCGTGACGTTCACCGCCGATCTAGGCCAGGGCGAGGAGCTGGAGCCGGCGCGCGCCAAGGCGAAGCTCATGGGCGTGAAGCAGATCTTCATCGAGGACCTGCGCGAGGAATTCGTCCGCGACTACGTCTTCCCCATGTTCCGCGCCAACGCGCTTTATGAGGGGCAGTATCTGCTCGGTACCTCCATCGCGCGCCCGCTCATCGCCAAGCGTCAGATCGAGATTGCGCGCAAAGTGGGCGCCGACGCGGTCGCGCACGGCGCCACCGGCAAGGGCAACGATCAGGTGCGTTTCGAATTGAGCTACTACGCGCTCGAACCTTCGATCCGCGTCATCGCGCCGTGGCGCGAATGGGATTTGTCCTCGCGCACCAAGCTCATCGAATTCGCCGAGAAGCACCAGATTCCCATACCGCGCGACAAGCGGGGCGAAGCGCCGTTTTCCGTCGATGCCAACCTGCTGCACATTTCGGCGGAGGGCAAAGTCCTGGAAGACCCGTGGATCGAGCCGGAGGAGTTCGTCTATTCGCGCACCGTGGCGCCGGAGGCGGCGCCGGACAGGCCGGAGTATGTGGAGGTCGAGTTCGCCAAGGGCGACGCCCTGGCCGTGACCGGCGAGAAATTGTCGCCGGCGACGCTGCTGACGAAGCTGAACGAGCTCGGCGGCAAGCACGGTGTCGGCCGGCTGGATCTGGTGGAGAACCGCTTCGTCGGCATGAAGAGCCGCGGCGTCTACGAGACGCCGGGCGGCACCATCCTGCATGCGGCCCATCGCGGCATCGAGAGCATCACCCTCGACCGTGGCGCGGCGCATCTGAAGGACGACCTCATGCCTCGCTACGCCGAGCTGGTCTATTTCGGCTTCTGGTTCTCGCCCGAGCGCGAGATGCTGCAGGCCCTGATCGACAAGAGCCAGGAGAGCGTCGACGGCACCGTGCGGCTCAAGCTCTACAAGGGCTCGGCCAGCGTGGTCGGCCGCAAGTCGCCGAACTCGCTCTATTCCATGGCGCACGTGACCTTCGAGGAAGATTCGGTCTACGACCAGCACGATGCCGCAGGTTTCATCAAGCTGAACGCGCTCCGGCTCAAGCTGCTCAATCGGCAGAAGGGCGGGCGCCCGAAGAACGGACGCCCTAAGAGCGAGAAGGGCTGACGCTCACGCCTCGCTCTTCGACGGGCTCAGGGCGAGGCTGGAACGGTCGAACCACGTGGATTGCCTAAGACAAGCCCGAGCATGACAGATTGGAATTCTGCCTCTACCTCATCCCCAGCCTGCGACAGGCCCGGATGAAGAGCGCGCCTTTCAACTTGATTCGGGCACTCGACTTCACCGCTTTAACACTTGCCCGCTGCGCACCGATGCGCTAGGTTACATGTAACCAAATCACGGGATGTTCATGGCCGCATCGACCCGGTCCAAGAGTTCGCGCGACAAGGTGCGGGCGCACCGAGCGCGCCTCAGGCGCAGCGGATTGAGACCCATCCAGCTATGGGTTCCCGACGTGCGTTCGCGCGCATTCAAGGCACAGGCGCACCGCCAGTCGCTCGCGGTGGCAAATAGCGTTCACGCGGCCGACGATCAAGGCTTTATCGACACGGTATCGGACCGGAGCGGAGCGTGAAGCGCGGCGAAGTCTGGTCGGTCTCCGGTGGAAACGACTATGCGGGTAAGCCGCGGCCGGCCGTAATCCTTCAGGATGACCGGTTCGACTCGTCCGCATCCGTTACGGTCTGCGCCTTCACCACCGATCCGACAGACGCACCGTTGATCCGGCTTCTCGTCGAGCCGAGCGCCGGAAATGGTCTGCGGGCGTCCTGCCGCATCATGGTGGATAAGATCACCACGGTGCCGAAATCGAAGTTCGGCTCGCGAATTGGGCAGCTTGCCAACAAGGACATGGCGCGGCTCAACCGCGCGGTGCTCGTCTTCCTCGGGCTGGCTAGTCCGGCGGCGCGGCGATAACGCCCCCGCTATCCCACGGCGACCCGCGCGAGCTTGTCCGGATTGCGCATGGCGTAGATGGCGCGAATGACGCCGTCGGCGATGTCGAAGCAGACGGTCGCATACACCGCGCCGCTTGCGTGGCGCAGGATCAAGCCCGGCTGGCCGTTGATCCAGGCGAAATCGCCCGCGAGCCCTGGCGGCTGCTTGCGCGCGATGCCGAGAATGAACCGCACGCATTTGTCGCGGCCCTCGATGATATTGAGCGCCGCGGCCGCCTTGCCGCCGCCGTCCGACCAGAAGCGCACGTCGCGCGCCAGAATGTCGGCGAAGGCGGCGGGATCGCCGCGCCGGCTGGCCTCGGCGAAGCGCGCCGCCAAAACGCGCGCCACATCCGCATCGGCCGAGAAACGCGGACGGGTGTCCTTCAAATGCCGGCGCGCGCGCGACACCAGCTGGCGGCAGGCGGGCTCGCCCCGCTCCAGCACGCCGGCGACGTCGCCATAGTCGTAATCGAAGACTTCGTGCAGCAGATACGCGGCGCGTTCCGGCGGGGAAAGGCGTTCGAGCAGCAGCAAGAACGCCGTCGACAGGCTTTCCGCCAGGGGTTCTTCCGGCGTGGGCGCGACGACCAGCGGCTCGGGCAGCCATTGCCCGATATAGGCTTTCCGCTCGGCTTGCGCTTGGCGCAGCCGGTCGATGCAGATGCGCGTGCATGCGGTGACCAGCCAGGCCTCCTCCGAGCGCAACTGCGTGCGGTCGGATTTGTGCCAGCGCAAGTACGTGTCCTGCACCGCATCCTCCGCCGCACCGACCTCGCCCAGCATGCGATAGGCGAGCGCGAACAGACGCCGCCGGTGGCGCTCGAATGCGGCGGCGTCCGTGGCGGTCACGCGGCCTCCAGCTCGATCTTCACCACGCGGCAGCTTCGCGCGTGTCCGATGACGCGCTTGAACGTGGGATAGAATCGCGCCGCGGCGATGGCGAAGCCGAGTTCAGCGATGCCGCCTTCGCCGATGCGGCGCTCGATGCGTTCGCGGAAATCGTCCATGGCCGGATCGTCCGCGGCGACCGCCTCCGCGAAGCGCACCGCGTCGGCCAGATGCGCCGGCAGTTCGTGCAGGCGGTCCGCCAGCACGGATCGCAGCACCTCGGGCGGGATGCCGTCGGCCCGCGCCAGGTTCACATGGATCTGCACGCATTCGCCGCAATCGTCGGCGCGCGCCGCCGCCAAGGTCGCCAAGTGCGCGATGTCCGCCGGCAGCGAGGCGGGCCGCTCCGATGCCAGCGCGCTGAAGCGGCCGAGCCGCATCAGCACGGGCAAACTGGCCCGCGCCACCTCGCGCATGTAATCGAGCTTCACGCCGAGCCGCCGCTCGGTCGCGACGATGCGCGCCTCGACCAGCCGCGCCGGGATCGGCAACCTCGGCAGTTCGAGCGGCAAGGCGAGCAGCAGCGCGACGGTTGCGGGCAAATAGACGCCGCCGAGTTCCGCCATGAGCGCCGCGGTCATTTCCTGCGACGCCGCATTCAGCAAATGCCCGAGCGCGTGGACGCCGAGAAAGACGGCAACCGGCGCCATCAGCGTGCGCCCGATTGCGGGCCGGGCGGCGGCCATGAGCGCGCCCAAGCCTGCGGCGATCGAGGCGGCGCCGACTTCGGCGACAAAATGGCCGTTGTAGGGACCGGTTGCGGCGACGCCCGGAACCGCGACGAACCACGCGGCCGGCCTGGCGATCATCCATAAGCCGTTGGCGCCAAGACCTAAGCCCAGGGCCGCGGCGCAGCCGCGCCACGCGGCACCGGGAACCTTTCGATGGGATTTCGACATCGCATCCTCCTCGATGTGATGTCCTTAAGACGAATCAGCCGGCCGGTTTGTGACACCGGGACGACACCGCGTTTCAGCCGTCCAGGCTCTCCGGCGCAATTCCCGCGCGCCGGCACGCCGCCGTCAACGTATTGACCAGCAGGCACGCGACGGTCATGGGGCCGACACCGCCCGGCACCGGCGTGATGGCGCCGGCGACTTCCGCCGCTTCGGCAAAGTGCACGTCTCCCACCAGCCGGTTCTTGCCGTTGCCTAAGTCCAGCCGGTTCATGCCGACGTCTATGACGACGGCGCCCGGCTTGATCCAGCAGCCGCGCACCATCTCGGCGCGGCCGACCGCGGCCACCAGGATGTCAGCCTGACGGCATTCGGCGGCAAGGTCGCGGGTGCGGGAATGGGCGACGGTAACAGTGCAGCTTTCGTTGAGCAGAAGCTGCGCCATCGGCTTGCCCACGAGCTGGGAGCGGCCGATGACCAGCGCCTTCTGGCCGGCAAGATCGGATCGCCGGTCCTTGATCAGCATGAGGCAGCCGAGCGGCGTGCAGGGCACCATCGCCGGCTCTCCCTGCACCAGTCGGCCGATGTTGATGGGATGCAGGCCATCCACGTCCTTGGCCGGATCGATGGTGCCGATCACCGCCAGTGGATCGATGTGCTTGGGCAGCGGCAATTGCACCAGGATGCCGTGCACCGCCGGATCGCCGTTGAGGCGCGCCACGGTGGAGAGCACCGTGTCCTGGCTCGAATCGGCGGCCAGGCGAAATTCCTCCGACCGCATGCCGGCTTCGACGGTCTGCTTGCCCTTGTTGCGCACGTAGATCTGGCTCGCCGGATCGTCGCCCACCAGCACCACCGTCAAGCCCGGCGTCATGCGGTGGCGCGCTTTCAGCGCGGCCACGCGCCGCATCACCTGCGCGCGCAGATTGGCGGCGAAGGCCTTGCCGTCGATGATCGATGCGGTCATGGGTTCGCCTCTCCGAGCCAGCCTTGCAGCCGCGCCAGCAACTCGGCCCCTTCGCCAGCAATGCGAAGCGTCTTGTCGCGATCGGCGGCGCCGCTCACCACTTCGAGCCGCGACGGCGGCAGGCGCCAGGTCTTCGCCAGCAGACGAATCAAAGCCTCGTTGGCTTTGCCGCGTTCCGGCGCCGCGGTCACCTTGACCGAAATCCGCAACCGGCCGTCGGCTGCCGCCCTGACGCCGCCGACCGTGTCGCTCGCGGCCCGTGGCGTCACGCGCACCGCAACGCGCACGCCGTCGGCCTCGGCATGGAACGGCGAAACCGGTGCTTTCGTCACAACAGACGAATCGCGATCTGCCGCAGCTCCGCCTGAATGAACCAAAGCAGCAGCCAGAGCAGGATCGGCGATATGTCAAGCCCGCCGACTGCCGGAACGAAACGGCGGAGCGGCCGCAGCAACGGATCCGTGAGACGGTGCAGGAAATCGCCGATCATGTAGACCGCGCGGTTGTGGGTGTTGATCACGTTGAAGGCGACCAGCCAGCTCAGGATCACGTAGGCGATCAGGATCCACCGGTAGAGGTCGATCACGATGTCGATGAGCTGGAAGACGGGAAACAGCACGATGCGCGCCCGCAGTTGTCTCAGGCACCGTCTAAGTACCGGGTCGGACGCGGGAAAGCAAGGTGGAGAGCGGGGAATCCCGGTGCGCGGCCGGGCCTAGGCGGCTTGACAGGAATCCGGCGGCGGACCACACTCCGCCGCCGCGAGAGCCGGGGCCGTAGCTCAGATGGGAGAGCGCCTCGTTCGCAATGAGGAGGTCAGGGGTTCGATTCCCCTCGGCTCCACCACTTCCGGCCCGCAAACCCAACTTTGATCGGCGATCAGGCGGCGCGCGCGTCTCCGCGAGGGTCCTCCTTATGCGCGAGAACGAGGCCCAGGACCACCAGCGCCACGCCGCCCAGGATCGGCAACGACAGCGACTCGCCCAGCAGCAGCGCGCCGAGCGCCGCCGCCGTGATCGGGCTGAGCGAGACGAACGCCGTGACCCGGGTCGGCGACGCGTGATTGAGCGCCCAGAGCCAGAGAAAATATCCGACGCCGCTGTTGAGTCCGATGAAGATGACGGCGCCCCAGCCCGCGCCGGTGAAGCTCGGCCAGGCACCGAAGAAGTCTTCGCCGTTCGCCAGGAGTGCAAGAAACGCCACCGAGGCCAGCATGGCGAAGGCGCTGACCGGCAGGGTCGGATATTTCCGCAAGTAGGGCCGGTAGAGCACGCTGCAAACGGCGCCGGTGAACGCGCTGAGCAGCGCCGCAAGGTCGCCGAGCCAATGGCCCGCCGCCGCATCGATGCCTTCGCCAAGCGCCAAGGCGACGCCGGCGATGGTGAGGAGCACGCCGATGGTCTTTGGCGGGGTCATTCGCTCCCTGCCCGACACCGCCGCCAACAGCATGGTCTGCAGCGGCATGGTGGCGAAGAGCAGCGATGCGCGCGCCGAAGGAATGAAGTGCAGCGCATAGTTCAGCAGCGCGATCAGAATTCCGAACTGGGCAATACCGAGTAACGCGATCGGCGCGATATCGCGCCGGTCGAAGCGCATGGGCGTTTTCGTGAGCACCAGGGCCGGCAACAGACAACAGGCGCCGATGGCGTAGCGCAGCAGCGCCAAGGAAATCGGGCCGGCCTGGTCCACCACGAAGCGGGTCGCGACGATGCCGGAACCGACCAGCACGCCGCTCGCCGCCGCGGCGGCCACGGCGAGCAGCGTCGTGGACCGCGCCGCCGTCAAAGCCTGAGTTCCCAGGTCTCGCCGACGAGATCCTGGCCGAAGCTGTGATGCGGCTCGGCGTGCACCAGGCGAAAGCCCGCATTCTCATAGATGCGCCGCGCGGCGATCAGGATGCTGTTGGTCCAAAGCGAAAGCGTGCCGTAGCCGGTGTCCTTGGCGAAGCGGATGCATTCGTCGACCAGGCGCGCGCCGATGCCGAGACCGCGCGCGCTCGGCTCGACGATCAGCAGGCGAAGCTTGGCGACCTCGGGCGACGCTTCCACCACCAAGACCGAGCCGACGTTCTCGCCGTTCCGCTCGGCGATCCAGCATCGCTCGCGTTTCGGCTTGAATTCGCGGATGAACGTCGCGGCGACCTCGGCGACCATGGCCTCGAAGGTCTCGTCCCAACCGAACTCGCGCGCATAGAGCGCGGCGTGCCGCCCGATCACCCAGCCCATGTCGCCCGGCCGGTGCGGGCGCAACAGATAAGGCGTCCGCTTTTCCGGCTCGGCGCCGAGCAATGTCTCGATGGTTTCCATGGCGTCCACCAGGCGGCGCTGGTCCGCAAGGCTGAGCGGGCCCAACATGTCGCCGACCTCTTCGCGCGAACGCAGGTTGAGCGGCGCGAAGGCGTCGCGGCCCGCCTGGGTCAAGCTGAGCAGCATTTGCCGCCCGTCGGTTTCCGAAGGCGTCTTTTTCAGCAGGCGCCGGCGTTGGAAGTTGCGCAGGATCCGGCTCAAGTATCCGGCGTCGAGGCCGAGCTCGCGGCCGAGCTCGCTTGCGCTCGGCCGGTCGCGATGGGCGAGTTCGAACAGCACGCGGGCTTGCGTCAGCGAAAACGGGCTCTGCAGCAATCCTTCCTGCAGCACGCCGATGCGCCGCGTGTAGAACCGCGTGAAACGCCGGACCGCTTCGACGCGCCGCGCCAGATTGGCGTCCGCCATGGCCGGCCCTCCCAAGCTTGCGTGCTTGCAACAAGTGCATGCTATCGTCAAATAGATACTTGACGATGTCAATTATCTGGCGGTTCCGTTGACAAGCCATTGCCGCCTGTGTGATATCCGCCAAGACAACCATCGCAGGCCCATGGCGCCCAAGAAGAACCCGCTCAACCTGAACCGGCTGCAGCTCAAGACCCTGACGTTGCTGCAGGAATTGGCGCGCGACCCCCGCCACGGCACGGCTGTGGATGGCGGCAATGTGCGGGTGAGCCAACTGCCTCACCCCCATGGCGATCACTTCCATGTGGGCGCCTTCATCGCCATGGCGAGCGACGCCACCGGCTTCACCAATCAGGCGGTCTGGATCGCGCTGGAGCGTAAAGGCTTGGCGCGGGCGGCCTTTCCGCTGGCGATCGAGCTGACCAAGGCGGGGCTCGAGTACGAAACCGGGCTTCGCCAGGAAATCCTGCATGGCAGCGGCCACTAGTTTGCCTATTTCTAGGAACGATGCCTTTCGCTAAAGTTCATTCGTTGCAGCGATAGGCATGAGGCGAAGCGATGGATGCGGCCGACCTGCGCGTCTTCGAGGCCGTGGCCCGGCTCGGCGGCATGAACCGGGCTTCCGCCGAACTCAACACGGTGCAGTCCAACGTCACCGCGCGCGTCCGCCACCTGGAAGAAGAGCTCGGCCAGGTCTTGTTCGAGCGCCACAGCCGCGGCGTCGCCCTGACCGCCGCCGGCCGACGTCTGCTGCCGTTTGCCAGCCGCATGGAACATTTGCTCCAGGACGCGCGCCGCGCGGTCGCGGACGAGGGCGCGCCCAAGGGTCCGCTCGTGATCGGCTCGCTCGAAACCACGGCGGCGCTGCGGCTGTCGCCGATCCTGTCGGCTTTCGCCGCGACCTATCCGGACGTGGATCTGGTTCTGACCACCGGGACCACGGGCGAGCTTGTGGATGCGGTCTTGGCGCACCGGATGGAGGGGGCGTTCGTCTGCGGCCCCGTCGATCATCCCGAGCTGATCCAAACTCCGGTCTTCGAGGAAGAGCTGGTGGTCGTCACCGCGCGCCATGTGCGCAAGCTCGATCAAGCGCTGCGGCGGAACGATCTCAAGATCGTGGTGCTGCGAGCCGGCTGCTCCTATCGTCAACGGCTGGAAAACATTCTCGCCGATCGCGGCGTCGTCGGCTTGCGCAAGCTCGAGTTCGGCACCCTGGATGCGATCCTCGCCTGCGTTTCCGCCGGACTCGGCTTGACGTTGCTGCCGAGGAGCATCGTCGCGGCGGCCGTCGAACAGGGCCGCGTGAACGCCCATGCGCTGCCGCCCCGGGACTCCCGCGTCGATACGCTGTTCATCCGCCGGCGCGATGCCTTTGCTTCGAGTGCGCTCGCCGCGTTCCTGCGCGTCGCGTCGCCGTCCGCCCATGCTCACGCCGCGGAATAGGTGCCGCATCTGCCGCAGCGATAGGCCCTATCGTCAATAACCGTTATTCGCGGCGCCGTCCGGTTCCTAGACTCATCGGCATGGAATCCGCGAGAAGGATGCGGCCATGCCCTATCGAACCCAATTCGCCGAGCGGCTCGGACTAGACCATCCCATCATCCAGGCGCCCATGGCCGGCGGCGGCGATTCGCCGGATCTGGTCGTCGCCGTTTGCGAATCGGGCGCGCTCGGCTGCTTCGGCGCGGCGTACCTCGCTCCGGCAGAGATCGCGGCGACGGCGGAAGCCGAGCGCGCGCGAACCGGCCGCCCTTTCGGCATCAATCTGTTCGCACCGCAGCCGGCGCCGGTACCGCCGAACGATATCGAGCCGGCTCTTCGCCGCATCGCGCCGTATTTCGAGGAATTGGGATTGCCGCCTCCGGCATTGCCGGCGGACAGCAGGCAACCGTTCGAGGCGCAGCTTGCCGCGGCGCTCGAGAGCGGCGCGGCGGTGTTCAGCTTCACCATGGGCCTGATGCCGCCTGCCGCTGCGGCCGCGATCAAGGCGCGCGGCATGCTGCTTGTCGGCACGGCAACCAATGTCCACGAAGCCCGGACGCTGGAAGATTCCGGCGCCGATGCGTTGATCCTGCAGGGCAGCGAGGCCGGCGGCCATCGCGGCACCTTCGCGGGCGAGTTCGAATCGAGCGCGGTCGGCACTATGGCGCTAGTGCCGCAGGTTGCCGATGCGGTGCGCATACCCGTGATTGCCTCGGGCGGAATCATGGACGGGCGGGGCATTGCTGCCGCCCTGGTCCTCGGCGCCGAGGCGGCCCAGCTCGGCACCGCGTTCCTGACATGCGCCGAATCCGGCATCGGCGAGGCCTATCGCTCGGCGATCCTCACCGCGGGCGACAGCGAGACCCGTTTCACCTGCGCCTTTTCCGGCCGGCCCGCGCGCGGCATCGTCAATCGCTTCATGACCGAAGTCGAACAGGGCGGCAAGGCGTCGATCCTGCCGTTTCCGTATCAGAACGCGCTCACACGTCCGCTCAGAACCGCGGCAGCGAAACAAGGCCGCGCCGAATTCCTCTCGCTCTGGGCGGGCCAGGGATTGCGCATGGCGCGGCGGCAATCGGCGGCGGACCTGATCGCGCGCCTCGAATCGGAAACCAAGGCGGCGGTTCAGCGGCTGCGATAGCTGATCCGCCAGATCGCGTTCGCCACGTCGTCGGCGATGAGCAGCGCGCCGTCCTTTGCCACCGCAAGTCCCACGGGCCGGCCCCATACATGCGCCGTATCG
>DASQHM010000064.1:0-58933 GCA_035632095.1 Candidatus Cybelea sp. | reverse complement strand
GGGCAGTTCCAGGTCTTGCAGCACCGCATGGTGGACATGTGGATCGCGCTCGAACAGGCGCGCTCCATGAACCTCATGCTGGCGATCAAGCTCACCGAAGGCGCCAAGGACCATGCAAAGGCTGCCGCGGCGACCAAGACCCAGGTCGGGCAGAGCGGGCGCTTCGTCGGCCAGCAGGCGGTGCAGCTGCACGGCGGCATGGGCATGTCCGACGAGCTCAACGTCGGGCATTACATGAAGCGCCTGATGATGAACGACGTGCTGTTCGGCAACGCCGACCATCATCGCAAGCGCTTCGCCGATCTCACCGCCGCGGCGTGAGGCGGATTCGTGCTTCGTGCTTCGACGGACTCGGCATGAGGTAAACGGATGCCCTCACCCTGAGCCCGTCGAAGGGTGAGTTCTTTGTGATTGTGTCAGCGGCTTTCGCGGCGCTTGCTCAGTTCGTCCGCTTGGGGTTCGGCAGGCGCCGCAGGCGCGACTGCCGTCGAACCGGCCGGCGCCGCCTTGACGAAGCTTTCGAGGCTCTCGACCAGCGAGCGGTTGATCAGGTCGAAGGCGTCGCGATTGCACTTCCAGACCAGCTCCGCCATTTCCTGAAACCCTTGGACCGCCGCGGCCAGATCGTCGCGGGAATTGTCCAGGTTCATCCGCGCCACCTCGTCGAGGGTGCGCTGGCGCGCCAGTTCCGGCAGCCGCTCGGCGACGCGGCCGACGGCATCGCGGACCAGGGTCGCGTTGCGCTGCGCGATGGCTTCCATGCCTTTGGCGACCAAGCCGCTGGCGTCGATGAAGGCCTGCAGGCTCTTGCGCTGCGCCACCATCAGCGCCTCGCCGTCCATGCCGCGGTACTTCAAAATGGCGATAAGCCGCTCCGCCGGGATGACCGGCCCGTCCTTACCGTTCCACATCGTCGGAAGCCCTCTGTTGGCAGCGCCCCTCCGCGAACGCAATATTTGCATGCTAGCACACTCCCCCGAGCCGCAGCCAGATTGGCCCGCACACATTGGCTTGAGCCGGGCCCGCTGATACCCTCGCCGGGCGAGACGGGAGAATCCCGCCGATGCCCCAAGGAGGAAACATGACCGCGCAGGTGTGGGAAAAGTCCTATCCCGCTGGTGTTCCGTGGAATGCCACGTTCCCGGTCGCACCGCTCTGGAGCCTGATCGACGACAGCGCGGCCAAGTTCGGGGACAACGTTCTGTGCGATTTCATGGACCGGCGATTCACCTACCGCGAGATTGCCGGCCTGATCGACCGCGCCGCCAAGGGCTTCCAGACTCTCGGCGTGAAGAAGGGCGTTCACGTCGGCCTGTTCCTGCCGAACACCCCCCACTACATCATCGCCTTCTTCGGCATTCTCAAGGCCGGCGGTGTGGTAGTGAACTACAGCCCCCTCGATGCGGAAAAGGAATTGCTGCACAAGATCGAGGACAGCCAGACCGACTTCATGGTCACGCTCGGTCTCAGCGCCGTCTATCCGCAAATGGGACGCATGCTCGGCCGCACGCGCCTGAAGAAGCTGATCGTCGGCCAATTGCAGGACGTGCTGCCGTTCCCGAAGAACCTGCTGTTCCCCTTGGCGCGGCGCAAGGATATCGCCCAGGTTCCCCATGACGCGCAGCACATGTCCTGGCGGCAACTGCTCGACAACGACGGCAGTTACGCGCCGGCGACGGTCGCGGACCCGAAGAACGAGATTGCGGTATTGCAATATACCGGCGGCACCACGGGCATTCCGAAAGGCGCCATGCTCACCCACGCCAACCTGATGGCCGCGCAGCACCAGATCCGGCTGTGGACCGAAGGCGACCCGCCCGTCCTCGAGGAGGGCAAGGAGCGCGTCCTGGCGGTGCTGCCGCTCTTCCACGTCTACGCGCTCACGGCCATCATGTTGAGCGGCATCCGCGGCGGCTCGACCATCGTCCTGCATGCGCGCTTTGATCTTCAGGCGGTAATCCGCGACATCGATCGCAAGAAGCCGACGGTGTTTCCCGGCGTGCCGACCATGTACATGGCCATCATCTCCGACCCGAACATCGCCAAGTACGACCTGCGCAGCCTGAAGTATTGCGCTTCCGGCGGCGCGCCCCTGCCGGTCGAGGTGCAGGAGAAGTTCGAAGCCATGACCGGCTGCAAGCTGGTCGAGGGCTGGGGCATGACCGAAACCTCGGCGCCCGGCCTGCTCACGCCGGTGATCGGCAAGCGCAAGAAAGGCAGTTGCGGCGTGCCGGCGCCCGGCTGCGTCATCGATATCGTCGACGTGGACGATCCGTTGAAGGTTCTGCCGCTCGGCCAGACCGGCGAAATCTGCATCACCGGCCCGAACGTGATGAAGGGCTATTGGAACAACCCGGAAGCCACGGCGGAAGCCTTCGCCGGCGGGCGGCTGCACACGGGCGACGTCGGCTACATGGACGACGACGGCTTCGTCTATCTGGTGGACCGAAAGAAGGACATGATCATTTCCGGCGGCTTCAACGTTTATCCCCGCAACCTCGAAGAGGCGATCCACGGTTTCCCCTCGGTGGAGGAAGTCACCGTCATCGGCATACCGGACGATTACCGCGGCCAATCGGCGAAGGCCTTCATCAAGCTCAAGGCCGGCGCGCCGCCCTTCGCGTTCGATGAACTGAAGGCGTTCCTGCAGGACAAGGTCGGCAAGCACGAAATGCCGGTGGCGATGGAAATCCGCCCCGTCCTGCCGAAGACCATCGTCGGCAAGCTGTCGAAGAAGGAATTGGTCGAGGAAGAGACCCGGAAATACAAAGCGGCCAAGGCCGGCCGCGCCGCGGAGTAGAGGCGGTCGCGGCATACGTCAGCGAATCAATCCTCATGCTGAGCTGGTCGAAGCATGAGGGCCTCGCCCTTCGACAAGCTCAGGGTGAGGGAGACGTATTGCGAGTAAGAGGTGGGCGCGGCGACTTAGAGGATCAGTTGAGAACGCTCGACAGCTTCATGGCGATGCCCATGTTGCCGGCGACCTTCAGCTTGCCCATCATGAAGGCGGTGGTGCCATCCAGCTCGCCCTTGGTCATGCTGATGAAGTCGGCCATGGAGATCGAGATGGTGCAGTCGGCGTCCTTGTTGTCGTTCGACACGGCATAGGGATTCGCGGTGCCGTCGATGTAGATGACGCCGTCGGATCCGAAGTCGAATTTCACGGTGGCGTCCAAACCGGATTTGCCGGCAACGCGGTCGCGCAGGCCAGTGGTGAGTTGCTCCAGACTCATGTCGGTCTCCGTTGTCGTGTTGCCTCGGCCCGATTATTTGGCGCAAGCCCGCGAGGGCCGCGAAGACGTTCGCTCGGGCCAGCCGAACCTTGACGTTAACGTAAACGTCAACTAGCCTGACGTCAACCTCCGGCGCGGCGTCGGCGACCGGCGGATGTCCGCGTGTCGTTGGCACACATTGGCTTCTCTCTTGCCGTTCCCGTGCCGCGGCCAGGGAGTCACACTCCCCATGCGCGGCCGCCTTCTTATAGGCTGTGGGGATTGGGAGGACAGGGACGCATGGCCGCAACGTATCGCTCCGTTTTCCGCCCCGGATTGTTCCAAGGCCAGGTCGCCGTCGTCACCGGCGGCGGCAGCGGCATCGGCCGCTGTACGGCCCACGAATTGGTGTCGCTCGGCGCCAAAGTCGCCCTGGTCGGCCGGAGGATCGAGAAGCTCGCCGCGGTGAAGGCAGAGATCGCCGAAGCCGGCGGCGAGGCGGAAGGCTTCGTCTGCGATATCCGCGAGGAAGAGCGCGTGCGCGACACCGTCGCCGCGGTGCTCAAGCGCTTCGGCCGCATCGATCATCTGGTCAACAACGCGGGCGGACAGTTCGCGGCGCCCTTGGCCGCCATCACGCAGAAGGGCTGGGAGACCGTGGTCCGCAACAACCTGACCGGCGGCTTCCTCATGGCGCGCGAGTGCTACACCCAGTGGATGACCGATCACGGCGGCGCCATCGTCAATATCGTCGCCGACATGTGGTTCGGCATGCCGACCATGGGTCATTCGGGCGCGGCGCGCGCCGGCATGGTCAACTTCACCGAGACCGCGGCATTGGAATGGTCCGGCTCGAACGTGCGCGTCAACGCGGTGGCGCCCGGCTGGATCGCCTCCTCCGGCATGGATCACTATCCGCCCGAGATGCGCGAACACCTGCGCGGCCTGAAGACCATGAGCCCGCTCGGGCGCATCGGCACCGAAAGCGAGGTTTCGGCGGCGATCTGCTTCCTGCTGTCGGAAGGCGCCGCATTCATTTCCGGCACCACGCTCTGCGTCGACGGCGCCGTGCCGACCACGCGGCCGAGCCGCGAAATGCCCAAGCACAAGGAGCCTGCGCCCGCTTATAACGGCTTCCATTTGGCGCGCATGCCCAAGGTGTTGAGCGACTAGGCGCAAGCAAACGTCACCATGCCGATCATCGAAAGCCGCATCGATCCGAATTCCGCCGCGTTCCGCGACAACCGCACGCAGATGCTGGCGCTGATCGAGGAATTCCGCGCCTTGGAGACCCGGGTGCGCGAAACCTCGAACGCCAAGCGGGAGACCTTCCGCAAGCGCGGCCAGCTGCTGCCGCGCGAGCGCGTCGCCATGCTGCTCGACCGCGGTGCGCCGTGGCTCGAACTTTCGACCCTCGCCGGCTACAAGATGCACGACGACGACGGCGAGCGCGGCATCCAGGGCGGCGGCGGCATCGCCGGCATCGGCTACGTCTCCGGCATCCGTTGCCTGATCGGCGCCTCCGACAGCGGCATCAAGGGCGGCACCACGGCGCCCATGGGGCTGAAGAAGAACCTGCGCAATCAGCAGATCGCCATGGAGAACAAGCTGCCGATCGTGCGGCTGGTGGAATCGGGCGGCGCCAATCTGCTGTATC
Organism: Candidatus Cybelea sp.; assembly: GCA_035632095.1. Classification (GTDB taxonomy): domain Bacteria; phylum Pseudomonadota; class Alphaproteobacteria; order Ferrovibrionales; family Ferrovibrionaceae; genus DASQHM01. Next base: position 54,064 of record DASQHM010000064.1, on the reverse strand, counting down.
AGGCCGAAATCTTCGTCGAAGGCGGACGCGGTTTCGCCAATCAGGCGCGCATGTCCGCGGCCGGGATTCCGCAGATCACCGTGGTGCACGGGTCGTCCACGGCGGGCGGCGCCTATCTTCCCGGCCTCTCCGACTACGTCATCCTGGTGAAGAACAAGGCCAAGGTGTTCCTGGCCGGGCCGCCGCTGCTGCGCGCCGCCACGGGCGAGATCGCAACCGACGAGGAACTGGGCGGCGCCGAGATGCATTCCACCAAATCCGGCCTCGGCGAATATCTGGCCGAGGACGACGCGGACGCGATCCGGCTGGCGCGCGAAGTCATGGCCAAGCTGCCGTGGAACCAGCAGCTCGCTTATCGGCCGCCGAAGACCTTTCGCGAACCGCGCTATTCGCCGGAGGAACTGGCCGGCGCGGTGCCGGTGGACTATCGCAAGCCCTACGACGTGCGCGAGGTGATCGCGCGCATCGTCGACGACTCGGACTTCCTCGATTTCAAGGCGCTCTACGGCGTGCAGACCGTCTGCGGCCACGCCGAGATCGAAGGACATGCCGTCGGCGTCATCGGCAACAACGGTCCCATCGATGCGGACGGCGCCACCAAGGCGGCGCAATTCATCCAGCTTTGCTGCCAGGCCAACATCCCCATCGTGTACCTGCAGAACACCACCGGCTATATGGTGGGACGCGAGGCGGAGCAATCGGGCATCATCAAGCACGGCTCGAAGATGATCCAGGCGGTCGCCAACGCCACCGTGCCGCAGGTCACGCTGCATATCGGCGCCTCGTTCGGCGCCGGCAACTACGGCATGTGCGGCCGCGCCTACGATCCGCGTTTCATTTTCGCCTGGCCCAACAATCGCATCGCCGTGATGGGCGGCGAGCAGGCGGCCAAGGTCATGTCCATCGTCACGGAAGAGAAATTCCGCCGCAAAGGCCAGGAGGTCGACCGCGCCGCGCTCCAGACCCTGGAGCAAGGCATCGTCAAGCGCATGGAAAAGGAATCCATGGCACTCTACGCCACGGCACGACTTTGGGACGACGGCATCGTCGATCCGCGCGATTCGCGCAAGGTTCTGGCCTTCTGTCTGTCGATCTGCCGCGAGGCGGAAATGCGGCCGCTGAAGCCCATCACCTTCGGCGTCGGCCGGATGTAGCCATCGAAGGATTTGCCGATGAAGTTCACCCAGGAGCACGAGGAGCTGCGCCGTTCGCTGCAACGGTTCATCGACACCGAGATCAATCCGCATGTGGACGAGTGGGAGGAAGCCGGAATCTTCCCGGCCCACGAGTTGTTCAAGAAGATGGGCACCGCGGGCTTCCTCGGCATCCACAAGCCGGTCGAGTTCGGCGGCTCGGGCCTCGACTATTCCTACGCCATGACCATGGCCGAGGAGCTCGGCCGCATTCGCTGCGGCGGGGTGCCCATGGCCATCGGCGTGCAGACCGACATGGCGACGCCGGCGCTGGCGCGCTTCGGCTCCGACGCGCTGCGCCGCGAATTCCTGGCGCCGTCCATCGCCGGCGACTATGTGGCGTGCCTCGGCGTGAGCGAAGTCGGCGCCGGATCGGACGTCGCATCGCTCAAGACCACCGCGCGGAAGGACGGCGGCGACTACGTCATCAACGGCGGCAAGATGTGGACCACCAGCGGCACGCAAGCCGACTGGATCTGCCTCATCGCCAATACCTCCGACGGCCCGGTGCATCAGAACAAGTCGCTGATCTGCGTGCCCATGAAGACCAGGGGCGTTCAGATCGCGCGCAAGCTCGACAAGCTCGGCATGCGCGCCTCCGATACGGCGCAGCTTCACTTCGACGACGTGCGCGTGCCGCAGCGCAATCGCATCGGCGAAGAAGGCAAGGGCTTCACCTACCAGATGCAGCAGTTCCAGGAAGAGCGGCTATGGGCGGGGGCGCGCTCGCTCAAGGGCATGGAGCGCATCATCGACGCGACCATCGAGTACACGCGCGGCCGCAGCGCCTTCGGCAAATCCATCCTGGACAATCAAGTGGTGCATTTCCGTCTCGCTGAATTGGCGACCGAGGTCGAGGCGCTGCGGGCGCTGGTCTATCGCGCCGTCGAGCTCTATGTCTCCGGCAAGGACGTCACCCGGCTCGCCTCCATGGCAAAGCTCAAGGCCGGCCGTCTTACCCGCGAAGTTAGCGACGCCTGTCTGCAATACTGGGGCGGCATGGGCTTCATGAACGAGACGCCGGTGAGCCGCGCCTATCGCGACTGGAGGCTCGGCTCCATCGGCGGCGGCGCCGACGAGATCATGCTGACCATCATTTCGAAATACATGGGCACGTTGCCGGGATCGCAAGACCGCAAGGGCGCGAAAGCGGCCGAATAGGGAGGCCAGGATGCAATTCACCCAGGAGCACGAGGAGCTGCGCCGCTCGCTAAATCGCTTCATCGAAACGGAAGTCAATCCGAACGTCGACGCATGGGAAGCGGCCGGCATTTTTCCGGCGCACGATCTGTTCAAGAAGCTGGGTTCTGCCGGCTTCCTCGGCATCGCAAAGCCCGTCGAATACGGCGGCTCCGGCCTCGACTATTCCTACGCCATGGTGATGGCGGAGGAACTCGGCAATATCCGTTGCGGCGGCGTGCCCATGGCCATCGGCGTGCAGACCGACATGGCGACGCCCGCGCTGGCGCGCTTCGGATCTGACGAGGTGCGCCGCGAATTCCTGGCGCCGTCCATATCCGGCGACTATGTCGCCTGTCTCGGCGTGAGCGAGGTGGGTGCCGGTTCCGACGTCGCCTCCATCAAGACTTCGGCCCGGAAGGACGGCGGCGCCTACGTCATCAACGGCGGCAAGATGTGGACCACCAACGGCACCCAGGCCGACTGGATCTGCTTGCTCGCCAACACCTCCGACGGCCCGGTGCACCAGAACAAGTCGCTGATCTGCGTGCCCATGAAGGCCAAAGGGGTCACGGTGGCGCGCAAGCTCGACAAGCTCGGCATGTGGTCGTCCGACACGGCGCAGCTTCACTTCGACGACGTGCGCGTGCCGCAGCGCAATCGCATCGGTGAGGAAGGCATGGGCTTCACCTACCAGATGCTGCAGTTCCAGGAGGAACGCATCTGGGGCGCGGTGTCGGGGTTGAAGGGCCTTGAGTACATCATCGGCGAAACCATCGAATACACGCGGAACCGCATCGCCTTCGGCAAGCCGATCCTCGACAACCAGGTGGTGCATTTCCGCCTCGCCGAGTTGCAGACCGAAATCGAGGCGCTCCGGGCGCTGATCTATCGCGCGGTCGAGCTTTACGTCTCCGGCAAGGACGTGACCCGACTCGCCTCCATGGCGAAGCTGAAGGCCGGCCGGCTGGGCCGCGAGGTGAGCGACGCGTGCCTGCAATACTGGGGCGGCATGGGCTTCATGAACGAGACGCCCGTGAGCCGCGCCTACCGCGACACCAGACTCACCTCCATCGGCGGCGGGGCCGACGAAGTGATGCTGACCATCATCGCCAAATTCATGGGCACCCTGCCCTCGGCCAAGGCCAAGAACAAGGAACAGAAGGCAAAGCATGTCGCTGCCGCAGACTGAGCACACCAAGCTCGAACGCGACGGTCCGCTGCTCAAGCTCTGGCTCAACCGGCCGGAGCTGCGCAACGCCATGAGCAAGCAGATGCACGAGGAGATCCTCGCCACATTCCAATCGATCCGCGACGACCGTTCCGTCCGCGTCGTGCTGATCCGCGGCGCCGGCGGCAGCTTTTGCGCCGGCGGCGACATCAAGAATATGTCCGCCTCGGGCGCGGCACCGCCGCCGGGCGCGCGCGACGAGCTCAAAGAGAGCAATCGCGCCTTCGGCCGCATGATGGAAACCGTGAACACGGCGCCCCAGGCGGTGATCTGCGCCGTCGAAGGCTACGCCATGGGCGGCGGGTTCGGCCTCGCCTGCGTCGGCGATGTCACCATCGCCCGCGACGATGCGCTCTTCGCCATGTCGGAAGTGACGCTTGGGATCGTGCCGGCGGCCATCTCGCCCTTCGTGGTGAAGCGCATCGGCTTGACCGCGGCGCGGCGCTTCGGCGTTTCGGGCGCCAGGCTCAACGGCAAAGAGGCCGTCGAGGTCGGCATCGCGCACCTTTCGGTGCCGGACGGGCCCGCGCTGGAGGCGGCCATCGTCGCCACGGCGAACCAGATCCTGAAATGCGCGCCCGAAGCGGTGGCGGAGACCAAGCGCCTGATGCACAGCGCCGCCGGCACGGCGTCCATGTCGGAACTGCTGGACTACGCGGCCGAGAGCTTCACCAATGCGGTCAGGGGCCCGGAAGGCCGCGAAGGCACGCGCGCCTTCGTCGAGAAGCGCAAGCCCTCCTGGGTCACCACGGTCGGTTGACATGGCGTTCTCGAAGATCCTGATTGCCAATCGCGGCGAAATCGCCTGCCGCGTGATTCGCACCGCGCACGACATGGGCTATCGCACGGTCGCGGTCTACAGCGAGGCCGACGCGGACGCGTTGCACGTGCGCGTCGCCGACCAGGCGGTGCTGATCGGCCCGCCGCCGGTGCGGGAAAGCTACCTGAACATCGCGGCGCTGATCGCCGCCGCCACGCGCTCGGGCGCCGACGCCGTGCATCCGGGCTACGGCTTCTTGTCGGAGAACGACGAATTCGCCGAAGCGTGCTCCAAGGCCGGCCTGGTCTTCATCGGGCCCACGCCGGCTGCCATCCGCGCCATGGGCAACAAGGCGGCGGCGAAACGGCTGATGATCGAAGCGGGCGTGCCCTGCGTGCCGGGCTACCAAGGCGCCGACCAGTCGGACGAAAAGCTCGCCGCCGAAGCCAGGCGCATCGGATTTCCGGTGATGGTGAAGGCCGCCGCGGGCGGCGGCGGGCGCGGCATGCGGCTCGTCGCCGGCGCGGCCGATCTTGCCAAGGCCCTGTCGGGTGCGCGCTCGGAGGCGCTGAACGCGTTCGGCTCCGGCGAGCTGATCCTGGAAAAGGCGGTGACCGACGCACGGCACGTGGAAATCCAGGTGTTTGCCGACACCCACGGCAACGTCATTCACTTGAACGAGCGCGACTGCTCGATCCAGCGCCGCCATCAAAAGGTGGTCGAGGAAGCGCCGTCGCCCGCCGTCGACGCCGACTTGCGCCTGCGCATGGGCGAAGCGGCGGCGGCCGCGGCGCGCGCGATCAAATACCTGGGCGCCGGCACGGTCGAATTCCTGCTCGACGGCGCCGGCCACTTCTACTTCCTGGAAATGAACACGCGGCTGCAGGTCGAGCATCCGGTGACCGAGGCGATCACCGGCCTCGACCTTGTCGCCTGGCAACTGCGCGTGGCGGCCGGCGAACGGCTGCCGCTGACCCAGGACCAGGTCGGCATCCACGGCCATGCCATCGAGGTGCGGCTCTATGCCGAGGACCCGTATCGCGGCTTCCTGCCGCAAAGCGGCACCATCGTCGTGTGGGAGCCTGCCGAACGGCTCGGCGTGCGGATCGACCATGGCTTGCTATCGGGCCATGAGGTCAGTCCGTTCTACGACGCCATGGTCGCCAAGGTGATTGCCCACGGCGACACGCGCGAGGAAGCGCGCCGGCGGCTGATTGCGGCGCTGGAAGACACGCTCATGCTCGGGATCAATTCGAACCGCAGTTTCCTGCTGCAGGTACTGCGCCATCCGGCGTTCATCGGCGGCGAAGCGACGACGGCCTTTATCGCACAGCATTTCGCGCCGAAGAGCGCCGCCATGCAGCGTCCGGCGCCGGACGACCGGATGCTGGCGCTCGCCGCCGTGCTGTTGTTCGAGGCGACGGCCATCGAAACCGACCCGAGCGTCGCCAATTGGCGCTCGACCGGTGCCGCCACGTGGCCGCTCCGGCTCACGGTCGGCGAAACCCATCACGCGGTGACGGTGACGTGTGTCGCCGGAGACCGCTTCGAGGTGGCGCTCGGCAGGCATCCCGTCCTCGTTGACCTCATCGATTGGAGCGACAGCACGGTCCGCTTCGCCATCGACGGACTGCAGCAAAATGCCCGCTATGCCTTGGCGGAAGGCGCCTTGCACCTCGATCTGGACGGCGCCACGGCCATCGTGCGCGAAACCTTGTTGGAAGCGTCCGGCGCCGGCGAAAAGGACGGCGAAGCGCGCCTGGTCGCGCCCATGAACGGACGTATCGTCGCGGTGCTGGCGAAGGCAGGCGACAAAGTGGCGAAAGGCCAACGCGTGGTGGTGCTGGAGGCCATGAAGATGCAGCATGAGATTGCCGCGAGCCGCGCCGGCGTGATCGAACAGATCGCCGTCAAGGAGGGCGACCAGGTGGCGACGCGCCAGTTGCTTGCCGCGCTCGTCGCCGAAAAGGCAGCGCCGTGACCCTGCCGAACCGCCCGCGCAGCCCCTACTACACCGAAGAGCATGAAGCGTTCCGTGCAACCATGCGCCGCTTCGTGGACAAGGAAATCGCGCCCTTCGTCGACGAATGGGACGAGGCGGGCGGCTTCCCGCGCGAGCTATACAAGAAAGCGTCGGCCGTCGGCCTACTCGGTCTCGGCTTCCCCGAGGAATACGGCGGCATCCCCACGGACCGGTTCTACTCGATCATCGCCAGCCAGGAATTGGCGCGGGCCGGCGCCGGTGGCGTCTCCGCGAGCCTGATGAGCCACACCATCGGCTCGCCGCCGATCGCGCGCCTCGGCTCCAAGGCCATGAAGGACCGCGTGCTGCCGCAAGTGCTGTCCGGCGAGAAGATCTCCTGCCTCGCCATCACCGAGCCGGACGGCGGCTCGGACGTCGCCAACCTTCGCACCAGTGCGAAGCGGAGCGGCGACCACTACGTGGTGAACGGCGCCAAGATGTTCATCACCTCCGGCGTGCGGGCCGACTTCTATACGGTTGCCGTGCGTACCGGCGGCACGGGCGCGCGCGGCATTTCGCTGTTGCTGCTGGAAAAGGGCATGCCGGGCTTCACCCAGACGCCGCTCCGGAAGATGGGCTGGTGGGCCTCCGATACCGCGTCGCTGCATTTCGACGGCGTGAAGGTGCCGGCGGAGAACCTCATCGGCCCGGAGAACGAAGGCTTCCGCGGCATCATGTTCAACTTCAACGGCGAGCGCCTCGGCATGGCGGCCGGCTGCACCGGCTTCAGCCAGGTGTGCCTCGACGAAGCCGTAAGCTGGGCCCGGCAGCGCAAAGTGTTCGGCAAGCCGCTGATCGAGCAGCAGGTGATACGCCACAAGCTGGTCGACATGGCGATGCGCATCAACGCGACCCAGGCCTACCTCGAATCCCTGGCATGGCGCGTGCAGCAAGGCGAATCGCCGATCGCCGAAATCGCCATGCTGAAGAACCAGGCGACCCAGACCATGGCGTTTTGCGCGTCCGAAGCGGTGCAGATCCACGGCGGCATGGGTTTCATGCGCGGCACCAAGGTCGAGCGCATCTACCGCGAAGTCAAAGTCAACGCCATCGGCGGCGGCGCGGAAGAGATCATGAAGGAGCTGGCGGCACGTCAACTCGGTTTTTGACCGCGGCGCTCCGGTGCGATACTTGCGCATCCCATAGCGGGCGGAGCAGCGCACATGGCAGAGCCAAGCGAACGCGATCCGGCCAGGCGGTATCGCGCCAACCTCCAAGGCGAAATCAATAGCGCGAGCCTCTATCGAACGCTTGCCGAGGTGGAGCCCGACAAGCGGCTCGCCAGCGTCTACGGACGCCTCGCCGCCGTCGAGGAAGCCCATGCGGAGTTCTGGCGGAAGCAGCTAGGCCGGATCGGCGCGCGGGTGCCCGGCCTCAGCGCCGGGTGGCGCACGCGCGCCCTCGAATGGCTGGCGCGGCGCTTCGGTCCGGCCTTCGTCCTGCCCACCGTCAATGCCCTCGAGCAAAGCGACGTCGCGCAATACGATCGTCAGGCGGAAGCCGCCGCGGGCGGCCTGCCGGCGGACGAACGCAGCCACGCCCGCATCGTCGAGGCGGTCGCCGCGACCAGCCCGACCGGACTTTCGGGCAGCGCGCTCGCCCGGCTTGAGGGCCGCCATCGCGCCATGGGCGGCAATGCGCTGCGCGCCGCGGTGCTCGGCGCCAACGACGGGCTCGTCTCCAACCTCAGCCTGGTCATGGGCATCGCCGGCGCCGCGTCGAGCGAGCAGACCGTGTTGCTCTCGGGCCTCGCCGGGCTCATCGCCGGCGCGTGCTCCATGGCGCTCGGCGAATGGCTTTCGGTGAACAGCTCGCGCGAACTCTACCAGCGGCAGATCGCGACGGAAGCCGAAGAACTCGCCGCCACGCCCGACGAAGAGCGCCAGGAGATGCAGCTCATCTACGAGGCCAAGGGCCTGAGCGCCACGGAGGCCAAGGCGCTCGCCGACAGACTCATGTCCAACAGCAAGACCGCGCTCGACACCTTGGTGCGCGAGGAACTCGGCATCGACCCGGAGGAGCTTGGCGGCTCCGCGATCACGGCGGCGGCCACGTCGTTCCTGCTGTTCTCCGCCGGCGCCATTTTCCCGGTTGCGCCATATCTCTTTCTGCATGGCCACACGGCGCTCGCGGCCAGCCTGGCTTCGAGCGGCGTGGCGCTCTTCGTCATCGGCGGCGCCACGTCGCTGCTGACCGGGCGGCACGTACTGTTTTCGGGGTTGCGCCAGGTCGCCATCGGGGCCGCGGCGGCAGCGGTGACCTACGGCGTCGGAACTCTATTGGGTGTCGCCATCAATGGATGAATGTGAACATTGTTCAATTTATTGAACAGTGTATATTTTACCCATGTCAGATGCCAAAGCGACACGGCGGAAAAGCGCCCATGAGCAGAAACGGCAGGCGCTTCTCGGAGCGGCCTTCGAAGTCTTCAAGGCGCAAGGCATTTCGGGCCTGACCATGCGATCGGTCGCGGTCGAGGCCGGTTATGTCGCCGGCGCGATCTACGCCTACTTCCCCTCCCGGGACGCGATGCTGGGCGAATTGCTCGTCCAGTCGCTGACCGGGCTCGCGCGCATTGTGAAAGCCGCCGCAAGCGGCAACGACCCGCCCGCGGATCGGCTGCGTCGCGGCGTGCAGGCGGTGTGTACCTACTACAGCGGCAATCCGCATGACCTGGAACTGGCGGCCGCCGCCTTCGCGGCACTCAGTCCCGACCTGCAACGTCAGGTCAACGGCCGGCTGATCGGCGTGCTGCAGCCACTTGCGTCCGCACTCGAACAAGCGGCGCAAATCGAAGCGCGCGCGGCCGAGCGCGAGACGGTGGCTCTCGCCGCGGGAATTCTCGGGACGCTGCTGCTCGATGCGGCCGGGCGCCTCGCGCCGCTCAACCAGTCAGGCGCCGCGATCGTGGATCACATCATTGAGGGGGCGTTGCGGCGCCTGACGCGCTGACGCGGGCCAGCAGCAGATCGGAAATCGCGGACGGCATGTTGAACGTGGGCGTCTGCGCGCCGCCACTCAAATCCTTCACCCGTTCCTTCACATAGACTTCAAGCATGCTGGTGGTGACGTAGGAGCGGTGCATGAAGTCGGCGCCGCCGTCGAGGCCGTCGACCACGGCGCGGGTGAAATAGCCGTTCTTCAGCGCCGGATCCTCGTGCGCGAATTGGCCCCCTGCAGCGGCCGCGTAGACGACCAGCGCATGCTCCGGCTTGCCGAGCTCGCTGACCAGATGGTTCACGTCGCTCGACGGGTGACTCACGCCGCCGACGGCGTTGCCGGCGTGGCAGGTGTCGAGGAAGAGCACGCGATCGCCGTCCATCTTTTCCAACGACGAAAGGAGCTCGTCGCGCGAGAGCGCCGTAGCGTCGAGTTGCGCCAGGCGCGCGTCGGCCGGCAGGAAGTGATAGACGCCCTCCTGGTCGTCGAAGCCATGCCCGGCGAGATACACCACGGCCAGATCGAAGTCGCCCGCGCTCTTGGCGAGCCAGGCGATGCCGTCGCGCACCGCCGCGAGCGTCGCCTGATCGTCCAGGATCACCTTGGCGACCACGTCGCTGTAGGCCTTGCCCTTCTGGCGCTCGAGCGCCGCGATGAAATCCTGCGCGTCCTTGGCCGGGAAGGTCAGCTTCAACGCCGGGTCGGCGTATCGCCCGACCCCGACCGCAAGCACGTAAACCTTTCGCTTCGTGTCCATGAGGTCGCTGCGCGCACCTGCCCAGACCAGCCGCACGTCCGCCGGTTCGCTGGTAGCGAAACGGTTGCTGGCCGAGAGCTGCAGATCAGCGTCGGCCTGCGGCAGGGTCAATTGCAATTCGCCCACGGCCTCGCCGTTCGCCCCGAGCTTCGGCGCCTCGTACTCGCCGCGCCGATGGCCGTTCACCCGCGCGATGATCGACGTGACAGGTTCGCCCGACGGCGCATGCAGGCGATAGCGCACGGTGATCTTGGATTCGGAGAGTTTTCGGCCCGGCGCGGGATCGAGGATCTCGATCACGGGCGGCAGCAATCCCGCCACGCCGCGCGCACCTTCATGCCGGCCGCCTTCGGCATCGGCGCGCTTGATCGCCTCCGGTTCGTCGAGCGTCGCCAGAACGCGCGTGACGATGTCGGGCCGATAGTACTTGCCGCTGAAGCGCCCGACGGTGAAGAAGTCGGCGGCCTTGTCGCGGCCCTGGTTCACCTGCCAGCCGATCAGCGTGTCGCCGCCGACGGACGACATGTAATAGCCCGACGGCGTCCACGCCACCCAATGCTCGCCGTCCCTGTGCGGGAACAGCGCGAGCAATTCGCGGCCCGTGTCCATCGCGTACCAGCGGATGGTGCCGTCGTCCTGGGCGGTGACCGCCAACCGGCCGTCCGGCGTGACCGTGATGTCGCGCACGGAGCCGGGTGCGACCGTGAACCAGAGCACGTTGCCGGCGGCGTCGTAGTGCCGGAGATGCCACGATGTGCCAAGCAGGAAACTCTTCTGGTCGGGCGCGATCGCCATGCTGAACGCGTGCTCGTACAGCAGGAGCTTCAAGGGCGTCCCGTTCAAGGTCGGGTGGAATTGATGGTCCCAGTCGCGGATGTCGAGTCGCGGCGCTTCCAGGATTGGGCTGGCGAAGTCCTTGTTCGGAACCGCGTCCATCTTCAACGTTTCGTCGGCGAGAGAAAACGTCACCGTCTTGCCGCCAGCTCCCGCGAACTGAACCGTCAGACCGTCCGCCGAGATCGCGAACCGGTCGCCGAGATTGTGATAGTCGAAAACCGGCGCAGCGCGCTCTGCCGCGAGTTTGCCGTCCGCGTTGACGACGCCGATGTAAGGCGCGTTGCCGGCGAAGGCCATGCCGCCGCCGGAAATCGGACGAATATCGAGGAAGCGCTCGGGCGCGGTGATGGTTTCTTGCGGGCGTCCCTTGCCGCCGTCGTTCCAGCGCCGCAGCACGTTGCGCCCGCGCTTCTGGTACGTACCGCCGGCGTAAAGAAACTTGCCATCCGCCGACCAGCCGACGCGCGACAGCACGCCGTTGTCGACGCCGCGCAGGTCGGGACGGAAGAGCGGCGTAAGGTCGCTGCCGGAGATGACGTCGACCGCGGCCGGCAGGTCCGGGGCCTGGTCATCGACGCGCGTGCCCGCCATCGTATGCTCGGAATAGCCGACAGCGATCTGGCTGCCGTCCGGTGAGAAGCTGGCGGAGAACGGCAACCGGCGCTCCGGCATGGCGGCGGATTTGACGCGGTGAAACGCCGCGTCATAGAGGCGTACCTTGCCGTCCATGGCCGAGGTCAGCAGGCGTCCGGCAGCATCGAACTCCACTGTCATGGCGTCGTCGCCGTAGTCCCGGTCCTCGGCGGCGAGCGAATAGTCGGCGCTGCGATAGACGCGCAGGCCCCGTCCCGCCTTCATCACGGCCGCCAGGTAGCGTCCGTCTGGCGAATAGGCGAGATCGTTGACGCGATGGGGCAGATCGCAGAGCCGCCGCTCCATCGCTCCAGTGGCGACCGCGAACAGGTAGAGGCACCACGTATCGCTTCCAGCCGGATTGCTGGTCCAGCCGGAAGCCGCAATCGTCTTGCCGTCGGGCGTGACGGCGACGCCATAGACCCAGCCCTCGTCCTTGTCGTCGCTCGGCAGACGTATGGTGCGAATCGGCGCCAAGTCGGGCAGCGACCAGAGTCTGAGCGTGTGATCGTAGGAACCGGAAACCAGCAGCTTGCCGTCCGGCGTAACCGCCAGACGCGAGACCCGCACCCCATGCATGCCGGTCTCGATCCGCAGGATCGGCGCGTCGCTCAAGTCGGCCGCACGTGCCACGCCGATCGCCGCACCCGCGATGATGGCCGCTGCCGCAATGCGCCGGATCGAGGCCGCGACGATCCGCTCCGGCTTGCGGGCAAGACGAGTGAAGTTGTTAGTAAACAAATATTCTACCGCATTCAAATCAACAATCTTACGCCGCATTAATATGTCGCTAATTCTCTTAACTGACAATTACTGTCTCGTCCGGCTTCACGTTGGATGATATTGTTTGACCGTTCCGAGGCGGCGAGATTAAGTTCGTTCGTCCTTGGATTGCTAGATGTTCTTCGAGTGCCGGGAGGCAACTCGTGTCGATAGTTCGGAACGATCTGGTTGCGATCCAGGTGTCCTTTGGCGTTGCCACGACTTTGCTGGCGGCGGCCCAAGCGCCGGACAACAACGCGGGCCGGGACCACGGTGGCTCGTGGAGTTCTAAGTGCTGAGTCGAGAGGGTGCGGCAACATCCAGACCGCGTACGCGGCACAACGGGAGATACATGATGTCACTGCTTCGAATCGTCTTGCTCACTTTGCTGGTGTCATTCGCTGTCGCGGCCGTCGGCACGGCCTTGGCGCCGACCGCTCAGGCTTCCGGCGGCAACAACAAGAAAGATCCCTGATCGCCTGACCAATCAAGGTCGAGACATCGAGAACGCCCCACCTCGCGGTGGGGCGTTTGCTTTTCCAGCTCCTGCGACCCCTAGCGGACATTTGCTTTGTATGGAGCCGATGGCCCTGAGGCTCTAAGCTCACGCCATGCCCGTGCTCGACTGGCTGCCTGAAGCGATCCGGCAACGCTCGGTCGTGCGGGCGCTTGACGCCGGCGAGACCCTGTTCCGCCAAGGCGACAAGGCGGCCGCGATCTTCGAAGTGGAGAAAGGCCGGCTGCGGCTGCTCCGGCACACGATCGACAGCCGTGCCGTTATCTTGCACACGGCGAGCCAGGGTCAGCTTTTCGCGGAGGCGGCGCTCTTTGCCCGCGTCTATCATTGCGATGCCGTCGCCACCGTCGCGTCTCGCGTCCGCATCTACCCCAAGCGACAAATTCTCGCCGCCTTCCGCGGCAACCCGGCCATGGCGCAGCGCTTCATGGCGGTGCTGGCGCATCAGGTTCAGGGGCTGCGGTCCCGCCTCGAGGAGCGTAACATCCGCTCCGCGCGCGAGCGGGTGATGCACCATCTGACCTTGTCCGCCGACCCGGACGGAAGCACGGTTCGGCTGGACGGCACACTCATGGATCTCGCAGCCGAAATCGGTCTGACCCACGAGGCGCTCTACCGCACCTTGAAGGCATTGGAAAAAGAAGGCGCCATCCGGCGGACCCAAGGCGCGATCGCGATCCGGAAAATGCCAGCCGTATGATTCAGATCATGTGGCTCAGCATTCGTTCAGCGTAGATTGCCGCAATTCTCTCATTCCAAGAGGCCCCCATGAAGCCCGTCACATGCCGGCTCGGCGGCGCCGGCACCCTCGCTGCCGCCATCGCGTTTTCGGCAATTTCGCTCGTCCATCCGATGCCTGCGAGCGCCGCGGAGGACGGCTCGCCGAATGCCCCGCCGATGATGGACCACGCCATGCCGGGACACGACCAGATGCAGGGCATGACGCCGGAACAGCATCGCCAACACATGCTGGAGATGCACGGCGATCACGCGATGAAGGCCGAAGCAGCCACGCCGACCATGCCCGGACAGGACGCCTTCGGCACGGTTCAGGAGATCGTTCGCATTCTCGAAGCCGATCCGAAGACCGACTGGTCTAAGGTTCGCTTAAGGGACTTGCGCGAGCATCTGATCGACATGAACGAGGTCACGCTCAAGGCCGATGCCAGGGAAGAGCCGGTCGACGGCGGCTTGCGGATCGCCGTCACCGGCAACGGCCGGACGCTTGCCGCGATCCAGCGCATGATCCCGGCGCACGCCCACGAACTCAACCAGCTGAACGGCTGGAACGCAAAGGCCGAGCCCGTGGCGGACGGCGTGCTTCTCACCGTCACCTCAAGCGACCCGGGCCAGGTCCAGCATATCCAAGGCCTCGGCTTCATCGGGCTGCTCGTCAGCGGCTCCCACCACCAGCGGCATCACCTGGCGATGGCCAAAGGCGAATTCTCGCACGCCCACTGAACTCTCACCGCCGGCCGAGGCTTACGCGGCGTAGAAGCTTTCGTGCTTGGCGGCCATGTCGCGGAGCAGCTTCGGCGGATTGAACCGCGCGCCGTAGGCTTGCGCCAGCCGGTCGCATTCGGCGACGAATTTTTCGACGCCGATGGTATGGATCTGGCTGACCGTGCCGCCGCGCGAAGGCGAAAAGCCCCAGCCGAGGATGGAGCCGACGTCGGCGTCCTTCGGATCGACCACGACCTTCTCCTCCATGCAGCGCGCGGTCTCGACCGACTGCACGTACATAAGGCGCTTTTTCACTTCCTCCAACGAAAGCTGGTTGACGGCCGGCTTGAACAGCTCGCCTAAGCCCGACCACAGGCGCTTCTTGCCGCCTTGCGGATAATCATAGAAACCCTTGCCGGCCTTCTTGCCGATGCGGTTGAGCTTCTCGACCATCGTGGTGAGCACGCCGTCGCTCGGACCCGGCTTGTAGGCCTTGCCGAGATCGGCTTCGGTCTGCTTCCGCACCTTGTGCATCAGTTCGAGCGACACTTCGTCCGCGAGCGCCAGCGGCCCGACCGGCATGCCCGCCATGCGGCCGGCGTTCTCGATCAGCGCCGGCGCCACGCCCTCGCCCAGCATGGCGAGACCTTCGGACACGTAGGTGCCGAAGACGCGGCTGGTATAGAAGCCGCGGCTGTCGTTGACCACGATTGGCGTCTTGCGAATCCGTTTCACGTAGTCCATGGCCTTGGCGAGGCATTCGTCCGAAGTCTTCTTGCCGCGGATGATTTCGACGAGCGGCATTTTGTCGACCGGCGAGAAGAAATGCAGCCCGATGAAGTTCTCCGGCCGCACCGATGCATCCGCGAGACCCGTGATCGGCAGGGTCGACGTGTTCGAGGCGAAGATCTTGTCCGGCGCCAACATGGCTTCTGCCTTCTTGGTCACGTCGGCCTTGATCTGACGGTTCTCGAACACCGCTTCGATGACGATGTCGCAGCCCTTCAGCGCGGCGAAGTCGGCCGTCGGCACGATGCGCGCCAGCACGGCGTCGCGCTCGGCTTGCGAAATGCGCTTCTGGCCGAGCTTCTTGTCGAGCAGGCTTTGGCTGTAAGACTTGCCCTTTTCGGCGAATTCCCTGCTGGTGTCGAGGAGGACCACGTCAAGTCCCGCTTCGGCCGAGACATAGGCGATGCCGGCACCCATCATGCCGGCGCCGAGGATGCCGATCTTGCTGTACGACGCCTGCGGCACGTTCTTCGGCCGGGAAGCGAGCTTGTTCGCCTCGCCGATGGAAAAGAACAGGCTCCGGATCATGTTCTTCGCTTCCGGCGACGTGACAAGGCTGATGAAATACCGGCTCTCGATGCGAAGCGCCGTGTCGATGTCGACCAGGCAGCCCTCATAGACGCAGGACATGATCGCGACCGGCGCCGGATAGTTGCCGAGGGTCTTGTCGCGCAGCATGGCGTTGCCGGCAACGAAGGTCTGGCTCCCCACCGGGCTGAGCACCGCTCCGCCCGGCAGCTTGAAGTCCTTGCGGTCCCACGGCTTCACCACGTTCTTCGGGCCTTCGGTTAGGGCCCAGGACTTGGCCGCCTTGAGAAGATCGGCCGCCGGCACCACTTGATCCACGAGACCGTTCTGCTTGGCCCGCTCCGGATCGAAGCGCTTGCCTTCTAGCAGAATCGGCAAGGCCGCGCGCAAGCCGATCATGCGCGGCAGGCGCTGCGTGCCGCCGCCGCCCGGCAGCAGCCCGACCTGCACTTCCGGGAGGCCGATCAGCGCCTTCGGATTGTCGGCCGCGATGCGCCAATGGCACGCCAGGCAGATTTCGTAGCCGCCGCCGAGCGCCGTGCCGTTGATCGCGGCGACGAACGGCTTGCCGCTTTTCTCGATCTCGCGGAACAGCCCGTGCATGGCAAGGCTGCGCTCGAACATCTGCTTCGGGTCGCGCACCTTCTGCAACATGGTGAGATCGGCGCCGCCGACAAAATCGTTTTTTGCCGAGGTGATGATCACGCCCTTGACGCCCGAATCGACGATCGATTCGCGCACCTTCTCGGCAAAGGCCGCAATGGATTCTTCATTGAGGACGTTCATGGACCGGTCGGCCATGTTCCACGCGATGGTGGCGATGCCTTCCTGGTCGACGGTGTAGTCGATCATGTGTATCTCCTAGCTGGCGGCGCGGGTTCAGACGCGCTCGATGATGGTCGCGGTGCCCATTCCGGCGCCGACGCACAGCGTGGCAAGGCCGGTCGAGAGGTTGCGCCGCTCCAGTTCGTCAAGGAGCGTGCCGAGGATCATCGCGCCGGTCGCGCCGAGCGGATGCCCCATGGCGATGGCGCCGCCGTTCACGTTGATCTTGTCGTGCGAAATGTTGAGCGCCTCCATGAAGCGCAACACCACCGCGGCGAAGGCCTCGTTCAACTCGTAGAGGTCGATGTCGCCGGGCTTCATGCCGGCGCGCTTCAAGGCCTTTTCCGCCGAGAACGACGGACCGGTGAGCATGATGGTCGGCTCGGAGCCGATCGACGCGAAAGAACGGATTCGGGCCCGTGGCTTCAGACCGAGTTTCTTGCCGATCTCGGCGTTGCCGATCAGCACGGCGGCGGCGCCATCGACGATGCCGGACGAATTGCCGGCGTGGTGTACGTGCTTGATGCGCTCGATCTCCGGATAGCGTTGGATGGCGACCGAATCGAAGCCGAAGGTCTCGCCCTGCATCTTGAACGAAGGCTCGAGCTGGCCGAGCGACTGCATGGTCGTATCGGGCCTGAGATGCTCGTCGCGGTCGAGGATCGTCAGGCCGTTCTGATCGCGCACCGGCACGACCGACTTGTTGAACAGTCCCTTGGTCCAGGCGTTGGCGGCGCGCTTCTGGCTCTCGACGGCATAGGCGTCCACGTCGTCGCGGCTGTAGCCGTATTTGGTGGCGACCAGGTCGGCCGAAATGCCCTGCGGCACGAAATACGTATGGAACGCGACCTGCGGGTCCATGGCCCAGGCGCCGCCGGAGGAGCCCATGGGCACGCGCGACATGCTTTCGACGCCGCCGCCGATGGCCATCTGCGATTGGCCCGACATGACCTGGGCCGAGGCCATGTTGCAGGCTTCCAATCCGGAGGCGCAGAAGCGGTTGATCTGCACGCCTGCCGTGGTTTCCGCATAGCCCGCCTGGATCACGGCGACGCGGGCGATGTCGGCGCCCTGCTCGCCGACCGGCTCGACGCAGCCGAGCACCACGTCTTCCACGGCCGAGGTGTCCAGGTTGTTGCGGTCGCGAACCGCCTGCAATGCGGTGACCGCGAGCTTCATGGGCGTTACTTCGTGCAGGCTGCCCGATGAACGGCCCTTGCCGCGCGGCGTGCGGACGGCGTCGTAGATGAATGCGTCGGTCATAATCTGTCCTTTCCCTATGTTCGATGCCCAACGTCCGCGCTCAGAGCGTGCGCGCGACGATTTCCTTCATGATTTCGCTGGTACCGCCGAAGATGCGCTGCACGCGCGCATCCGCATAGAAGCGGGCGATCGGGTATTCCCACATGTAGCCGTAGCCGCCGTGCAATTGCAGGCACTCGTCGATGACGCGGCCGGATGTTTCGGTGGCGAACAGCTTGGCCATGGCGGCGCTCGCGGCATCGAGCTCGCGCTTCACCACCAGCGCCAGGCAATGATCGACGAAGGCGCGCGCGATCTGCACCTCGGTCTTGCATTCGGCGAGCCTGAAGCGGCTGTTCTGGAAGTCGGCGATGGCGTGCCCGAATGCCTTGCGCTCGCGCGTGTAGGCGATGGTGTGGTCGAGGGCCGCCTCCGCCATGGCGACATTGCGGATCGCCACCTGCAGCCGCTCCCAGGCGAGCTCCTGCATCAGGTACTTGAAGCCCTTGCCTTCCTCGCCGAGCAGATTGGTGATCGGCACGCGCACGTCGGAAAAGAACAGCTCCGACGTATCTTGCGCCTTGAGGCCGACCTTGTGCAGGTTGCGCCCCTTGGTGAAGCCGGGCGTGCCGGCTTCCACCAGCACCAGCGACATGCCCTTGGCGCCCTGAGCCGGATCGGTCTTGGCGACGACGACCACGAGATCGGCGAGCTGGCCGTTGGTGATGAACGTCTTCTGCCCGTTGATCACGAGATGATTGCCCTCGCGCACCGCCGTGGTGCGCACGCCTTGCAGGTCGCTGCCGGCCCCGGGTTCCGTCATGGCGATCGCGCCGATCACCTCGCCCGTGGTCATTTTCGGCAGCCACGCACGCTTCTGCTCTTCGCTGCCGTAGTTCAGGATATAGGGCGCCATGATGTCGGAATGCAGGTTGAAGCCGAGGCCGCTGGCGCCCGCCCGCGAGATTTCCTCGATGATGATGGCGCTGAAGAAACGGTCGGCGCCGACCCCGCCGTATTCTTCCGGGATCACGGTGCAAAGCAGACCCGCGGCGCCGGCCTTGAGCCAGACGTCGCGGCTGACCTTGCCGTCTTCCTCCCATTCGCCGTGGTTCGGCACCACCTCGCGTTCCATGAAGCGGCGCACCTGGTCGCGGAACAGGTGGTGCTCCTCGTTGAAGATGGTGCGCGTGAGATACGCCGTCATGTCCCTGCCCTGAACGCGAAGATCGCTACCGCCTCATGCTGAGCCCGTCGAAGCATGAGGCCCTGACGCCGACTACAAGGTCCGCGCGATGAGTTCCTTCATGATTTCGTTGGTGCCGGCATAGATGCGCTGCACGCGGGAATCCGCGTAGGCGCGCGCGATGGGATACTCCCACATATAGCCGTAGCCGCCGTGCAATTGCAGGCACTCGTCAATGACGCGACACTGCAGGTCCGAGGTCCAGTATTTCGCCATGGCGGCCGTGGCGACGTCGAGCTCGCGCTTGACCACCAGATCGATGCAGCGGTCGACGAAGACCCGGCCGATCTGCACCTCGGTCTTGATCTCGGCGAGCTTGAAGCGCGTGTTCTGGAATTCGGCGATGGCCTGGCCGAAGGCCTTCCGCTGGCGCGTGTAGTCGACGGTCCATTGCAGCGCCGCCTCCGCATTGGCCATTGCGCCGATGGCGACCTGCAGTCGCTCCCAGGCCAGCTCCTGCATGAGCATGGCGAAGCCCTTGCCCTCTTCGCCGAGCAAGTTGCGGGCGGGCACGCGCACATCGGAGAAGAAAAGTTCCGAGGTGTCCTGCGCCTTGAGGCCGATCTTTTCCAGGTTGCGGCCTTTGGTGAAGCCCTTACGCGTCGCCTCGACCAGCACCAGCGAGATGCCCTTGGCGCCCTGCTTCGGATCGGTCTTGGCGACGACGATGACCAGGTCGGCGTTCTGGCCGTTGGTGATGAACGTCTTCTGGCCGTTGACGATTAGATCCTTGTTGCCTTCGCGCACCGCCGTGGTGCGGACACCTTGCAGGTCGCTGCCGGTGCCGGGTTCGGTCATGGCGATGGCGCCGATCACCTCGCCGCTCGCCATCTTCGGCAGCCAGGTGCGCTTCTGCTCCTCCGAGCCGTAGTTCAAGATGTAGGGCGCGACGATGTCCGAGTGCAGACTGAAGCCGGGACCGCTAGCGTTGATGCGCGCCAACTCCTCCATGATGATGGCGCTGTAGAAGCGGTCGGCGCCGGCGCCGCCGTACTCCACCGGCATGGTGGCGCAAAGCAAACCCGCCTCACCCGCCTTGAGCCATGCGGAGCGCGGGACGATGCCGTCTTCCTCCCACTTGGCATGATGCGGCGCGATCTCGCGCTCGCAGAACTTCCGCACCTGGTCGCGGAAGAGATCGTGATCGGCGGTGAAGATCGTACGCGGCAGCATCATTCTGTTCCTCGGCTTGCAGGATCAAACCTCAGAGGCACGGAGACACGGAGAAGCAGTCTCGTGTCCCTCTCGGCGTCTCTGTGTCTCAGTGGTTATTCCATCAAACTCAAAACGCTTCCGCAGGCAATTTCATCAGCGTCTCGGCGCCGGCCAGCACCTTGGACAGCAGCGCGGACGTATCCGGCAAAACCCGATCCATGAAGAACTTGGCGGTGACGAGCTTGGCTTCGAGAAATTCGCGGTCGTCGGCGCCGTTCGCCAGCTTCTCGTGCGCGACCTTGGCAAGCTGCGCCCAGATATGGCCGAGCGCCACCAGGGCGAACAGCTTGAGATAGTCGCTCGACGCGGCCCCGGCCTGATCGGGATCCTTCAGGCTCTGTTCCGCCACCCAGGCGGTCGCCTGCTGCAGCCGCGCGAAGGCCCGCGCCAGGGGCAGAACGAAATCCTTGCCGATCTTGGCGTCGGCGCCGTTCTCCTGGATGAAGCGGTCGAGCGGATGGAAGAATTGCCGCAACAGACGGCCCATATTCTGCGGCAGCTTGCGGCCGACCAGGTCGAGCGCCTGAACCCCGTTGGCGCCTTCGTAGATCATGGCGATGCGCGCATCGCGCACGAACTGCTCCATGCCGTGCTCGCGGATGTAGCCGTGGCCGCCGTAGACCTGCTGCGCCATGGTTGCGCATTCGTAACCGTAATCCGTGAAATACGCCTTCACCATGGGCGTCAGCAGCGCTACCAGGTCGTCCGAGTCCCGGCGAACGCGCTCGTCCGGGTGGGAATGGGCGAAATCGATGAGCAAGCCGGTCTGCAACGCCAGCGCGCGCGCGCCTTCGGTGAAGGCCTTCATGGACATGAGCATGCGGCGGATGTCGGGATGCACGATGATGGGGTCGGCCGGCTTGTCCGGCGCCTTCACGCCGCTGATGGAGCGCATCTGCAGCCGCTCGCGGGCGTAATTCGCCGCGTTCTGGTAGGCGACCTCGGCAACGCCGAGCCCCTGGATGCCGACGCCGAGGCGCGCCGCGTTCATCATGGTGAACATGGCGCGCATGCCCTTGTGCTGCTCGCCGATGAGATATCCGGTCGCGCCGTCGTAGTTCAGCACGCAGGTGGAATTGCCGTGAATGCCCATCTTGTGCTCGATGGAGCCGCACGCGACTTGATTGCGCGCGCCGAGCGAGCCATCCGCCTTCACCATGAACTTCGGCACGATGAAGAGACTGACGCCGCGGATGCCGGGCGGGCCGCCGACGATTTTGGCCAGCACCAGATGAATGATATTCTCCGCCAGGTCGTGCTCGCCAGCCGATATGAAGATCTTTGTGCCGGTGATCTTGTAGCTGCCGTCGGCCTGCGGCTCGGCCTTGGTCCGCATGAGCCCGAGGTCGGTGCCGCACTGAGGCTCCGTCAGGTTCATGGTGCCGGTCCACTCGCCCGAGACCAGCTTCGGCAAATAGGTCTTCTTCTGCTCGTCCGTGCCGTGGGCGTGGATCGCCGCATAGGCGCCGTGGCTCAAGCCCGGATACATGCCGAACGCCATGTTGGCCGAGCACATCATCTCGGAGAGCACCAGGCCAAGCACGTGGGGCAGGCCTTGTCCGCCATAGGCCGGATCGGCGGTCAGCGCGCCCCAGCCGCCTTCGATGTATTCGCGATAGGCTTCCTTGAAGCCAGTGGGCGTGGTCACTTCGCCGTTGCTGAACTTGCAGCCTTCCTTGTCGCCGACCTGATTGAGCGGCGCCATCACTTCTTCCATCAGCTTGGCGCCACCCTCCAGGATCGCGTCCACCGTTTCCGGCGTCGCGTCGGCAAAGCCCGGCAGGTTGGCGAACTTCTCCAGATGCAGGACGTCGTTCAGGACGAAGCGGATGTCCTTCAACGGCGCGTGATAGGTGGGCATCGCTCAAGACTCCTTCAGTTGCGCAGCGGCTTGCCGGTGGTGAGCATGTGCTCCACCCGGTCGAGCGTCGGCGCGGTTCGCAGCAGCGACAGGAAGCCTTCGCGCTCGAGCGCAAGCAGGTCCTTCTCCTTCACGGTCGCGGTGATGTCGGTGTCGCCGCCGGTGAGCACGCGGGCCACGGCGGCCGATACTTTGCGGTCGTGCGCCGTCGCCTTGCCTTGCAGCACGAAGCCCTCCACCGCCATGTCGAGCGCCGCGCGCGCCGTGGCGCCCGGCAGCGAGATCTCCACCGGCTCCGGCGCCTTGTAGCCTTCGACCATGGCCAGGGCCCGCGCCTTGGCATCGGCCAACAGGCGTTTGCGGTTCATCGAGATGCCGTCGGTCGGGCGCAGGAACAGCAGATCGCGCGCTTCCGCCGCCGAGGTCGAGACCTTCGCGGTCGAAATGGTCTCGAAGGCCTGCGCAATCGCGGGCATCGGCCCGCCCGGGCGCTTCTTGTTGGCAAGCGCGCGGGTGATCAGTTCCTTGCAGCCGCCCCAGCCCGGCAGCACGCCGACGCCGACTTCGACCAGGCCCATATAGGTTTCCGCGTGCGCCTGCACGGCGGAGGAATGCAAACAAATTTCCAAACCGCCGCCGAGCGCCATTCCGGCCGGCGCCGCCACCACCGGAAACGGCGCATACTTCAGAGCCATGTAGGCGTTCTGGCCTTCCGACAAGCCGTTTTCCAGCACCGGCCACATGGCGAGGTTGGCTGCGAACAGGAACAGGCCGATGTTGGCGCCGAGGGAGAAGTTGTCGGCGTCGCCGCCGATGATCAGCGCTTTGTAGCCCTGGGTGTTGAGCTTGGCGGCCTTTTTCACGATCTCGATCACGTCGGTGTCGAGCGCATTGGCCTTGGTGTGAATTTCGAGACAGCCGACGCCGTCGCCCACGTCCCAGACCGACGCGCCGCGATTGCCGAGAACGGGCTTGCGGCCGCGCTTTTTGTCGGCGAGCGTCCACGCATCCGCCGGCACCGGAACTTCGGCGTACTCGCTTTTGACCGTGAGATAGAGCGCCTTGTCGCCCTCGACCTTGTAGAACGGCCGGCCGGCGGCGACCTGCACCATCTTCGGAATCGGCAACCCTTCCGCCTTGAGCCGCTCGGCGAACCACGCCGTGCCGAGCAGATCGATCTGCTCGAACGGCCCCCATTTCCAGGCGTAGCCGGTCTTCATGGCAGCATCGACGGCGAGGATATCGTCGGCAATCTCCGGCACCAGGTCGGCCGCATAGGACAGCACGCGCGACAGAACCGCCCAGGCGTATTTGCCGCCCTTGTCCGGATGCTCGGCCAATGCGCGCAGGCCCTTGCGGCCTGCCTTTGCGGATTCGAGTTGCGCCTCCTCTGCCGGGCGATAGGTGCCGGTCTTCAGGTCGAGCACTTCCTTGCCGCGCGCGCGATAAAAGCCGCCCTTGCCTTTCCGGCCCGTGTAGCCGTCGGCGATCATTTTCTGGATCAGCGCATTCAGCGGATGATCGGCGCGATAGCCCTTCACGAACGCGTCGGTCTTCGGCAGCAGCTTGAGCATCGAGGCGACCACGTGCGGCCCGAGATCGATGCCGGTGAGATCGGCGAGGCCGAAGATCCCGGTTTTCGGAATGCCCATGGGGCGGCCTACGATGGAATCCGCCTCTTCCACGGTAAGGCCGAGATCGTAGGCCTGCTGCGTCGCCACCGACGACCAATAGATGCCGATGCGGTTGGCGATGAAGCCCGGCGTGTCCTTGCACGGCACCACTTCCTTGCCGAGCGTCACGTCGCCGAAGGTCTTCAGCGCGGCAAGCGCGTCCTTGCGCGTCGCCGAACCGCCGACGACTTCCAACAGGCGCATGTAGCGCGGCGGATTGAAGAAGTGCGTGATGGCGAAGTCGGCGGCGAACTCGCCCGGCAGGCCCTTGACCAGTTCGCCCAAAGGAATGGTCGAGGTGTTCGACGATACGATCGAGCCGCGCTTGCGCACGCCGTTCAGCTTTTTATAGAGATCGCGTTTGATGTCGGGATTCTCGACGATCGCCTCGCAGATCCAGTCGCAGTCCGAGACCAGGTTGAGATGATCTTCCAGGTTGCCGGGCGTTATGCGGCGGGCGAAGCTCGAATGCATTAGCGGCGCCGGCTTGGTTTTCAGCAACCGATCGACGGCGCCGGCGGCAAGCTGGTTCCGGTCGTTGGCGCCCTTCGGCACGATATCGAGCAGGACGACGGGCAGGCCCGCGTTGGCGGCGTGGGCGGCGATGGCCGCGCCCATGACGCCGGAGCCGACCACGGCGACCTTGCGGATTTGCGGCTCCGCCATCACACCGCCTCCAGCACCGTGGCGATGCCCTGGCCGCCGCCGATGCATTGCGTCGCCAGCGCGAACTGCTTGCCCTCGCGCTTGAGCAGCGATGCGGCCTTGCCGGTGATGCGGGCGCCGGTGGCACCGAGGGGGTGTCCCATGGCAAGCGCGCCGCCGTCGAGATTGATGCGGTCTTGCGGCATCTTGCCCTCGATCAAGCAGGCGCAAGCCTGGGCCGCGAAGGCCTCGTTGATCTCGATGATGTCGATGTCGCCGATCTTGAGGCCGGCGCGCGCCAGGGCCTTCTTGGTCGCGGGCACGGGCCCGATGCCCATGATCTCCGGCGGGCAACCGGCGACGGCAATGGAGCGGATCTTGGCGAGCGGCTTCAGGCCGTGGGCCTTGGCATAGTCCTCGGAACAGACCAGCACGGCGGCGGAGCCGTCGGTGAGCGGCGACGACGTGCCGGCGGTGACGCTGCCGTTCTTGTCGAAGGCGGGCTCCAGTCCGTCGAGCGCCTCTTGCGTGGTGCCGGCCCTGATGGTGCCATCCTTGTCGATGCGCGTATTGCCGTCGACGATGGCGACGATCTCGTCGTCGAATTTGCCGGCCGCCTGCGCCGCCGCGGCCTTGGCGTGACTCTCCACCGCCATCTGCTGCTGGGTCTTGCGGTCGATCTTGTATTGCTTCGCCAGGTTCTCAGCGGTCACGCCCATGGACACATAGGCTTGCGGGTAGTCGGCATAGAGCTTGGGATGCGGCGCCGGATTGAAGCCGCCGAGCGGAATGCGGGTCATGCTTTCAACGCCGGCGCAGATGAAAGCCTCGCCCGCGCCCATCTGGATGGCGCCGGCTGCCATGTGCACCGATTGCATGGAGGAACCGCAGAACCGGTTCACGGTCGTGCCCGCGGTCTCGACCGGCAGACCGGCGAGAAAGCCTACGAGGCGCGCCACGTTCAGTCCCTGCTCGCCCTCGGGGAAGGCGCAACCCATGATGACGTCTTCCAGGTCCTTTGGATCCACGCCGGTCTTGGCGAGCAGCCCCTTGATCACCTGCGCCGCGAATTCATCCGGCCGCACTTTGGCGAGCGCACCCTTGCGGGCCAGTGTGAAGGGTGAGCGGGAAAAGCCCGCGATGACCACATTCTTCATGACCTGTCGTCCTTTCGCGCGGAACGGCCGTTGGCGCCGCCGGGAACCCGGCGGCGAAAGACTCAAACGGTGGCCTTGACCCGGGCGGCGGCCCGCTCGTCGGTCCTATCGTGGCCGTTCACGCCCTTGTCGGCGAGCGCCTTTTCCAAGGCAACGATGCCCTCTTTCAGCTCGCGGATCGCCTCGTTGATGTCGCGGCGCTGACTTTCGAGCTCGACAAGCCGCTCCTGGGAGCGCCTGAGGGTCACGCGCAACTGTTCGACCTGCCCGTCGCCCAGATCGTAGAGGTCGAGCATTTCCTTGATGGCGGCGAGGCTGAAACCGAGCCGCTTGCCGCGCAGAATGAGCTGCAGCCGCGCCCGGTCGCGCCGGCCATAGACGCGGTTCAAGCCCTGCCGCTCGGGATGCAGCAGGTTCTTGTCCTCATAGAAGCGGATGGTCCGGGGGGTGACCCGAAATTCCTCCGCCAGATCGGTGATCGTGTAAGTGTCGCCCACGGGATGTCTCGCTCCCTGGTGGCTTGGACGCGTCGCGCCAATCGGACCCGCCCGCTGCAAGGAGAAGATAGTTGACGTTTACGTAAACGTCAACCTGTTGGCGCCGTTCCTCCGTGCCAAAGGCGCCTTACCAAACGCCGAAGAAGATGCCGTGCTTCTTGTGCTGGGCGGTGCGCTGGCGGACGTAATCGTCGCCCGCGGTCGGGCGCAGCTCGCGAGTCCGCGCCCAGGCAAAAAGTCGCTCGTGCATCTCCGCCCGGACGTTGGCGCGCGCCGGATCGTCCCAAAGATCGACCAGCTCCTGCGGATCGTCGGCCAGGTCGAAAAGCTGCGGGCGATACCCCTGCCACAGCACATATTTCCACCGGTCGGTGCGCACCATCATGGCGCGGCATTCGCGCGGATCTCGGTTCAAGGTCACGCGCGCTTCGCGAAACGAATAGTCGAGCTCGGAGAACACCGCGTCGCGCCACGCGTCGGCGCCGCCGCCACGGATCAGCGGCAACAGGGAGCGGCCTTCGATGCGTTGCGGCGGCGCATCGAGCCCGAGGGCGTCGAGGCACGTCGGCAGCACGTCGATGGCTTCGACGAAGCGCCTCTCGATGCGGCCCCGCGTCGCGTCAGCGGCCCGATCGGGATCGGCCACGATGAACGGCACCCGAAGTGCCTCTTCGTAGAAGATTTCCTTCTCGCCGAGCCAATGATCGCCGAGAAAGTCGCCGTGATCGGAGGTGAACAAGATCAGCGTGTCGTCGAGGCGGCCGAGCTTCCGCATGGTCTCGAACAAGCGGCCGAGATGCGCATCGATCTGTGCGATGAGGCCCATATACGTGGGACGCACCGTCGCAACCACGTCGTCGCGGGCGAAATTGACGCATTCCTCCTGGCGGCGATAGGCGGCGAGGACGGGATGCTGGTCTTCCAGCTCGGCCCGGCTCTTGTTGACCGGGAGAATCTGGTTGGCGCCATAGAGCGCGTGATAGGGCGCCGGCGCCATATACGGCCAATGGGGCTTCACGTAGCTCAGATGCAGGAACCAGGGCTTGCCGCCCTGGTCCTCGACGAAGCGGATCGCCTGGTCGGTCATGTACGCGGTTTCGGAATGCTCCTCGGCGACGCGTGCGGGCAGCCGGGCGTTCCGCATGTGCCAGCCGCTGACCACCTTGCCGTCGGGACCTTCGGCCGAGATGACGTAGTCGCTCCAGGGATCCTCCGAGACATAGCCAAGAGCCCTCAGATAGGCGGGATAGCCACTTTCCTCGCCGGGCGGCGAGTGGCCATCGTAGCGATCGAGCGGCCGGAAGCCGCCTTCGCGCAAGAGCGCGCCGAGCGCCGAGCCGGCCTCGATGCCGAGACGCTCCATGCCTTCCGTATCGGGCAGCACATGGGTCTTGCCCGCCAGCACCGCATCCATCCGCGCGGGCCGCAGATAATCGGCGATGGTCCACTCGGCAAGGCTGAGCGGCACGCGGTTCCACGTCGCGCCGTGGCTCATCATGTAGCGGCCTGTATAGTAGGACATGCGCGAGGGGCCGCAGACGCCCGACTGCACGTAGGCGCGCTCGAAGCGGACGCCGCGCGACGCGAGCCGATCCAAGTTCGGCGTTCGCAACGTCGGATGGCCGGCGCAACCGAGGTGATCGGCCCGGAACTGGTCGCACATGATGAACAACACATTGCGAACCTTAGCCATGCCGCCGCCCTGCCTCGCTTGTGCCACCGGATGCCGCGGCCTAGCATAAGCCATGAGCGGCAACCGCATCACCTCATACGCCGACTTTTGGCCCTATTACCTGCGCGAGCACTCGCGGCCGGCGACGCGCGCCTGGCACTTCTTCGGCACGTCCTTTGCGCTATTTTACCTGCTCATCGCCGCTGCCACGGGCAATGTCTGGTTCCTCGCTGCGGCGCTCGTCGCGGGCTATGGCCCGGCCTGGATCGGCCATTTCTTCATCGAAAAAAACCGGCCGGCGACGTTCCAATATCCGCTCTGGTCGCTGTTGAGCGACTTCCGCATGGCGTTCGTCTGGATCAGCGGCCGGCTCGGAGGCGAATTGGCCAAGGCCGGCGTGATCGGCGCGCGGGAACGCGGCTGACGCAAGATCCCGGTTCAAATCGGCGAAATGCAGGTCTAGATTGGCGAGACGGGGCGCCGATTCGCAATTGCCCCAGCGGAAGTCAGCTTGTCGAGCCATACCCAGCCCTGGAGCGTGAAGGGCATCGAGCCCGAAGCCCGCGAGGCCGCCAAGATCGCGGCGCGGCGCGCCAACATGACGCTTGGTCAGTGGCTCACGCGCTGCATCGGCATCATGGCGGCGAAGGAACTCGGCGGTGACCGCGGCGCCGGCGACGCACGCCCGCAACTTCCCGCATTGCCGGTCAATCTGCTGCTGGATGCCATCCAGCAGCAAACCGTGGACGTCAAGGCGGCGATCCACACCGCCACCGCCGGCGCCATAATGCCGGTCGCGACGCGCGTCGATGAGATCGCCGGCAAGATGCGCGATCTCGATCTAGTGTCGCAGCGTCTGGCGGAAGCCGAGGCCAAGGCCCAGAGGGCGGCTCTGGTGGTGGCGCCGCTCGAGCGAACGCTGACCCGCCTCGCCGACCGCATGAGCCCCGACCGAAACGGCGAAGGGCCCGAGCCCGCCGGCCGTTCCGGACTGTTTCGCCGCCTGCTCGGCGGCGGGCGCTGATATCGCCGTGGGCCGCCGGTTTGCCCTGGTCGCGCTCGTACTCCTGGCAACTCCGGCCGCGCGCGCCCAGGAGAATCCGCTCATTACCGACCTGTCGTCGCATCTGATCTCGATCACGTCGAGCTTCACCGGCACCGAACTGCTGCTGTTCGGCGCGACGGAAGAACCGGGCGACGTGATCGTGGTGGTGCGCGGGCCGCCGCAGGCCGCGACGGTGCGGCACAAGGCGCGCATCGCCGGAATCTGGGTCAATCGTGAATCCGTGCGCTTCAGCAACGTGCCGGGCTACTACGCCGTCGCCGCGAGCCGGCCGCTCGATCAGATCGCATCCCCGGGTCTGCTCTCGCGATTGCAGATCGGCACGGAGAACCTGAGGCTTGCGATCCGCAGTCACGTGGACGAAACCGAGCAGCTGCCCTACCGCGAAGCCCTGGTGCGTGGCAAGGTGCGCGAGGAACTTTTCCAGGACAATGCCGGACACGTGGTGTTTCTCGGACCGAAGCTGTTCCGCGTGCGCATCGGCTTTCCGGCGACGGTGCCGGTCGGCACCTATCAGGCCGAGGTGTACCTGCTGCGCGACGATCAGGTGATCAGCGCGCAGGCCACGCCCCTCTTCATCAACAAGTCGGGCGCCGAGCGCGAGATCTACGATTTCGCCCACGAACAACCCGCAGCCTACGGCGTCGTCGCCGTTTCGCTCTCCATCATCGCCGGCTGGCTCGCCGCCACCTTGCTCCGCCGAACCTGACGCTTCGCCGCCGCGGGCTTTCCGCTAGGATGGCGCCGAGGCAGCGATCGGGCGAGGCGGGATCATGGACCAGGACACTCTCCAGCAATTGAAAGACACCGTTCGCCGCTATGTGCGCGAGCGCCTGGTTCCGGTCGAGGACGACGTGGCGGCCAACGACCGCATTCCGGATGCGATCCGCCGCGAAATGGCGGAGATGGGCCTGTTCGGCATGTCGATCCCGGAAGAATACGGCGGCCTCGGCCTCGGCATGCTGGAAGAATGCGAGCTGGTCATGGAGCTTTGCTGGGCCTCGCCGGTGTTCCGCTCGGTGGTCGGCACCAACAACGGCATCGGCAGCCAGGGCATCCTCATGGACGGCACCGAGGCGCAAAAGCGTCACTGGCTGCCGCGCATCGCGTCCGGCGAACTGGTCGCGTCGTTCGCCCTGACCGAGCCCGAGGCCGGGTCGGACGCCGCCAGCATCAAGACGCGCGCGGTCCGCAAGGGCGACCGCTACATCGTCAACGGCACCAAGCGCTACATCACCAATTCGCCGCAGGCCGGCATCTTCACCCTGATGGCGCGCACCGACCCGAACATTCCCGGCGCCGGCGGCATCACCGCCTTCGTCGTCGATGCGAAGAGCAAGGGCATTACCATCGGCAAGCCGGACCGGAAAATGGGCCAACGCGGCGCGCATACGGCCGACGTGATCTTCGAGGATGCAGAAGTACCCGCCGCCAACGTCATCGGCTTGAAGGAGGGTCAGGGGTTCAAGACCGCCATGAAGGTCCTCGACCGCGGCCGCCTGCACCTCGCGGCGGTCTGCTGCGGCACGGCCGAGCGCATCATCGATATCGCATTGCGCTATGCGGGCGAGCGCAAGCAATTCGGCCAGCGCATCGGCGAGTTCCAGCTCGTGCAGGCGATGCTGGCCGACTGCCGCACGGAGGCTTACGCGGCGCAGTCCATGATGCGCGACGCTGCGTCACGCTTCGATCGGGGCGAGAACGTCGCCATGCTGGCGGCGTGCTGCAAATACTTCGCGTCCGAAATGGTCGGGCGCATTGCGGACCGCGGCGTGCAAATCCACGGCGGTGCCGGATACATGGCCGAATATCCGATCGAGCGCTTCTATCGCGACGTGCGTCTGTTCCGCATCTACGAGGGCACCAGCCAGATTCAACAGCTTGTCATCGCGCGCGCGATGCTGCGCGAATTGGAAGCAGCCGGTTAGTCCGTGACAGGCCGCGGCGCGCCCGGCAGGATGTCTCGCGCGTCGCGCATGTAAACACGTAAACGGCGGAGGGGGGCCATGAGTACATTCCCGATTTTCGTGCTGGTGCTGCTGGCACTTGTCGTGCTGGTGATCTTTCTCGGCGTGAAGACGGTGCCGCAGGGCTACGAATACACGGTGGAGCGCTTCGGCCGCTATACCAAGACCTTGAAGCCCGGCTTGAGCCTCATCACGCCGTTCGTCGAGCGCATCGGCGCCAAGATGAACATGATGGAGAACGTGCTCAATGTGCCCGAGCAGGAAGTCATCACCCGCGACAACGCGCAAGTCACGGTCGACGGCGTGATCTTCTTCCAGGTGCTCGACGCCGCCAAGGCCACCTACGAAGTCGGCAACCTGACCAATGCGGTGTTGAACCTCGCCATGACCAACGTGCGCACGGTCATGGGCTCCATGGATCTGGACGAACTTCTCTCGCAGCGTGACAAGATCAACAACCAATTGCTGCGCGTGGTCGACGAAGCCACGCACCCGTGGGGCGTCAAGGTCACCCGGGTCGAGATCAAGGACATTCAGCCGCCCAAGGACCTGGTCGAATCCATGGCCCGCCAGATGAAGGCCGAGCGCGACAAGCGCGCGGTGATTCTCGATGCCGAGGGCTTGCGGCAGGCCGCGATCCTGAAGGCCGAGGGGCAAAAGCAATCGGTCATCCTCGACGCCGAAGGCCGGCGCGAATCCGCCTTTCGCGACGCGGAAGCCCGCGAACGCGCCGCCGCGGCCGAGGCCAAGGCCACGGAACTCGTGTCGAAGTCGATCGAGGCCGGCAGCGTCCAGGCCATCAACTATTTCGTCGCGCTGAAATACATCGACGCGCTGCGCGCCATGGCGGCCGCGCCGAACCAGAAGGTCGTCTACATGCCGCTCGAGGCGGCGAGCGTGATCGGCGCCGTCGGCGGCATCGCCGAGCTCGCCAAGTCGGCGCTCGGCGGCGCGCCCCCCACTGCGCCGCAGGCGGGTCCGGGCGGACACCTCCCCAGGTCCGGGTGACGCCGTGGAACAAGCGCAGCGCATCGTCGAGGACCTCGGCATCTGGGGTTGGTGGGCGCTCGGCGCCGCGCTGATGATCCTCGAAGTGCTCTTACCGACGACGCTGTTCCTTTGGCTCGGCGTCGCCGCCTTCGCCACCGGCCTTTTGAACCTGGCATTCCCTCTGTCGTGGGAATATCAGATCATCGCCTATGCGGCGCTGGCGGCAATCAGCGTGCCCCTCGGCCGGCAGTTCCAGAAGCGGCACCTTTCCGAGACGGATGATCCGACTTTGAACCGGCGAGCCGAACAGAACATCGGGCGGACCGCGACCTTGAGCCAGGCGATCGTCAACGGCCAGGGCCGCGCCGTGCTCGGCGACACGACCTGGATGGTGTCGGGCCCGGACCTGCCGGCCGGCGCCAAGGTGAAGGTCACGGGCACCGACGGCACCATGCTCAAGGTGAAGCCGCTCTGACAACATCGGGACATCCCATATGCCGCCCGAATTGACGCTGACCGACGCGCCGGACGCGGCCGCGCAAGCTGCGATTGTCTCTGGCCTCGATCGTTACAACGACGAGCAGGCAGGTTTCGCCGACCGGAAAGCGCTGGCCGTTCTGATCACCGATTCCGAAACCAAGGCAGTCATTGGCGGTCTGCTCGGCCGCACGTCGCTCGGTTTACTCTTTATCGATATCCTCTTCGTCCCGGAGGCGCTGCGCGGCAAGGGACTCGGCGGCACGATCATGCACATGGCGGAAGCGGAGGCGAAACGGCGCGGCTGCATGGCGACCGTGCTTTTCACGATCAATTTCCAGGCGCCCGGATTCTACCGGCGCCACGGCTATAGCGAGCTCGGCGAGATTCCGACCCATGCTTCGGGCATCAGCCGCTTCGTCATGACCAAGCGATTGACCTGAGGCGCCTTTCCGGTTGCAGCGGGCGTGCGCGCACGCGAGAGTCGAATGCCCACCGAGTGATTTTGTTGGCCATGCCCAACCCCGCATTCACGTTGCGCCAGACTGCCATAGCGGTCGTGGCGCTGTGCTTCACCCTCGGCCTGGTCACGCGCGGTTTGCAGGAGAGCTTCTCCGTGTTTCTGCTGCCGCTGTCGAAGACCTTCGGCTGGGATCGCGCCGAACTTGCCTCGGTCTACTCGCTCGCTATCCTGGCGGGCGGCTTTTCGGCGCCGCTGGCGGGCTATGTTTTCGACCGGCTCGGCCCCAAGCGCATTTACGCTATCGGCCTTATCGCCCTTGGCGGCGGCGTGTCGCTCGCGGCTTTCGCCGACCGCTTGTGGGAATTCTCCCTCTGTCTCGGCATCGGCGTCGGCTTCGCCACCGCCTGCCTCGGCAGCGTGCCCCATTCGGCCCTGGTCAGCCGCTGGTTTCGCAACCGCCTGTCGTCGGCGACCAGCATCATCTATTCGTCGGCGGGCATCGGCATCCTGCTGCTGGTGCCCTTCGCCCAGGTGTTGATCGGTTGGTTCGGCTGGCGCGGCGCCTATCACGTGCTTGGGCTCGGTATTCTGGCGTTGCTGCCGCTGATCTGGCTACTCCCGTGGCAACGCATCTCCGAAGGGCATCCGAGCTATGCGAGCGAGTACCGCAGCACCGCAAGTCACGGCGAGGGCTGGACGCTGCTTCGCGCCATGAGCAGCTTGCCGTTTTGGGGACTGTTCTCGTGCTTCTTCTTCACCTCGCTCGGCAACACCGGCATCTCCATGCAAGGCGTGGCGATCCTGGTGGATTCGGGATTTCCCAGCCTCCAGGCCGCCACCGCCTGGGGCTTCACCGGATTTCTCACGCCGATCGGCATGCTCGGCTTCGGCTGGCTGGATGACCACATCGGCCGCCGTGCCTCGGTGACGTTAAGCTACGCGCTGTCGATTTCGGCAGTCGCGACGCTGGCGGCGCTGCATCGCCATCCCTCGAGCCTGCTGCTCGATCTCTTCGTGCTGCTGTTCGGCTGCACTCTCGGCTCGCGCGGCCCGTTGGTCTCGACCATCGCCGCCAGGCTGTTTCGCGGATCGAACCTGGCGCTGATCTTCGGCGGCATAGGGCTCGGCGGCGGCATCGGCGGTGCGGTCGGCTCGCTCGTCTCGGGCCTGCTGCACGACTGGACCCACGGCTACGACGCCGTTTTCGCCTTCTCCTTCGTCGCGCTCTGCTTCGGCGGGTTGCCGTTCTGGACCATCCGTCAACTCGGCCGCGAAGCCGCCGCCTGAACCGCCAGCTCGGCCGAAGCGAGCCGCGGCGCCGGCCTGCCGCGCAGAATCTCCCGGTAGCGCGGATGCTCGGTACCCATCAAACGGTCCCACCAGGTGAAGTAGAGGCCGTAATTGTAGTTTGACGTCGCGTGGTGCAGGTCGTGATGGGTCGTCGCGTTGATCCAGCCGAACCAGCGGCTGTCGGCGAGCGAGCGCGGCAGCAACTCGACGCCGGCGTGACCCATGACGTTGCGCACGATCATGAAGCTCATGAACGCCAGCAGTCCCAATTCGTGCATGGGCACCGCCAGGAGCCAAATGGGCGTGAAGATGCCCTGCACCAGCGCTTCCGGCAGGTCGAAAGCGTAGGCCGCGAAGGGCGTCGGCGTGACCGATTTGTGGTGGGTGCGGTGGAACCAGCGGAACAGGCGCGGGTGATGCATCGCCCGATGGGTCCAATAGAAATACGCATCGTGGGCGAGGATCATGGCGGCGGTGCTGATCCCGAGGTAGGTCCAGCCCGCCGGCTGCATCGTCGAATAGAGCGTCCACAGGCCCAGCCGGGCGCCCAGATAGATCGCGACGCCGACCAGCGAGAACAGGAACGCGGTGCGAAGCGACGTCCAGATCTCGCGCCGCACGTCCGCCGCCGAAGCGTGGCGGCGCTGGATTTTCCGCGCGCCCAACCCGGCGTTCCAGAACAGCCGCAAGACCAGCGCCATGACGCAGGCGGCGATCACATAGCGCCCGACGTCCCAGGCGGCCATGAACGTCCAAAGATGAAACAGGCTGGCCCAATCGGGCAGGATTTGCATGACGCGTCTCCGCAGCGAGGTTGCAAGGAAGCGCTACCTTGGCGGAGACAACGGCCGGCGGCTCGCCGGGTTCGGCGGCGCATCGGCCGATTTCAAGATTCGGCGAGGACTTTCAGATTCGGCCAGCCCTATTCGGCCGCGGCTTTCGCCATCCGGTTGAGCCGCTCGCGGCGGTACTCGGTCGGCGTGGTGCCCGTATTGGCCTTGAAGGCGCGGTTGAACGGCCCGATGGAACCGAACCCGGCGTCGAGCGCGATGGTGAGGACGGGCACGTCCGCTTGGGCCGGGTCGGCCAGCGCCATCTCGGCGTCCGCCAGCCGGTATCCGTTCACGAAGGCGACGAAATTGCGCTGCCCGAGCCGCTGGTTGATCAGCCGGCGGAGGCGATATTCCGGCACGCCGAGGCGCGCCGCCAATCCGGCCACGCTTAAGCCCTCTTCGCGATAGACCCGGTCCTCGGTCATCAGCCGCTCGAGCCGGTCGAGCAGCACGCTCTCCTGGCTGTCCGCCGGCGCGACGGCGACAGGACTGGCGGGTATTGCTGCGACCCTGGGAGCCGCCGAAGTCACGCCAAGGTCGCCCAACGAAATGAACGGTCCAGCGCCGGACGGCGCTAGCTGCATCGCCGAGAAGAGAAAGGTCAATGCCAGAAGGCCAAACGCGTTGACGATGCTGGCCGGCGTCGAGACCAACTCGGCATGGGCCACCAGTTCGGACACGCTGATCGCCACCATGTAAAGCGCGGCCGACACGACGAACATCAACCGGAGCCGGCGGCGCGCTTCCACCAGG
Organism: Candidatus Cybelea sp.; assembly: GCA_035632095.1. Lineage (GTDB taxonomy): Bacteria > Pseudomonadota > Alphaproteobacteria > Ferrovibrionales > Ferrovibrionaceae > DASQHM01. Next base: position 18,603 of record DASQHM010000064.1, on the reverse strand, counting down.
TCGGCGGCGCGCCCGGCCAATGCGATCCAAATGGCAAGCGCGCCGAACAACAGCGACAGGCCGTTCATCACCATGGTCGCGCCGGGCACCGCGCCGGACATGCAGGCAAAGCCGATCGCGATCATGCCGAGCCAGAGCGCCCCATGGACCGCCGAGGGTTTGAATTCGTCGTCGAACAAGGTCGCCGCCAGCACCCAGAACACCACCGGATTGCCGGAGCTCGCGACCTGCACCGGCACGCGTGCCGCCAAGGGCAGCAAGACGAAACTGGGCGCGGAGGCGATCGTGTAGGCGGCGACGCCGAAGGCGAACAGCGCGCCAAGGCGGGCCGCCGGCAGCCGCCGTCCGTCGCGCAGCAACAGCAACACGAGCAGCAGCAGCAGCATGACCGCCCCGCCGCGCAACGCTGCATCAAGGATGGACATGAACGGCATGATCGGCCCGATGGATTTCCCGGCAATTTAGCATTGCTGGCGCGACGGAAGATAGCGAGCGGAGCGCAGGGTTAATGCCGCTCGATGGCGAGACGCCCGCGCCGCGCCCTGATACAATTTGGCGCGAAGTGGAGGAATGCCCCATGTCCGTGATCCGCAGCCTCGACCAATTGGCCGCAGCCGTGCCCGACGGCGCCAAGCTCGCAATACCCGCCGACTATTCCGGCGTCGCCATGGCGGCAACGGCGGCTTTGATCCGGCGCGGGGTGAAGCGCCTGCATCTCGTCTGCGTGCCGGTCAGCGGCCTGCAAGCGGATATGCTGATCGGCGCCGGCGCGGTCGAGACGATTGAGACCTCGGCCGTCACGCTCGGCGAATTCGGACCGGCACCGCGCTTCGTGGACGCCGTGCGCTGCGGCGCGATCCGCCTGAAGGACGCCACCTGCCCCGCCATTCACGCGGCACTGCAAGCATCGGAAAAAGGCATTCCGTTCATGCCGCTCCGCGGCATCGTCGGCAGCGATCTGCTGGCGAACCGCAGCGATTGGAAGCTGATCGACAACCCCTTCGACGCCAACGACCGCATCGTCGCCCTGCCCGCGATCAAGCCCGACGTGGCTCTGTTTCATGCGCCGCTCGCGGACCGGGACGGCAATGTATGGATCGGCCGCCACCGCGAGCTCATGACCATGGCCCACGCATCGAAGGCGACCCTGGTCACGGTGGAGGACATTCGCGACGAGAGTCTGCTTGCTGACGAGGCTATGGCGGCCGGCGTAATCCCGGCGCTCTATATCTCAGGCGTCGCCGAAGCAAAACGCGGCGCGCGGCCGCTTGGCCTCTGGGACCGCTACGGGAGCGAAGACGAATTTCTCCGCGCCTACGTCGAGCGCGCGGCAACCCGTGACGGGTTCAATCGGGTGTTGGCCGATTGGCTCGGCCGTCCGGCCGTCGCGGCCGAGTGAGGGCAGCGGCCCGGCCCATGTCCGCGTGGAGCCGCCAGGAACTGCTGATCAGCGTCGTCGCCGATCTGCTCGCCGGTTGCCGGCACGTAGCGGTCGGCGCCGCCTCGCCCATTCCGGGCTCGGGCGCCTTGCTCGCCCGCGCCCGCTCGGGCGGCGAGATGCGCGTCTCGGTGCTCGGTTCCACGCGCAATAACTTTTTCACCAATGGCGGCGTCGAGCTGTTCGACTGCGCGGCGCAAGGCCGCATCGACGCGTTCTTCCTCGGCGGCGGCCAGATCGACGGCCAAGGCAACATCAATCTGGTTGGCACCGGCCAATATCCCGTCAGCGACGTGCGCTGGCCCGGCTCCTTCGGTTCGGCCTATCTCTACTTCCTGGTGCCGCGTGTGATCCTGTTCCGCGAGGAGCACACGCGCCGCGTCATGGTGGAGAAGGTCGATTTCATCAGCGCGCCGGGACCGCGCGCCGACGGCACATACCGCGTGGGCGGACCGCACGCCCTGCTGACGAATTTGGCGCTGTTCGACTTCGACAAGACGTGCCGCCGCTTCGTCTTGCGCAGCGTGCATCCGGGCCACACCTTGGAAGAGGTGCTGGACAACACCGGCTTCGCCTTCGACCGGCCTGCACAGGTGCCGGCAACGCCGGCGCCGACACCGGAAACGCTAAGCGCGATCCGCGGGCCCATCGCCGGCGAGATTGCCGAGGTCTACCCGCATTTCGCCGCTACGGCTTTTGCCGCCACAGCCTAGGGACCGCGCCATGACCAGCCTGCCCAACGCCGGCGCTCTCGCAGGGCTCAAGGTGATCGACTTGACGCGCGTGCTCGGCGGGCCGTACTGCACGCAAATTCTGGGCGATCACGGCGCGGAGATCATCAAGGTCGAACCGCCGCAAGGCGATGAGACGCGCGACTGGGGCCCGCCGTTCCAGGACAGCCTCTCTGCCTATTTCTCCGGCGTCAATCGCAACAAGCGCTCGCTCGCCCTCGACGTCGGTCACGCGAAAGGCCGCGAGGTGCTGCTCAAGCTGCTCGAAGGCGCCGATGTGCTGATCGAGAATTTCAAGACCGGCACAATGGAGAAATGGGGCCTCGGCTACCAGGATGTGCTGGCAACGCGCTTCCCGCGCCTCATTCACTGCCGCATCACCGGCTACGGCGCCGACGGCCCGTTCGGCGGCCTGCCCGGTTACGACGCCATCATCCAAGCCTGGGCCGGATTGATGTCGGTGAACGGCACGCCGGAAAGCGGACCGGTGCGACTCGGAATCCCCATCGTCGACATGGGCACCGGCCTTTATGCCGCAATCGGCATTTTGATGGCGGTGCAGGAGCGCCAGCGCTCGGGCAAGGGCCAGTTCATCGACGTGACGCTCTACGATTCGGCGATCGCCTTGCTGCATCCTCACGCGGCCAACTGGTTCCAGTCCGAGCAGCCCCCGAAACTCACCGGCAACCAGCATCCGAACATTGCGCCATACGATCTTTTTCGAACCAGGGGCCGGAGCTTGTTCATCGGCAACGGCAACGACCGCCAGTTCCGCAGCCTGTGCACGGTTCTCGGCCGGCCGGAGCTCGCGGACGATCCGCGCTTTCGCAGCAATCGCGACCGCACGGCCAACCGCGCGGCGCTCACGGCCGAGTTGGAGCGCCTTCTGGCGGACAAGGACGGCGAGGACATCGCGGAAAAGCTCGGCAAGGCCGGCGTGCCTGCCGGCGCGGCACTAACCGTGCCCGATGTGCTCACGCATCCCCACGCCAAACACCGGCAGATGGTGGTGGAAAAGGGCCGCTACCGCGGCACCGGTCTGCCGGTCAAACTGTCGCGCACGCCGGGCGGCGTGCGTTCGACGCCGCCCGCGTTCGGCGCCGACGGCCGCGCGATACTGAGGGAAGCCGGCTTGGCCGATGGCGATGTGACGAAGCTGATCGCGGAGGGCGTCGTCGTCGAAACCCCGCGCAAGGTCTGAAGCTAGGGCAACGTCCCGAAACGTCGCACGACTGTTCGGACGAGATCGCGCTCCGGCACTGCGAAATGAGCGGCGCGCTTCAGGCGGCGGGCTGAAGTTTTCCGCTCGGACTTGCCTGGTCAATGATGCCGGGCAAGTTCTCGGCCAAAAGCTTGAGCGCGCCGTCGATCGGAACACCGAAGTGGTCCGCGATCTGCTTGACGTGCTCGTTCCCGAGCGCAGCCAGAATTTGGTCCGACGTAACCGGCTGGTTGGCACCCGTGCCGAGCCAGGACTGGACCTGATCCTTGAGGCCGCCCTGCTGCAGCTTGTTCGCCAAGCCTTGCAAGTCGCCGAGGTTCGTCTTTGCCAAGGCTGCCGAAAGGAGCGCGGGCACTGCCTCCGCTTCGATCTGCCCGAGGGCTCCCTTGAGAGCACTGCCGACGCTGTCCAAAAGTCCCATTTCGGTCTCCTTTTTTGCCAAGGTTGAAGGATGCGCTGGGCAGCCAAGCTGGGCAGCCGCTATTGCCGCTCCTCAAGGATGCTTTTCATTTTTTGCGGCGCGGAATCCGCCGGCTGCCGTGTCCTTTTCGCACATGAATGCGCCCTTTTTCGTGTTCCCGTAATCCTTGTGGCCGGCGAAGTGATAGATCCTCGAGTCCAAATTGGCCCACACGACCGTATCGGTCGGGCAATGCGCCTTCGCTTGCCCCTCGCTCGCAAACTGATTGGCTCCGGCCGGGGCGCCAACGGCACTTGGAGCCGTCTTCGCAGGCCCGGCTGACTTCGCGGCGGGCGCAGCCGCCGCGGGGGCGGTTGTCGCCGGTGGCGCCGCGGCGGGCGCGGCCTGAGGCTGCGATGCGGTGCCGCCCCGACACTGGGCCACGTAGGCTTTTTCCGTGATCCCCTTGGCCTGATTGTCCGCCTTGTTGGCCCGCCATTCGTCCCGGCATTCCTTCGCGGTTTTCTGCTGGGCGAACGATTGCGTCGATACGGCCGTCAGCCCGATCAACGCGCAGCACACAGCGGCCACTAGCTGAATTCGCATATGTCGCTCCTGTTTTTTTCGGTCATATGGCGGTTGTCATGTCTCGGCATCGCACCTGAGTGCGGCCGGACTTTCCTCAACGCTCTTCGTTACAGACTGTCGCCGCGCCGGACAGACCGCGCGATGACGCGCGGCGGAAGTCGGGCAGAAAGGCGGTTCGGGTTATTTTCCGACCGCGTCGGTCACGCACTTCTTCGTGAAGCTGGTCTTGGCCGCGCCGTGAAGCTTCTTATCGGCGGCCGCCGCATCGCACGAGGCCTTCGCGTCCTTCTGACATTTCTTCATGAAACTATTGAACGCGGCGCCGTGCAGCTTCTTGTCGGCCGCCTGACTCGCGCAGGTATCGGCCGCCAGCGCCGCGCTGATCGTGAATGACGACAGAAAAACCGACATCAAAATCGCAACAGCGATCCTATGCATCGTATGCCTCCGCCCGATGTGTGCCCTGCATCTTCGTAAGATCATATACTCTTAATCCGAGTGGCGGTGATTGATCTGAAGCAACTCCATACGCACGGATTAGTGGCAGAGCATGGCTCGCTGCGTGGAGCGACAGTGCCTTTTCGATGGTCCCAGGCGCGGCAACATCGCCGGCGCGCTTGGCCGGCATAAGTCGTGCGGAATTGATATCGCTTGATAACCGGCTTGCGGCATGGCTTGGCATTCATGCAGCGAGGATCCGGGCGCTCGTCGCCCAGCCGGCAGGCCGCTCCACGCAGCCGCTCCGTGCCGAAGCCGCTTCGTCCCAAAGATGTCACGGCCCGCTTTTCCCGACATTCTTCACCAGCAGGCGGAACGCGGTCCGACTTGCCAATGCCGTCGCCGCTGCCATCGCGACGGGATCGGAAACTTCATGGGTCCCGAACGCCACTCTTGCGCCGACTTCATTCCGGCGCAGCTCGGCGCCTTGCCGCCGAATTTCGCTTTCGCCGCCGGCGCGCTCTAGGCCCCGACCCCGCGCCTTTTAATTTTTAGGGGCACTTCGGCGCTTCCCGGAGCTTGCCTTTGACGCGGTCGCCGACTTTGGCGTTCTGCAGCATCTCCTTTGAGGCCTGGAACTGGTGCACGGTGCCGTTGGCTTCCTGTATCGTGACGAGACCAGTTGCAGCGTCCATTTTGGTTACTTGCCCTTCGATCATCTCGGGCGTCTTCACCCTGCCGGATGCATCACAGTCAGGTTTGGCCTGCCCGACCGCATCGGCCGTCCACAGGATGAGTCCGATCGCCAGTCCGGCCAGTAGGTATCTCGCCATGCCCATGGGAGCTCTCCCTAGTTCCTGGTGAAGTCGTAGATGGCACCAGCGGCTGCGCCCAATCCGGCACCCACTGCCGCGCCCTTTCCGGTTCCATATCCGGTTCCGGACCCGATTGCCGCGCCGGCCCCGGCGCCAACCGCCGCCCCTGTGACCGTCCCGCAGCCTGTGAACGTGAGCAGGACCATTGTTAGAGCCGTAGCAAGAGTCACCGACGATATCTTCATCGCGTACCTCCTTCATTGAGTTGTCGCGCCGCTCGCGGCAACGCCCATTCCGCTGCCGCAAACCCGAAACACAGGAGTTCGTCGCCTTGGCGGCCGGACGGTGATGGCGTTCGCCACCGCGCCGATCATCGTCAGGATTGCGCCGGCGATGCCGCCGCCAGATTGGCGAAGGCACCTAGCTTAGTCCGCTGCCGCATCGCGCCAACGGATAAGGAAATGACAGACGTTACGACAATCTATTTCCCTAGCGCCAATTGACATTGACGCAAATCAATTGCGCATGTTGTCGGCGCTGCGTCGCCGCAGGCACCGGTTGGCGATGTGGCGAAGCTGATCGCGGAAGGTGTGGTGGTGGAGAAGCCGCGCAAGATGTGATTCGCGGCGGCGCACCGCGTCAAACCGCGGCGACGGTATCGCGATGGGACGCGTGCTCGCTCCGCACCCGGTCGGCCGGCAACCGGAGCGTGGCTGTCGTGCCCTCGCCGACGCGGCTGGTCAAGTTCAACGCGCCGCCGTGCAACGCCGCGAATTCGCGGGCCAACGGCAACCCGAGACCGGTCCCGCCGGTGTTGCGCGCCATGGCGCCGCCGACCTGCTCGAACGGTTGCATCACCCGTTCTAAGTCCGCCTCCGCGATGCCGACGCCGGTGTCGACCACGCGCACGCAGATGGCGCCGCCGTCAAGCGGGATTTCGGCGCGGACGCGACCGCCCTTGTCTTGAACTTGACCGCGTTCGACAGCAAATTGAGCAGGACCTGCTTCAGGCGCAGGCGATCGCCCAGAACCAGAGACCGCGTCTCGCTTCCGTCCGTTCCGATCCTCACGCCGTTCGCCTTGGCGAGCGGCCGCATCAGATCGACCGCCTCGCGCACCAAGGCGGCCAGCACGAACTCTTCCTCGTCCAACGTGAATTTGCCGGTCTCGATTTTCGCCAGGTCGAGAATGTCGGCGATGACCTGCAACAGATGCTGGCCGCTGCGCTCGATGTCCTGCGCGTAGTCGCGGTACTTCGGACTGCCGACCGGACCGAGAATTTTGCGGCCCATGATCTGCGGAAATCCGATGCTGGCGTTGAGCGGCGTGCCGAAAACATGGCTGACCAGAAACATTCGCACGCGACGCAATGTCGCCACCTCGCTTCGCAGCGGCGCCGGCACAAAACGGTCGAACAACTAAAAGACGGTCGCCTCGGCCAAGGGGTCCCTCGACGTGCGTTTTCCCACGGCAATTCTGCGTTCTGCCGCGTCGGACGATAGATGACAATTCGTTGAACCGGCGTTGCTCGGGGGCTTGTCGCATGGCGGGTGCGCGGCCGGTGCGCAACAAACCCTTGGTGCGCCGTGGCCCGCTTGCCTACAATCTGCGGCGCCAAATCCGCACCGACAATCAGCCTAAAGACAGGACCGCCACGCGTTATGACCAAATTCGGCACTGCACAACCCGTCCGTCGCGTCGAGGATCACCGCTTCCTGACCGGTCAAGGCCGCTATACCGACGATATCAATCGCCCGGGCCAGACCTATGCCTTCCTATTGCGTTCGCCGCACGCGCACGCGCGCATCGCCGGCATCGACGTCACGGCTGCCAAGTCGGCGCCGGGCGTGCTCGGAGTATTCACGGCTGCCGATCTGACGGCGGACGGGATCGGCGACTTGCCGTGCGTCGTCCCCTTGAAAAGCCGCGACGGTAAGGACCGCGCCAATCCTTCGCACCCCATTCTCGCGCGCGGCAGGGTCCGGCACGTGGGCGACCCTGTCGCTCTGCTGGTGGCGGGGACGTTGGCCCAGGCGAAGGACGCGGCGGAGCGGATCGACGTCAACTACGACGTGCTGGAGTCCGTCACCGACATGCGCGCCGCCGTCCGCGCCGGTGCGCCGCAAATCTGGGACGAGGCGCCGGGCAACATCTGCTTCGATTGGATCTTGGGCGATCGCGCCAAGGTCGACGCGGCTTTCGCCAAGGCGAAGCACGTCACCTCCCTCGACGTGGTGAACAATCGCATCGTCGTAGCCTCCATGGAGCCGCGCGTCGCCATCGGCGAATACGACGCAAAGAGCGGGCGCTTCACGGTCTATGCCAATACGCAAGGCACGCATCTGGTGAAGGGGCTTTTGGCCGGCGCGGTCCTGAAGGTGGCCGAGGAAAAAATCCGCGTTGTGACGCCGGACGTGGGCGGCGGCTTCGGCATGAAGCTTTTTCTCTATGCCGAGCAGGCACTGGTCGCTTATGCGGCGCGCAAGATCGGCCGCCCGGTGCGTTGGACCAGCGAGCGGAGCGAGGCGTTCCTCTCCGACACGCAAGGCCGCGACAATCTCACCAAGGGCGAGATGGCGTTCGACGCCTCGGGCAAGATCCTGGCACTCCGCGTCACCACCCTGGCCGGGCTCGGCGGCTATCTTTCCACGTTCTCGCCGTTCATTCCCACGGTCGCCGGCACGCGCGTGCTGTCGTCGCAGTATGCGACGCCGCTGATCTCGGCCGAGGTGAAGGGCGTGTTCACCAACACGGTGCCGGTCGATGCCTATCGCGGCGCCGGACGGCCGGAAGCGAACTACCTGGTGGAGCGCCTGCTCGACACGGCGGCCAGCGAAATGAACATCGCGCCGGCCGAACTCCGGAAGCGCAATTTCGTTCAGCCGAGCGCCTTCCCCTATGCGACGCCGACCGGATTGAACTACGACTCGGGCGCCTTCCAGCAGAACATGGAACTCGCCATGAAGGCGGCCGGGTGGGACGGCTTCCCGGCACGCGCCGCGGCCGCCCGCCGCCAAGGCAAGTATCGCGGCATCGGCATCGGCTGCTATCTGGAGGCGACCGCCGGTCCGACCGAGGAGCGGGCGGAGATCCGCTTCGAAGCCGACGGCAGCGTAAGCGTCCTGGTCGGCACGCAATCGACCGGCCAAGGTCACGAGACCGGCTATATGCAGTTGGTGTCGGAACGCCTCGGCGTTCCCTTCGACAAGATCCGCGTGATCCAGGGCGATAGCGACGCCATCAAGACCGGCGGCGGCACCGGCGGCGCGCGTTCGCTCTATTCCGAAGGCGGCGCCTTGCTCGGCGCGGCCGATATCATAGTCGCCAAGGGCAAGCAGGTCGCGGGTCATCTGCTCGAAGCGGCGTCGGTCGACATCGAATTCGACGCCGGCACATTCCGCGTCGCCGGCACCGACCGCAAGGTCGGGATCATGGACGTGGCGCAGGCGGCGCGCGATCCGAAGAACCTCCCCGCCGGCGCGCCGGCCGGCCTGGAAGCGGAGTCGAACTTCGCCGCTTCGGGCACGTTTCCGAACGGCTGTCATATCGCCGAGGTCGAGGTGGATCCGGATACGGGGCAGGTCGCTCTGGTCGGCTACACGGTGGTGGACGACATGGGCCGCGTCATCAATCCGATGATCGTTGCCGGCCAGGTGCACGGCGGCATCGCGCAAGGGGTCGGCCAGGCGTTGCTCGAACAAGCCGTCTACGACGATGCCAGCGGGCAGCTCCTCACCGGATCGTTCATGGATTACTGCATGCCGCGCGCCGACGATCTGCCGGCATTCCGTTTCCAACTGAACGAAGTGCCCTGCACCACCAACCCGCTTGGCGTGAAGGGCGCGGGCGAGGCGGGCTCCGTCGGCGCGGCGCCCGCGGTCATCAACGCGCTGGTCGATGCCCTGAAGGAGTTCGGCGTCACCAACGTAGACATGCCGGCGACGCCCGAGCGCGTGTGGCGCGCCGTCCACGCCCGCCGCGCATGAGTTTCACGCCGCGCTCGAAACTGTTCACGCCGATCCGGATTCGCGGCGTGACCTTGCGCAATCGCCTGGTCATCGCGCCCATGTGCCAATATTCGGCCGTCGACGGCACGGCGGGAGAATGGCATTTCGCGCATCTGGCCAAGTTCGCCGTCGGCGGCGCCGGCCTCGTCTTCACCGAGGCGACGGCGGTGGAGGCGCGCGGGCGGATCACCCACGGCGATCTCGGTATCTGGGAAGACCGCCACATCGCGCCGCTCGCCCGCATTGCCGCGTTCGTCAAGAGCCAAGGCGCCGTGCCCGCGATCCAGCTCGCCCATGCGGGACGCAAGGCCAGCATGCAGCGGCCCTGGCATGGCAACGGGCCGATGGATTCGAGTGATACGGAGCGGGGCGAGGAGCCGTGGGAAATCGTCGGCCCAAGTGACGAGCCCATGGACACGGGCTGGCTGGCGCCGCACGCGTTGACGGTGGCCGAGATCAAGAGCGTGCAGGACAGTTTCGTCGCCGCGGCAAGGCGCGCTCTCGCCGCCGGCTTCGAGGTCATGGAGATGCATGGCGCCCACGGCTATCTAGTGCACGAGTTCCTGTCGCCGCGCAGCAATCGCCGCAAGGATGCTTACGGCGGCGAGCTCAAAGGCCGCATGCGCTTCGCGCTGGAGCTGGCCGAGGCGCTGCGCTCGGTCTGGCCCGCGGACAAACCGCTGTTCGTGCGCGTTTCTTCGATCGACGCGGTGACCGGCATCGGCTGGCGGATCGAGGACACCGTGGCGCTGGCGCGCGAGCTCAAGCGCATCGGCGTCGACGTGATCGATTGCTCCTCCGGCGGCATCGAAGGCTCCGCGACCGCGGCCCGCGTGCCGCGCGGGCCCGGCTTCCAGGTGCCCTTCGCGGCGCAAGTGCGGCGCGAAGCCGGCATCGCCACCCAGGCTGTCGGATTGATCCTGCAGCCGGAGCAGGCGGAAGCGGTGCTGCAGGCCGGCGACGCCGATCTCGTCGCCATCGGCCGCGAGGCGCTCTATGAAGCCAACTGGCCGTTGCACGCGGCGATGGCGCTTGAAGGCGACGATGCCTGGCAGCTTTGGCCGGCGCCGTACGGCTGGTGGCTCGAACGCCGCGCGAAGACCATGGTGCGCAACAAGGGCGGCTGAGCGCGGCGCGCAGCCTCAGGCCGCGCGGCTGAAGCCCACCGCGAGGTCGTGCATGCCGCGAAACACCAGGTTGTCGGACCAGCGCAATTCCCGCGGCAGCAAATGCAGCTTGTCGAAGCGCCGGAGCAAGGCCGGGAACGCCACCTGCCCTTCCAGCCGCGCCAAAGGCGCGCCGATGCAGAAATGGATGCCGTAGCCGAAGGTCAGATGACGGTTGTCGGCGCGGCGAATGTCGAAGCGGTCCGGATCGGCGAAGGCGCGCGGATCGCGATTGGCCGCGGCAATCATCAGGAACACGCGTTCGCCCGTCCGCAAGCGCTTGCCGTCCAACTCGAAGTCCTCGGCCACGATGCGCGCCTGCGACAACGACGGCCCGTCCCAGCGCAGCATTTCCTCCACGGCGGATTCGACCACGGCTTCGTTGGCGAGGTTCGCTCGCAAGTCGGCTAGCTGGTCGGCGTGGCGCAAGAGCGCCAGGACGCCGTTGCCGATCAGATGCGTGGTCGTCTCATGCCCCGCGAACAGCAGCAGCACGCAGGTCGCCACCAACTCGTCAGCCGTGAGGTGCTCGCCTTCCGCCTCGGCCGCGATCAGCGCCGAGGACACGTCCTCGCGCGGCCGGCGCCGGTGCTCGTCGATGAAGCGCCGGAAATAATCGGTCATCTCCGCGATGCCTTGCGCGGCAATGCGGTATTTGTCCGCCGTGGCCCGCGCGCCGCCGACGAAGGCGTTGAGCTGATCGGACCATTGCTTCAGCAGATGCACGTCGCTTCGCGGCACCCCCAGCATGTCGGCAATCACCGTCGCCGGCAGCGGATAGGCGAAATCGCGGATGACATCCATTTCGCCCTTCGCCGCCACGGCGTCGAGCAGATCGTCGACGATGCCCTGGATGCGCGGCCGCAATGCCGCCACCGCGCGCGAGGTGAACGCCTTGTTCATCAGGCCGCGAAGCCGCGTGTGCACGGGCGGATCGTTGAACACCGCCCAAAGGGACAGATGATGGCCGAGATCGGCGAGTTCGCGGCGCTGGTCGCCCGGCAAGTGGTCGATGAAGGGGCGGATCCGGTCTGCCGACAGGCGCGGGTCGCGCAACGCCGCGCGCACATGGTCGTAGCGCGTCAGAACCCAGCCGCCGACGGCGGGACTGAAATGCACCGGATCGCGTTCCATCAGCGTATGGAACGCGGGATACGGATCGTCAATGACGCTCTGCTGCGTCGGATCGAATTGCGGCACCGCGTCACTCATGCTTGGCGCACCTCCTCTTCCCTCGATACGATGAAAGCGGCCCTTTAACAAGCGCGCCAACGCCCGAGGAGACAAAGCCATGCAGCGGGAATATCCCGACCGGCCCATCGCCGCCGTCGGCGTCGTGGTATGGCGCGGCGATCAGGTGCTGTTGATCCGGCGCGGCAAGGCCCCGCGCGCCGGCCAATGGAGCTTGCCAGGGGGAGCGCAGGAGATCGGCGAGACCGTCGCGGACACGGCTCGGCGCGAAGTTCTGGAAGAAACCGGCGTGCATATCGGCGAGCCGCGACTGATCGAGGTGCTCGACTCCATTCAACGGGGCGGCGACGGCCGCGTCGTCTATCACTACACGCTGATCGATTTCACCGCCGAATGGGTTTCAGGCGACGCCAAGGCCGGCGGCGACGCGGCGGAAGTCAACTGGGTAGCCAAATCATCGCTCGCGGACCACGCGCTATGGCCGGAGACCGTCCGAATCATCAATCGCGCCCAGGACTTGCGGAGCGACGGAAGCGATCCAACGGGATTGTGATTGCGGTCACTTCGGACTGGCCGGAATTGCCCGAGACTGTGAGCGTCACAGTTCGGTTCGTCTCTTGAACCTCCGCGCCGGCCGTTTCCTTCCTCCCTAGTCCCGGTCGTTGCGTCTCCGGTACTCCCTGTTCCCCCCAAAGGTGGCCGGCGCGGTCTTTTCTTCCCGAAACTCCGAAGCGCCAGATATCACCGTGCCGTATCCACGGCGCGCCGCGCGTTGAGATCGGGGATCAGCCCCATGCGATTGGCGAGCATGACCGCCTGCGTGCGGCTGTGAACCTTGAGCGCCTTGAACACCGCTGCCACGTGCAGCTTCACGGTGCCTTCGGAAAGGCTCAAGTGTTCGGCGATCTGCCGGTTGGTCTTGCCGTCGCTGAGCAGCACCAGGACTTCGAGCTGGCGGCGCGTCAGACCGGCCGCCGCCGCGTCCGCCGACACGCGCGCGTGCTCCGCCGCCTCGTTCGATTCGAGCAGCAGCGGCGGCAGATAGATGCCGCCGGCGAGAACCAGCCGCAGCGCGCCTAGCAGCACTTGCGCGTTTGACGTCTTCGGCACGTAGCCGGCGGCGCCGCCCGACAGCGCCGCCTTCGCATCCTGCCAGCGGGTCGATGCCGAGAGCACGACGACGGGCGCGCCGCGCGATAGCTGGCGAACGCGCGCCAAACCGCCGACGCCGTTCACGCCGGCGATGGCCCAGTCGAGGACGATGAAATTGATTTCCGGAATGCGCTCGGTCAGCGCCACGATGCCGGCCAGGTCGTCCGCCTCGTGGATGGTCACCGGTTCGCCCAGGTCGCCCAATAGGCGCTTCAGGCCCTCGCGAAACAGGGTCTGGTCATCGGCCAGAAGTACGTTCAGTTGACTCACGGCAGGCCCCCAAAACTAGATACTTGGGATTAAATATTACGGCTTGCCTGCGCTGTCAAAACTCCCCCTCGTTACCTGACCGTTATATATAGTGATGGGTAGAATCTATATACATCCAAATGCTCGCTTGCTGCGCGGGGCGCGCAAGCAGACCAGATCGTAATTTCACTTAAGGTATTGACTGAAATTAGGAAATCAGCCGCTCGCAAGCCCGGATATTGGCCACGTGGGTGGCGTGCATCTCGGCCAGGGCCTCGCGCATGGCCGGGTCGGAGAGCCGGGGCAGCATCTCGGCAAGCTTGCGCACCACCCAGCCTTGGCCGCGGTTCAGGAACTGCAGGCGCTCCTTCTGGTCGGCCAGGGCCTTCGCCTTGGCAAAGAAGCTGCCCGTGGCGAGGCTGGGCTCGCCGCCGGATTGCCGGACGAGCCGGGTGAGCAGCGCCGCATAGCGCGCCTCGTCGCGGCCGACGGCGTGCAACGCGTCCTTTAGTGGACCTTCCGGCGCATCGTTCAAATAGTAGGCGATAGTCTTGGCGCCGGCCCGCTCAGCCTCGAGCAACGTGTTGAGAAACGTCACGAGCTCGTCGGCGGGGACCGGCCGGGGCGCTTCGAAATACGCCGGATCGACTTCGTGCGCAAAGCACGCCGGCGACGCAAAGCCGGCCTCGGGTCCGTCATCGTTGGGATCGCGATCGTCGTGCGAGTCCGGCGCCTTCGGCGATTCCGGCGAATTCGAGGTGTTCGGCTTAACCGCCATGACGTCACTCCATCGCAATGCGGCAGCGCCCCCTGAAACATTGTGCGCCACGACGGCGCCCTGCACAATCCGCTAAGCTGCCGCCGGCGATTCGCATGATCTCCTCAGCCCGCAAATTGTTTTCGCCCGGTGCCGGCGCGCAGGCTTGGCCTCTCGCGCTCTACTACACCACCATGTTCTCGATCGGCGGAGTGCACCTGCCCTATTGGCCCGTGTGGCTGGCGTCCCATGGGCAAGGAGCCGCGGGGATCGGCGTGCTCATCGCCGCCGGCGTCTGCGTCCGCATTGTCGCCAATCCGTGGGTCGCGCATATGGCCGACCGGCTGGGCGAGCGGCGACGGCCCATCGTCTTGCTCGGCTGGATCAGCCTTGCCAGCTTCTCGCTGTTCGCATTCGCGCCCGACTTCGCGTGGCTCGTCGCAATCAGTCTGCTGTTCGGCTTCACCTGGGCGCCGGTCGGGCCGCTGTTCGACAATCTTACGCTGCTGACGGCCTATGCGGAGAAGCTCGATTACGGACGTATCCGCGTCTGGGGTTCCATCAGCTTCATGGCCGCCACGGCCTTGGGCGGCTGGATATTGCAAGGGCACAGCAGCGAGCTTGTCCTGGTCTTGGTGCTGGCGTTGCTGGCTGCGAACGCGCTTTGCGGACATCTGCTGCCCGACCGGCGCACGGCGCGCGCCGAACCGGCGCATGGCATCCCCCTTGCGCGCCTGCTCCGAATGCGGCTGTTTGCTCTGTTCGTCGGCGGCACCAGCCTGATCTTCGCCAGTCACGCCGCCTACTACGGGTTCTTCACGCTGCATCTGCGCAGCATCGGCTACGGCGAAAGCATCATCGGCCTGCTCTGGTCGGAAGGCGTCGTGCTGGAAATCGCGCTGTTCTTCGTCAGCGGCTCCTTGTTCCGCCGCATCAGCCCGACCAATCTGATCCTGCTCGGCGCGGTGGCGGGCCTGGTGCGCTGGCCGACCATCGCGCTCAGCACGTCGCTGATGGCCCTTGTCGCCGTGCAGACTCTCCACTCGCTGACGTTCGCCGCCACCCATCTCGGCGCGATGCACTTCATGAGCCGCGCCATCCCGGCCGGGTTCTCGGCCTCGGCGCAGAGCCTCTATTCGGCGATGACGAACGGCGTGGCCATGGCACTGGCGCTGCTCGGCGCAGGCTATCTCTATGCAAACACCGGCGCTTCCGGCGCGTTCCTCGCCATGGCGCTGATGTCGCTCGGCGGTGCGGTGGCCGCCGTACTGCTTGGAAACCGCTGGGACGGCGGGATTCTGTCCACCTGATTCTTATGCCTGGGGGCAATATTGCCCTTGCCGGTCGCCCAAACGCGACTGTATCTTGGGGGTACTGTCGGTTTCCATACAACGGATGGTGCGCCAATGACCCCCGAATCAATTTGGACCGAAACCCGCATCGAGCAGCTTTCCGCGCTTTGGAAGGAGGGGCTTTCGACCGCAGAAATCGGCCGGAAATTGGGCATTTCAAAAAATGCGGTGGTCGGCAAGGCGCATCGGCTGCACCTGCCGGCGAGGCCGTCGCCGATCAAAAACCCGCCGGTCCGGATCGCGGTGAAGACGATCCCGCAGTCGCAGCCGCAACAGCCCGCGCCGATGAAGGTGTTGAGCATGCCGAAGTCGGGCGCCGCCTGCCAATGGCCGCTCGGCCATCCGGGCCAGCCGGGCTTCCACTTCTGCGGCAAGATCGCCGTGCCCGGCAAGCCGTATTGCTCCGAGCACGCGGCAAAGGCTTACGTCAGCGGCAAGAAGGACGAGGCCGCGGCGTAGCGCCGCGCCGCATGCAGTTCCGTCACTAGGGCGCTAGTTGGCGCAGCGGAGTTCCGCGCGCCAAGCCGTGAGCAACGCCGCACGGGCTTGGCTGAGGTCGCGTCCGTGGCGGTACGGCGGCGGTTCCGAGTCGCCCTTCAAGCCGGCCCAGAGCGCCAAGTTGTAGCGCGCGACGTCGAGCTGGTCCTCCTGGTCGAAGTTCTGTCCGCGCATGGCGCGCGCCCAATAGGCGGCGCTGCGTTTGGGCCTGGCAAAGCACCCGTCCAGCGGATCGGCATCGCCGCGCTGTGAGCCGTTCTTCGGCGGCAGCGGCAAAGCGGTCGTGCGCAGCACCTCGGGCACCAGCGCGGTATAGCTCCATTTCGTCACGCTGCGGTCGAACACCTCGGCCATGGGTTCGGCCAGGCCGTCGTTCAGCCCGAGCGGCGGAATGCCGAGCACGCCCTCGATGGTGCGAAGCATGTTGACCGTGGTGTAGCCATGGGTCACCAGCGCGCCCTGTTTCACGTATGGTCCGAGCACGAACGCGATCGAGCGATGCGCGTCCACGTGATCGGCGCCGTCCTGCGCATCGTCTTCCACCACGAAGATCAGTGTGTCGTCCCGGAACGGGCTTGAAGCGACGCGCTCCACCAGGCGGCCGAGCGCGTAGTCGTTGTCGGCCCATTGGGTCTCCACCGTGTTTACTCCGTCGGCGGCGTCGTTGAAGCTCCCGGTGTGATCGTGCGGCAGGCGCACCAGCACGAGGTTCGGCAGATCGTTCCGGCGCTCGTATTCGTCGAATTCCCGTTCCCATTCGCGGATGCGCCAAAAATCGGCGTAGCGCATGTCGAAGCCGCGGAAATAGGGATCGGTGACCGGCGCCAGCGATTGCTTGGTCGGCACGAAGACCTTGCGGCCCTCCTTGAACGGCTCGCGAAGCGGCGGAACGTAGCCGGGCTGCTTCGGATCGTAGGTCAGCAGATCGCCGTAGAAGCCGTAGTTGCGCAACGTGAGTCCGGCGCGAAGCGCCGCGTCCCACAAGTACCCGGCGCCGGCAACGCCCAAGGGTGCGTCGGGCGCGGCGACATCGGCCGTTCCGGGCATGACGTCCGGATCGTCCGGCGTTGCCGGCACGACCGCCTTGCGCTCCGCCAAAGTGGGCAGGCCGACATTGATGTTGCGATTGGTGCCTTCGAGATCGTATTGCAATCCCCGCCGCGCGTAGTTCACCGGCGCGTTCTTCTCCACATAGTCGGTCGCACGCGCGGCGGTGGTCCAGTTCCAGCCGACGTTGCTGCTTTCGCCGCTGTCGAAGAAATGGTCGAGCGTGACGAATTGGCGCGCCAGCCGGTGATGATTGGGGCTGATCGGACCGGCCATCAGCGCGAGCCGCGGATCGCCGTCGCCGATATCGAGATCGCCAAGAACCTGGTCGTAGGTGCGGTTCTCCTTGATCACGTAGATCACGTGGCGGATGCGCGACTTGAGGAAGCCGAGCAATTCGGCGTGCGCGTCGAAGCGGCGCGCAGCGGGAAAGTTGTCGTTCGCCGCCACCTGCCACGTGAGACGGGCCAGGGTCGCCGCGTTCGGCACCGGCATGGTCAGAAACCCGGCCTTCTCCAATTGCCAGACGTATTGGTTTTGCGAGTAACAACCTGCTAGCGCCGGCGGACTCGAATCGTAAGTATTGCGGCAGGCGCCGGGGTTTGGCCCCGGATCGCTCTTGCCATTCACCACGAAGAGCGTGCGCCCGCCGCTGCCCAGCGCCACCGCGTTCGGGTACCATCCGGTCGGAATCAATCCGATCACGCGGCTCTGGCGCACCGGGACGCCGCTGTCGCCGTCATCGTCGGATTTGGTCCTGGCCGGCGCGGCGCCCGCCGATGCGCCGAGTTCGCCGGCCTCCAATTGCACTACCGCCACGGCGTTCAAGCCGCCGTTGCTGACGAAGAGCGTGCGCTCGTCGAGCGAGAGCGCGAGATTGTTCGGATTGGCCCCGCGCAAGCCCTCGGCATTGGCGAAGACCGCCTGCGGCGCGACGGCGGGAATATCGGCTTCCAAGGCATCGCGGGCCGTGTCGATCACCGCGATGCTGTCGGAATTGTCGCAAGCCACATAGAGCCGGTCGCCGGCGCGATTCAATATCATCTGGTTCGGCTGGCCTTTGGTCTTGATGCGCCGGGCGACCCGCATGCGTTCGCCGTCGATGGCAAGGATCACGATTTCCCGGTCGCGCTGGCTCGTCACATAGGCCTTGGACGCGCTTTGCCACACGACGGCCAAGGGATACTCGCCGCCCGCGACGCCCGACTTGGCGGGATCGTTCTTGCCCGGCCGCAAGTCCAATTCGGCGACGGCGCTCCGCTTTTCCAGATCGACGAGGGTGACCGAGTCGTTGGAGTAGTTCGCCACCAGCAGCCGCCGTCCCTCCGGATCGGACGCCAACCCGGCGGCCACGGGCAGAATGTCGATCCCGAGGCCGGCCTTGTGACCGAGCGTGATCGGCGGCTGCAATTCCTCGAATCGATCACCCGACGCCGTGAACAGGTGCACGTTGTCGTTCACGCCGCCGGCGACGGCGAAGGACTTGCCGTCCGGCAGCCAGGACAGGCCGATGAAGGTATTCGGCACTTGGATCACTTGCCGCTTCGCCGGC
>DASQHM010000063.1:0-2996 GCA_035632095.1 Candidatus Cybelea sp. | reverse complement strand
GCTCTAGCGCGCTTCACTCGATCTCGCGGCCCATGTCGAGAAACTTGCGCCGGCGCGATTCGCGGAGCACGCCGGGCTCGACCGCGACCAGGCCGCGCAACGCCTCGTCGATGGCTTGTCCGACCGCTTCGATGGTCTCGGCGGGTGAACGGTGGGCCCCGCCGAGCGGTTCCGACACGATCCGATCGATCACCTTCAGCTTGAGCAGATCGCGAGCGGTGAGCTTCAGGGCTTCCGCGGCTTCCTGCGCCTTGTCGGCCGCGTGCCAAAGGATCGACGCGCAGGCTTCGGGTGTCGCCACGGTATAGACCGCGTGCTCCAGCATCAGCACGCGGTTGGCCGGGGCGACCGCGATGGCCCCGCCCGAACCGCCCTCGCCCACGATCGCAGAGACGACGGGCACGCGCAGGTCGAGGCAGGCTTCGATGCCGCGCGCAATCGCTTCGGCGATGCCGCGCGCCTCCGCGTCGGCGCCGGGAAACGCGCCCGGCGTGTCGATCAGCGTAATC
Organism: Candidatus Cybelea sp.; assembly: GCA_035632095.1. GTDB lineage: Bacteria > Pseudomonadota > Alphaproteobacteria > Ferrovibrionales > Ferrovibrionaceae > DASQHM01. The sequence continues at coordinate 2,487 of DASQHM010000063.1, read as the reverse complement.
ACCGGCAGGCGGAATTTGTCCGCCATATGCATGAGCCGCACCGCCTTGCGATAGCCCTCGGGCCGGGCCATGCCGAAATTGTGCTCGACGCGACCGTCCGTGCCGCGGCCCTTTTCGTGGCCGATCACCATGACCGAGCGCCCGCGGAAGCGTCCGAGGCCGCCGACGATGGCCCTGTCGTCGCCGAACAGCCGGTCGCCGGCCAGCGGCGTGAAGTCCTCGAACAGCGCGGCTACATAGTCCTGAAAATGCGGACGGTCGGGATGGCGCGCCACTTGCATCTTTTGCCACGGCGTCAGCTTGGCGTAGGTCGCGCGCAGCATTTGATCGGCCTTGGTCTTCAGGCGGCCGACCTCTTCGGCGATGTTCACCGAGGCGTTGCCCTCGGCCGTGTGCTCGAGTTCGCGGATCTTGCCTTCCAGCTCGGCCAGCGGCTTTTCGAAGTCGAGGTAGGTGTTCATGGGCCGGCGACCGGGGCCGATGCGGGCATCGTCAAGGGGATCAGCGGCCGGTTATGGCTTCCGCCTTGCGCACCATGACCTCCGCCTGGCGGATCGAGGCGATGTCGATGAGCTTGCCGTCGAGCGCCACGGCGCCGCGGCCGTCGCGCTTCGCCTCGTCCATGGCGAGGAGAATGCGCCGGGCTTGCGCCACTTCGGCCTCGGACGGGCTGAACACCTTGTTGGCCAAATCGAGTTGCGAAGGATGGATGGCCCATTTGCCTTCACAGCCGAGCACGGCGGCGCGATTGGCCTGCGCCACGTAGCCGTCCGCGTCCTTGAAGTCGCCGAACGGACCGTCGACCGGGCGCAGACCGTTGGCGCGCGCGGCCACGACCATGCGCGCGGTGGCGTAGTGCCACATGTCGCCCCAATAGAACTCGCGCTGGTCTGAGCCAGGCAGCTTGTCGGTCAGCACGCCGTACATGGGATTGGGGCCGCCCACGTTGGTGGTTCGTGCCCGCGTCGAGGCCGAATAGTCGGCGACGCCGAAGTGCAGCGACTCGTTCCGCTTCGACGCCGCGGCGATCTCGTGCACGTTCTGCATGCCGAGCGCGGTCTCGATGATCATCTCGAAGCCGATGCGCTTCTTGCGGCGCTTGGCGGTTTCGATCTGCGTGACCAGCATGTCGAGGGCGTAGATGTCGGCGGCGGTGCCGACCTTCGGGATCATGATGAGATCGACCCGCTCGCCGGCCAGCTCCAGCACGTCGACCACGTCGCGGTACATGTAATGCGTGTCGAGGCCGTTGATGCGGACCGAGAGGGTCTTGTTGCCCCAATTGATGTCGTTGATGGCGGCGATGACGTTCTTGCGCGCGGCCGGCTTGTCGTCGGGCGCGACCGCGTCCTCGAGATCGAGGAAGACGATGTCGGCCGAGCTTTGCGCCGCCTTCTCGAACATCTTGGTGCTCGAACCGGGAACCGACAGCTCCGAGCGGTTCAGCCGCGCCGGCGCCTGCTCGACAATGGTGAAACTCATGATCGCCTCCGTAGCCCCCGCACCGCGGCGCGAAGTCCCGCACCATGTCGGGACGCCGCGCCCAAGTCAACGGCTGCGGCCCGCTTTGCCGCCGGCCTCAGCAGGTGCCGGCTCTTCGGCCGAGAAAAAATGTCTAAAACGCAATGACTTACAAGCCGACAAAGACCATGTCGATCGCCCGCAGCAAGGCGTAGCGTTGATGGGCCAACGTGCCGGCGCGCCGTTGCAGCTCATGCGCCGGGATCGCCGCCATGAACTGCGTAACCAGGATGAACTCGGCGTCATCGATGACGAATAAGGGGTTCAGGATTGCCGCGGATCGGGGGGCGCTCTTCTTGGGCATCAGCGGCACGACCACGCGCGTATTAAGGCCGTCGAGCAAGTCCGCCTGCACATCGAGCAGATAACCGCCGCCGCCCGGGTCGTCGTAGAAATCAAACTGCGCCATCAGAACTGGCGATAGCGGGCGAGCGGCAAGCCGAGACGCGCCGCAAAATCATTGGACGATTCGATCGCCGCCCGGTTTGTCTTGCGCCAATGCTTCGCCCGCTCCTCGGCGATTTGCAGCGCCAGTCCCCGCTCGCACGCGCGCGAGACGTTGACCGCAAGCGCGCGCGCTTCATCCAGCAGCTTGGCGTCGAGGGACACGTTGGTGGCGCGGCGCCGCTCGGACCTTCGGCGCACGGCCTTCTTGCCGGATTGCAACGGCGCGGGCTTCTCCATAGTCGCCTCCATCAATTATGTGCATAAGTATGCGCATCCTCGTCGGAAGGACAATAGTGATTGTTCGCGAATTGTGTATTTTTCCGCGAAAAATGCACCCACACATGATACGAATCATAGAAGTTTGCTCAATTCCGCCAATGGCATGACCCCCGAAGCGCGCGCGCGACAGATCATCGATGAACTGCTGACGGCGGCGGGATGGATCGTCCAGGACCGGGACGACATGAACCTGGGCGCCGGCCTGGGCATTGCTGTGCGCGAATACTCCTTGCCCGCGGG
>DASQHM010000062.1:0-8324 GCA_035632095.1 Candidatus Cybelea sp. | reverse complement strand
AGGCTTGCGAACAAGAGTGCGACTCCACTCGCGAAATTGAACACACCAAACGCGGTGCCCCGCAGCGCCTCCGGCGCCGTGTCGGCGACGAGCGCCGCGAGCAGACCCTGGGTCATTCCCATGTGCAGGCCCCAAAGGCCGACGCCGAGCATCACGATCCAAATGCCCGGCGCGAACGCGAGCACGATGTCGGCGAGAATCAAGACCGCGAATCCGGCGACCAGCAGGAGCCTTCGATCCACGCGATCCGATAAAGCGCCCATCGGATAGGCCAAGGCGGCGTAGACGACGTTCATGACCACCAACACCAACGGCGCATACGCGGCGGGCAATCCAACTGCTCCGGCGCGGAGGATCAGGAAGGCCTCACTGAAACGGGCAAGGGTCAGAATGGTTCCAACGGCAACGACGCCCCAGAACAGGCCACCAAGACGGCCGAGCTCTGCCCGGCGGATCGGCGCCCGAGCTTCGGCGACCGGCCGCGCCTGAGCCGGCTCCCGGACGGCGACAACCAGAACGGCTACGGCAGCAAACCCGGGAATGACGGCAAGCCAGAAGACGAGGCGGAAGTTGTCGCTAAGCAGCGCCATCAGCGCTACGGCGATCAGCGGTCCGGCAAAGGCGCCAACCGTGTCGAGGGACTGTCTGAGGCCATAGGCCGCACCGCGCAGTTCGGCGGGCGCCATATCGCCGATCAAGGCGTCCCGCGGCGCGCCGCGGATGCCCTTGCCGACCCGGTCCGAAAACCGAGCCGCTAGTACCCACGACGACGTCGGCGCAACGGCGAAGAGCGGTTTGGACAAGGCCGCCATCCCATATCCGATGACGGTCAAGACTTTGCGCTTGCCTAGGCGATCGCTGGCCCAGCCCGAGAACAGTTTCGAAATCGAAGCGGTGGCTTCGCCGACGCCTTCGATCAGACCGACGGTTGCGGTGCTCGCGCCGAGGACGGAGACGAGAAACACCGGAAGCAGGCCATGAATCATTTCGGACGAAATGTCCATGAGCATGCTGACGAAGCCGAGCGCCCAGATACCACGGGGGAGTCTGGGGCGAGACGCTTGCGCGCCGGGATCACGCGCCCAATCGCCGTCGTTCATTTCGCATCCAAGACCAAGATCGAGCGATCAGGCCGACTGGGTAACACGTTATCCAGGACCGCGCGCGGAATTCCTTCGGCCAAGCGCAATGCCGGCCCGGGCCGGCAGCTGCGAAAGCCCGGACGCGGCAGGGGCGATCGCCTTCCGGCCCGCCCTTATTGCACTGGTCCAGCCTGCGCGGCCGCTTTGACGGACGCCAGATCGTCACCATGTACGATGTCGTCTGAAAAACGCACACGGGCGAGCGCTCGCCACGCATCTTCCTGGCCGGGAAGCAGCGGGGCCACGCAATGAGTGAGCATTAACGTCCGAACGCCGGCGCGTTGCGCCGTCTGGGCTGCCTGCGCAACGGTCATGCCGGCAGCGTCGGCAGCGCACACGGCCCCTGCGCGGCAAGTCCGAGGCCGTCCTGGTGCGCCGTGCGCCGCCGTCCCGGCTCCTTACCCCGCCCGGATCATATCCGCGGCCTTCTCGCCGACCATGATGCTCGGCGCGTTGGTGTTGCCCGATGGCATGGTGGGAAAAATTGACGCATCGGCCACGCGCAGTCCGGCGAGCCCATGCACCCGCAAATGGTCGTCGACCACCGCATTCGGCCCCGGCCCCATGCGGCACGTGCCGATTGGGTGAAACGCGGTCTCCGAATTCCTCCGGATCCAATCAAGGATCTCGTCATCGCTCTGGATATCGGGCCCGGGTGAAAACTCAGCGCCTCGATACTTGTCCATCGGCCGCGTCTCCACGATGCGCCGCATCATCCGGAATCCGTCGACCATTGTCCGCCGGTCGATGGGATCGGCCAGGAAATTGAACCGGATTGCCGGCTGATCGCGCGGATCGGCCGAGCGGATATGGATAGAGCCCAGGCTTTCCGGCCTCAGCTGGTAGCACGCCATCGTCATGCCCGGGAAATGGTGCAACTGCCGCTTCTTCGGGTTCTTGATGACATAGGGAACGATGTGCATCTGAACATCCGGCGTCTCCAGCTCGGGCCGCGTCTTCAGGAACGCCAGCATCGGCGCCGAGGGCAGGCTGAAGAATCCGCCTCGGGTGAACAGATAGCGCAGCGCCTCGCCGGCCAACGCCACGCCATGCGCGCGCGTGTTGTAGGACACGCTCGGAACCGTCACTTTCCACTGGATGCGCTCGATCAGGTGGTCGCGGAAATTTTCGCCCACGGCAGGCAGCTCGTGCCGCACCGCGATCCCGTGCGTCCGCAACACCTCCGGACGCCCGATCCCCGACAGTTCCAGGAGCTGCGGCGAAGCCACCGCCCCGGCACACAGGATGACTTCGCGGCCCGCCCGCGCCTCCACCGCCTGTCCGGCCCGCTCATACACCACCCCCACGCACCGCGTGCCTTCGAGCATGACGCGAAGCGTCACCGCCTCGGTGACGATATGCAGGTTCGCCCGCCTGCGCGCCGGGCGCAGATAGGTATGCGCCGTGCTCATCCGGATGCCGCGCCGGATCGTCGCCTGCGTCTTGACGATGCCTTCCTGGTCCTCGCTGTTGTAGTCGGGGTTCCGCCGATAGCCCGCGGCCACGCCCGCCTCGAACAGCGCGTCGTATAGCGGGTTCTGATCCGGCACTTCGGAAACGTGCAGCGGCCCGCCCGCGCCGCGCACAGCGCCGTCGCCGCGCTCGAAATCCTCCATCCGCCGGAAAACTGGCGCCACATCTTGCCAGCTCCAGCCACGCGCTCCCATCTGCGCCCAGGTGTCGTAGTCGAGCGGCTGTCCCCGCACGTACACCAGCCCGTTGATCGCGCTCGATCCGCCCAGCACCCGGCCGCGCGGCACGGGTATCTCGCGGTTGTTGGTGTTCGGTTCCGGCGTCGAGCGATACAGCCAATTGGCCGCCGGATTGTCGAGCAGCAGCCCGAAGCTGATCGGAAATCGCGTGTAGGGGTGGCTGGCGCGTCCCGCTTCCAGCAACAGGACCTGGTTGCGCGCATCTTCGCTCAACCGCGCCGCCAGCGCCGCGCCCGCCGATCCCGCGCCTACGACAATGAAGTCAAAACGGATGTCCGCGCCGCCGACCATGCGTCTGCTCCCCCTACGTTTCGGCCGAAAGCCTAGTCCAGATACTAAAGTCAAAAGCCGATATTCCGCGAAACCGGCAACAAGCAGGCCGCAAGGCCGCCGGCCGCGCACTCGCGTCCGATTGGAGGCTAATTGGTGCTCGCACCCGACGGCGCCTCGCCGTAAAGGTGACAGGCGACCCAGTGCCCGTCCGCCCGGCGCTGCAGCTTCGGCGCGATGCTGCGGCATTCCGGCCGCGCATAGGCGCAACGCGGATGCAACCGGCAGCCGCTTGGCGGATTGAGCGGGCTCGGCACCTCGCCCTGCAGCAGGATGCGCTCTCGCTTCGCTTCCACGGCCCGGTCCGGTACCGGCACGGCCGAAAGCAGCGCCTGCGTATAAGGGTGGAGGGGGTTTGCATAGAGGCTTTGCTTCGGCGCAACTTCGACGATCTGGCCGAGATACATGACGGCGACGCGGTCGCTGAGATGGCGGACGACGGCAAGATCATGCGCGATGAAAACATAGGTGAGCCGCAGCCGTTCCCGCAGTTCCTCGAACAAATTGACGATCTGCGCCTGGATCGAAACGTCGAGCGCCGAGACCGGTTCGTCGCAGACGATGAAGTCCGGCTCGCCGGCGAGCGCCCGGGCGACGCCGATGCGCTGACGCTGGCCGCCGCTGAATTCGTGGGGGTACCGATCGAGCATGTTCGGATTGAGGCCGACGATTTTGAACAGCTCCGCCGCCTTGTCGCGGCAATCGTCCTTGCTTGCGAGGCGATGCACCAGCATGGGTTCGGCGATGGCGTCGCCGACGGTCATGCGCGGATTGAGCGAACTGAAGGGGTCCTGGAAGACCATCTGCATCTTGCGGCGGAGCGGGCGGAGCGCCTCGTCGCTGAGCCCGGTCAGCTTCTGGCCGTCGAATCGAACCTCGCCCGCCGTCGGCCGCACCAACTGCAGGATGGCGCGGCCGAGGGTCGACTTGCCGCAGCCGCTCTCGCCGACCAGGCCGAGGGTCTCACCGCGCCGGATGTCGAGGTCGACGCCGTCGACTGCGTGCACTATGCCGGCAAGCCGGCGGCGCAACATTCCCCTTAGGACGGGAAAGTGGACTTCAAGACCGCGTACCTCGACCAAATTGTCCGCGGCACGCTCAGCCATTGACGTCGACCCAACAGGCTGCCGCGCCGGTGTCGCTGACTTGCCGGAGCGGCGGCGCCTCGGCGCGGCATTTGTCGATGGCGAAGGGGCAGCGCGGATGGAACGAACAGCCGCTCGGCATGTCGAGCGCGTCCGGCGGCTGGCCCTCGATGGGCGACAGCTTCTCGGCCGCCGGTCGATCGAGCCGCGGCACGGAACGAAGCAGACCGAGCGTGTAGGGATGGCGCGGCCGCGCGTAGAGTTCGTCGGCGCCTGCGCTCTCGACGATGCGGCCGGCATACATGACATTCACCCGGTCGGCGTAGCGGGCAACGATGCCGAGATTGTGCGTGATCAATATCAGTGCCGTGCGATGGCGTTCCACCTGCGATCGCAGAAGCTCGAGAAGCTGCGCCTGGATGGTGACGTCGAGCGCCGTGGTAGGTTCGTCGGCGATGATGATGTCGGGCACGCAACCCATGCCCATGGCGATCATCACCCGCTGCCGCATGCCGCCGCTGAACTGATGCGGATAGTCGCCGAGGCGACGCCGCGGTTCCGGAACGTTGACGGACTCCAGAAGCGCCACGCATTTCTCCAGCAGGGAATCGTCGCTGAGACCTTTGTGCAGACGCAGCGGTTCGCCGACCTGGCGGCCGATCGTATGCACGGGATTGAGGCTGGTCATCGGCTCCTGGAAGATCATGGCGATTCGATTGCCGCGGATGGCGCGGATTTCGCTCTCGCTCGCCGTCAACAGGTCGCGGCCGCGAAAACTGACGCTGCTGCCGGTCACGCGACCCGGCGGATTGGCGATCAGTCCGAGCAGCGCCAGCGCGGTGGCGCTCTTGCCGCAGCCGCTTTCGCCGACCAGGGCCAGAATTTCTCCTTCGTGCAGATCGAAGGAGATTCCGTCGACCGCCGTGATCATTCCCGCTTCGGTGTGGAAATCGACGGTGAGGTCGCGCACGCTGAGAAGCGGTGGCGTTGCTCGGGTTTCGAGACTCATATGCGCCGCAATCCCATCCCCTTCAGGCGCGGATCGAGGGCATCGCGGAGGCCGTCGCCGAGGAAATTGAAGGCGATGACAGCGAGGGAGATCATCAGTCCGGGCGCTATCGAGAAAAGCGGCACCGTCTCCAGATACCTGAAACCGACGCCGAGTTCACGGCCCCAGCTGGCCGTCGGCGGCTGCACTCCGAGGCCCAGGAACGACACGCCGCCCTCGACAAGGATCGCGGAGCCGACCGTAATGGTGATGGCGACGATGATCGGCGCCAGCGTATTGGGCAGGATGTGCTTTCGCATCACGCGCAGCGGCGGCACACCGACCGAGCGCGCCGCCTCGATGAACGGCAGTTCGCGTATCAGCAGCACTTGGCCGCGGATAATGCGGGCGAAGCCGGTCCAGCCGAAAAGCGCGAAGGACAGCATGACGTTGTGCAGCCCGGGGCCGAGCGCCGCCGACATGGCCAGGATGAAGATGAGCGGCGGAAAGCAGAGAAATGCATCGGTGATCCGCATGATGATGGCGTCGACCACGCCGCCCTTGAAGCCGGCGAACAGACCGATGACGATGCCAAGCGCCGCCGAAAGCGCCGTGCTGCCGATGCCGACGAACAGCGATACGCGAGCGCCGTAGATGGTGCGCGAAAGCAGATCGCGCCCCAGATTGTCCGTCCCGAACCAATGTTCCGCCGAAGGTCCCGCCAGCACCCTGTAGAGATCCTGGTCGTAGGGACTGTAGGGTGCCAGAAGCGGCGCGAATACGGCCATCAGGCAGAGCAGGACGATGATCACCAGGCCGATGGCAGCCAGCCGGTGCTTGACGATGGCGCGCAACAAGACCAACGCGGCGCTTTTCGACGTCGCCGGGGCGATGAATACGGCAGGGGCGGCTTCCGTCATCGCCGTACCCTGATGCGCGGATCGAGATAGCCATAGAGGATGTCGACCAGGAGATTGACCAGCAGCACATTCAGCGAGACCGCGATGAGCGTGGCCTGCACCACCGGATAATCCTTCTGGAATATGGCGTCGACGCTCATCCTGCCGAGGCCGGGGATGGCAAAAATGACCTCGACGAAGAAGGCGCCGGCCAACATTCCGCCCCAGGACAGTCCGATAACCGTGACCACCGGGATCATCGCCGGTTTCATGGCGTGCCTGGCGATCAGCGCGCGCTCGGACAGGCCCTTGGCGCGCGCCGTACGGATGTAGTCCTGTCCCATGACTTCGAGCAGACTGGATCGGACGTAGCGCGCGAGAAGCCCCCCCGAATGCGTCCCAAGCACGAAGGTCGGCAGCAGTATCGACTTGAGATTCATGATCGGGTCGACGGCGAAAGGCACGTAACCGGACGGCGGCACGATAGGGAAGACCACGGCCAAGAGATAGATCAGCATGATCGCTTCCCAGTAGCCGGGAATCGAGACGCCGATGATGGAGCCGGCGGTCAGCAGCATGTCGACGGAGGAATTGCGCTTCAATGCGCCGACGATGCCGGTCGGAATGCCGATCGCCACCGACCAGAGCGATGCGCCGAGAAACAGCTCCAGCGTGACGGGAAGCCGGCGCATGAACATGTCGAAGACATTCTCGCCGGTGCCGATCGAGCTGCCCCAATCGCCGCGAACGAAGCGCGCGAGCCAATCGACGAATTGCACCAGGACGGGCCGGTCCAGTCCGAACTGGTGGCGCACCTTTGCGACGACGGCGGCATCGTTCATGTCGACGCTGCCGGCCATCGCGGCCATGATGGCGTCGCCGGGGATCAGGTGAGTGACGACGAACACCAGCACCGTCACCAGCGCGAGAATCACCATGGCGTGCAAGAGCCGAACGCCGATATAGCTACCCACGCCGTCGCCCTTTGAGCTAGGTCGCGACCGGCTTCACGCCTTGCCGTCCTTGAACCAAAGCGGATGCGACGCGAACCAGGCATCCTTGTATTTCAGGAAGCCGTCCTGGTGCCAGCCTTGGACGTTCTTGCGGTAGGCGACCACGCTCTCCTCCCACCAGAGCCAAGCGTCTTCGTAGGAATCGTAGAGCACCTTCTCAAGTTGCCAGTAGATCTTCTGTCGCTTCTCGATATCGACCTCTTGACGGCCGGCCTCGATCAGGGCGATGGCGGCATCGTTCTTGCTGCGCCCGAAATTGAAACCGCCACCCGGGCCATACAGGCCGGACGGCATCAGGTCGGGGTCGTAGATGTAGATCCAGCCGCCCTGAGCCAGATCGTAGTCGAGATTTTGCATGCGCGTCGCCGAGGCGGCCGGCGCCATCAGCTCCACCTCCCAGTTGATGCCGACCTTGCCCAGCATGTTCTTGATCGCCTCGGCGATGGTCTGGCCCATCGTCGTGTTGATGTAGTATCCCTTGACGGTCAGGCCGTTGGCATAGCCGGCCTCGGCCAGCAGTTTCTTTGACAGGTCCGGATCGTACGCCACCGGCTTGAGTTCCGGATTGTGGCACCAATGGTCGTCCGGATACATGCAGCTCGCCAATCGCGCCAGGCCGAATTGCGTGCCGGCGATCAAGGCTTTGCGGTCGACGGCATGGCTCACCGCTTTGCGCAGCCGGATGTCCTGGAACACGCTCTTGGTGACGTTGAAGCGCAGCGCACTCACGTGGTTGCCCGGAATGCGATAGATATTGAGGTCCGGATCATCCTTCAAACCCGTGTATTGCGACTTGTCCAGCACCAAGGCATCGATCTTGCCGGCGCGCAAATTGGCCAATCGCACCGCCGGATCCGGGATTATGTTCACCAGGATGCCGTCGAAGTACGGCATGTCGGGATGGCCGCTTGCTTTGGCGAACCACCAATTCGGATTGCGCTTGAACTTGAGGAAATTGCCGGGGCTTGCCTCCTCCAACATGTATGCGCCGGTGCCCTGCGGCTGGGTGTCGTATTTTTCCGCATCGGCCTGCAGCGCCTTGGCCGACATGACGTAGCCCGGCACGTTGGCAATGACGCCGACGAAGCTGGCCCACGGCGCGCTGAACTTCCAGCGCAAGGTGCGCTCGTCAACGACTTCGACCGTCGTAAGCTG
>DASQHM010000061.1:0-7942 GCA_035632095.1 Candidatus Cybelea sp. | reverse complement strand
TCGCGCTTCGATTTCTCGCCGTCGGCAATCGTCGCCAGCGTCGAGCGAAGCCTCAAGCGTCTTCGCACCGACCGCATTGACGTGCTTCTGCTGCATTCGGACGGCGAGGACGAGACGCTCGCCCGCTTCGGCCCGGCGATCGACGCGCTTGAACGGTTGAAACAAGCGGGCAAACTCATCGCCACCGGATTTTCCGGCAAGACCGTCGAGGGCGGGCTGATGGGCGTAGCGCACACCGACGTGGTGATGATCACGCTCAATCCCGGCGCCACCGCCGACCGTGCCGTCGCGGCCGCGGCACGGCAGGCCGGCAAGGGCGTGCTGGTGAAAAAGGCGCTCGACAGCGGCAACCTGGTTTCGTCCGGCGATCCGGTGCGGCAGGCGATGGAGTTGATCTTCGCCGAGCCGGGCGTTTCCTGCGTCGTGATCGGCACCTTGAGCGCCGAGCACTTGGCCCATGACGTGGCTGCTGCCAGGCAAGCCATCGAACGCGCGGGCCATGGCGGCTGAGTCCGCCGGGTCGCGTCTGCAATGGTATGCGGCGCGGCTTGCCGCCATGTCGCCGGCGGAGGTCGCGCACCGGGCCCTGGAGCAACACCGCCGCATCTCCGCGCGCCGGCGCGTTCCCGATTTCGCTGCGGAGGCCGGCCGAGCCGCCTTCGTTCCGCCCGATCTGCCTTGGTTGCGCGACGGATTGCGGCAGTTGTCCGGCGATGCTGACCTCATCGCCGAATGGCAGGAGGTCGCCCGAAACGTCCAGGCCGGCCGCTTCCGCTTCTTCGGCAACGATTGGCCGGTTGCACCGATACCCGACTGGCACCTTGATCCCGAGACCGGGCGGCATTGGCCGTCGGACGTCTATTGCTTCGACGTTCCCTATCGTCATGCGACCGGCTTCGGTGACGTGAAGAATGCCTGGGAGCTCAACCGGCTGCAGTATTTGCAGCCGGTGGCGGCGCTCGCGGCGTTGACCGGAGATGCCGAACTCGGCCGGCTTTGCGCCCGTCATATCGAATCCTGGATCGACGCCAACCCGCCGTTCCGCGGCGTGCATTGGGCCTCCATGATCGAACTGGCGCACCGCGTGGTAAGCATTCTCGTGGTCGCGGCTTTTGTCGGCCGCGAATGTTTCGACCAACGGCTTTGCATGAAGCTCGGCGCCGCGCTTGCCGCCCATGGCTGGTGGATCGAGCGGTTTCCGTCGCGATATTCCTCGGCCAACAACCACGCCATCGCCGAAGCCTGCGGGCTCTATCTGCTCGGCGTTCTGCTGGCGGAATTTCCCATGGCGCGGGGTTGGGAGGCCAAGGGCCGGACGACATTGGAAAGCGAGGCGCTCAAGCAATTCCACGCCGACGGCGTGCCGGCGGAACAATCGCCGACCTATGGCGCGTTCAGCTTGGAGTGGCTGACATTGGCAGGCCGCGTTGGCGCCAAGAGCGGCCGCCCGTTCAGCGACGGATTCACCCGGCGCTCGATCGCGGCCTGCCGCTTCCTTCGCGCGATCACGGACGCGGGCGGCCATCAGCCGGCCATTGGCGATGATGACGGCAGTCACGTGCTGGCGTCGGGATTTGCCGAACGCGGATACGTGGACGGCGTGCTGGCGGCGCTTGCCGCCGTGACCGGCACGACCGACGTCGCTCCGCCCGTCAGGACGCCGCATTTGCGCGAAGCCATCTTCGGCCGCGCCGCGGCGGCGCCCGAGATCGCGGCGGGCGTCCGGCACTTTCCCGAAGGCGGCTATACGGTGGCCCGCAGCGGCGCGGGATCGAGTGAAGTGTTGTGGATCATGGATCATGGTCCGCTCGGCTATCTGTCCATCGCCGCCCACGGGCATGCGGATGCGTTGAGCGTGTGGCTGCACCTCGGCGGCCGTCCGGTGCTGGTGGATGCCGGCACCTTTGTCTACTACGGCGCGGAGGGCGCATGGCGCGACCGCTTTCGTGCCACCGCGGCACATAACACGCTGACACTCGACGGCGCCGGCTCGAGCAGGACATCGGGGCCGTTCAATTGGTCTCGCAACGCTCGGGTCACAATGCGCGAAGTCGCGTTGGATCCGGCAAGTTGGGCGGTGGAAGCCGAGCACGACGGATTTCAAAGATCGCATGGTGTGCGCCACCGCCGCCGCTTGCAGCGCCAGCGCGACGGCACTTGCGTGCTGAGCGACCGGCTGGTCGGCGCGAAAGCCGCCTTGCCGGTGGAGATCGGCTTCCTGGTGGATCCGGAACTCGGCATTTCCGCCGGGCCCGGCGCTTGGACGATCGCGGATGCGGGGCGGCCGATCCTGCGCATCCGTCACCGGGGCGGGCTCTCGGGCGAAATCCGCGACGCCTGGCATTCGCCGGCTTTCGGCCGCAAGCAGCCGGCAATGCGGCTCTGCTTCGCCGGGCCGCTCGCAGCCGGCATGGCGGCCGAGACGATTTTCGAACTACCGGCGGGCTGACAGTGAACGGCGCGTTAACTCCGTCGCCGTCACAATGATCCGGCCATGACCAAGCGCCGCGTGCTCATCATCGTCGAGAACCTCCCGTCGCCTTTCGACCGGCGCGTCTGGCAGGAAGCGACGACGCTGCGCGATGCCGGCTATCTGGTCAGCATCATTTGTCCGACCGGCAAGGGTTATGAAAAGCGGCGCGAGACCATCGACGGCATCGCCATCTATCGCCATCCGCTGCCGGTCGAAGCGAGCGGGGCGCTCGGTTATCTCCTGGAATATTCGGCGGCGCTGTTCTGGGAACTCGTCCTGGCGTGGCGCGTTTTCTTCGAGCGCGGATTCGACGTGGTCCATGCCTGCAATCCGCCCGACGATATCTTCGTCGTCGGCGCGCTGTTCAAGTATCTGCTGCGGCGGAAATTCCTGTTCGATCATCACGACATCAATCCGGAGCTCTACGAAGCCAAATTCGGCCGGCGCGATCTCTTCTACAAGTTGATGCTGCTTTGGGAGCGTTGCACCTTTGCGGTGGCTGACGTCAGCATCGCCACCAACGAAAGCTACCGCCGCATCGCCATCGAGCGCGGCCGGATGAACCCGGCGAAGGTCTTCGTCGTCCGCTCCGGCCCGAGCCTCGAACGCATGCGGATCGTGCCGCCCGTCGAGCGTTTGAAATGCGGCCGGCGCCATCTTGTCGGCTATGTGGGCGTCATGGGAGCCCAGGAAGGGCTCGGCTACCTGCTCCAGGCGGCGCGGCACATCGTCTACGACCTCGGGCGGCGCGATGTGCATTTCGGCCTGGTCGGCGGCGGACCGGAACTCGAAGCGCTCAAACGCCAAGCGGAGACCTTGGGCGTCGCGGAATTCGTGACCTTCACCGGGCGCGTGCCCGACCAGGTGTTGCTCGAAATGCTGAATACGGCGGATGTCTGCGTGAATGCCGACGAATACAACGCCATGAACGACAAATCGACCATGAACAAGATCATGGAGTACATGGCGCTCGGCAAGCCGATCGTGCAATTCGATCTGACCGAGGGGCGCTTCTCGGCGCAAGGCGCCAGTCTCTATGCGCGACCCAATGACGCCGTCGATCTTAGCGACAAGATCGTGGAACTGCTCGACGATCCCGCCCGCCGCGCCGAAATGGGAGCGCTCGGCCGCAAGCGCGTCGAAACCGAATTGGCCTGGAGCTTCGAAGCGCCGAAACTTCTCGCCGCCTACGAGGCCCTGTGGCCATGAGCGCGACCATGCCGCGGCCCGTCGTGATTCGCTTGATTGCCGTGATCGTCCTCGCCGCGGCGAGCCTGGCGCTTTACGGCTTCATGCCGGCGTACCGCGACACGGGCGTGACCGTTCTCGCCCCCGGCGATTTCGGTGCGTGGTCCCACGATGCATCCACCAGTGCGAACGGCGGCGCTCTGACCATCCGCAATGCCGATACCGGCCGAATCGTCGGGGCCGAACGGCGCGTCAAGGCGCCTTTTGCCCGGTACGTACGCCTGCGTGCGGAATTGCGGTCCAGCGATGTGATCTTGGGTGCGAACGCTGCGCAAGGTGGACGCTTATTGCTTGCGGCCGTCGATTTCGCGGGCCACGTGCGTTGGGACTTGCCGCATGTGCTTACCCAACTCAAAGACAGTCGCGATTGGGCGGCCTACTCCGCCGTCTTCGCCGTACCCGAGGCCGCGCCCGAGCTTCTGCTTGCGGCGCAACTGCATCGCGCCAGCGGCACGCTCGAAATGCGCAACGTGTCGGTCATTGCCGTGACGCCCGATCGGGCTTTCACGCTGCTGTCGCGCTCTCTTTTGGTGCTTTGGATCGTTTGCGGACTCTGGATCTTGTTTCCCTTGGCGGTCAGTGCGCGGGCGGAGCCAGCTTCAGCCGGCGTGATCCTGGTCGGCGTCGCCATCCTGATCGCGACGCAAATGCCGGACACGGACAAGACGGCGTTGTTGCAGATCATGCGCGACGTCGAACACGCCGTAGCTCGGCCGTTTGGCGGGGCGTCGGTCGGAGCAACCGTCGCGTCGGCGCCGGTGATGCATGAATTGGCGCTGATGTGGCACGGCATCGACAAGCTCGGCCATTTTCTGATGCATGTCCTGCTCGGCGCCGTCGCCTGGCTCGCGTTCCGGCGCGAGCATCCGGTCCTGGTGCTCGTCTGCCTGCTCGCGTTCGCCGGATCGACGGAAGTGTTGCAGAATTTCGCCATCGGCCGCGATCCCCTGTTGAGCGACGCGGCGATCAACGCGGCCGGCGTTCTGGCCGGCTCGGCAATGGTCGAGGCGTGGATGCGGTTCCGCCGCAGCCGGCGTTAGGCTTCCGGGTCCTCCAGGCGCCGCAGGCGCTCCGCGGCGTGCAGGGCGAAGCGAAGCGTCACTGCTCGGCGCCGCGACGGCGCTATGGGGTTCTCCGGCGATTCGCGCATCACCACCCCGCCGAACCGATCGGCGACGATCAATCCGGGCTCCGCCGGAAGGAGGTCCTGCGGAAAATCCGCCGCCACGGCGAAATAGAAGACGTCGCAGAATTCGAGATACTCGTGCCATTTGCGATCCGTGCGAAAATCGACGATGCCGCTTTTCACCTCGACCACGGCAATGCGGTTTTGGCGATTGACGCCCATTACGTCGACGCGGCGGCCGGTGGCAAGGCGCACTTCCGTCATGACGCTAAAGCCACGGTCGATCAGGGCGCGCGCGACGCCGCGCGTGATGCCGGCTGCGATTTCGCCGGTCATCGGGCTTCGATGCGCGCGGCCAGGGACCGCACGGCGGAAACCACCGCCTCTGGCCGCGCATACGGCAGCAGATGGCCCGCGCCTTTCTCCACGATCAAGTCCGCTTCCGGCAATTCGCGATGCAGGCGGAAGGAATGCAGGCGCGGCGAGACGACGCCGTCGCCGTCGCCGACCAGGATCGCGAGCGGCATGGCAAGCTCCGCGTAGCGTCGGCTTTGCCCCGAAAGAAATTCGCTCAGGCGGCGGATGTCTTCCGCCGTCGCCAGGAAAGAGTCCGGTCGCAGCGCCAATTCGACGGCGGCGCCGTCGAACGCCGGCGGAATGGGATCGGGCGCGAACGCGCTGTACGCCCAGCGTCGCGCGAACGGCCGCCCCACCGGCATGATGAAGGCGCGCGCAAGGAGCGGTCCCAGCACCGGCGTCGCCGCGAAACGATAGAGCCAGTTCACGCTACCGCGCCAGCTATAGAGCACGCCGCCGACGCTCAACACGCCGGCCGCCGCATCCGGATGGTCGAGGGCATAGGCCATCGCCACGGCTGCCGCCCACGAGAAGCCCACCAAGATCGGCCGCATGACGCCGAGCTTTTGCAACGCGTCGTGCAACAATGCCGCTTGAACGCCCGGATCGGGCCAGACGCTCCGCGGCCGCGTGCTCCAGCCGCTGCCGGGCCGGTCGAAAGCGAGCAGATGAAAATCCCGTTCGAGCCCCTGCGCGACGCCATGGGTCCAGTCGCGGCATGTGCCGTTGGCCCCATGCAGCAGCAGCACCGCTTGCTTGGCCGGATTGCCGTATTCGAGATAGTGCAGCCGCGTACCGTCGACGGAAACGAATCGCCCCTCGGCCGGCCAGGAGCGTTCGGCCGCGGCACGGAGCGAGTGGTTCCATGCGGCCAGTCCGGCGCCCGCCGCGCCGAGCGCGCCCAGCGCCGCCAGTGGGGCTAGCGACATGACAATGTCCGGCGGGTCGGCCCGCTTTTATGCAGCATGCGCGCACATTAGGCCGCGCCCGGGCCCTTGCCAAATGTTCGCTTGGAGGCCGAGCAAGCCGGCGCATTGCCACCCGTTGTGTGAATTCACCATGACAACCGCAATATCTGCTGACAGGACTCTCCGAAGCCGATAGGGTACCTGAAGCGCTTTTATGGTGCGTGCAGGACGCGATTGACTGAGCATTTGTTCGCTCGTCGCCACATTGCCGGCTCGGATCGGGAGCCGGCCGCTTCTCGGCCGCACCCAAATTCGGCTTTCGATCTCCCGCTTCCGACCTTTGCCAGTTATCCGACCGGGCTACTCCAATCCCGGCGTCGTCGTGCCGCCGTCGCGGTGCGCGGCGCCGGCGTGTGCGTGCAACAACAAAGGACCACGGTATGGCCAAGCGCTCCCGTCACGCTGCCAAAGCGAGACAGATTGATGCGAAAGTGCAGCCCCTGTTTCCCGTCGGCGACGGTTGGAGCCCGCTCGACGAGGATCGCGAGCAAAGCTACACGCGAAAGGTCCGGCCGCAGAGTCCGAACCAGCGCGTGCTCATGGAGGCCATGGCCGGCCACAATTTGACCTTGGCGCTCGGGCCTGCGGGCACCGGCAAGACCTATCTGGCGGTGGCGGCGGCGGTGGAGGCGTTCGAATCCGGCCGTGTCGGCCGCATCATTCTGTCGCGGCCTGCCGTCGAAGCCGGCGAGAGTCTCGGCTATCTGCCGGGCGATCTGCACGAAAAGCTGGCCCCCTATCTGCGTCCGCTGTACGACGCCTTGAACGACAGGCTCGGCGGCAAACGTCTGCGCGCGTTGCTCGGCGACGGCTCGATCGAGATCGCGCCGGTCGCCTATATGCGCGGGCGCACGCTCAACAATGCCTTCGTGGTGATCGACGAGGCGCAGAACTGCACCTATGGCCAGATCAAGATGCTGCTCACCCGGCTCGGCTGGCATTCCACCATGGTGGTGACCGGAGATCCGGACCAGAGCGATTTGTTGCCCGGACTGTCCGGCTTGACCGATGTCGCGCGCCGACTTGAGCCGGTCCCGGACGTGGCCGTGGTGCGCCTGGATCAGAAGGACGTGGTGCGGCACCCGCTGGTTGCGAGTATGCTCGGCGTATTGTGAGCGACGCTGCGACAACGCAACGCCACCAACGCATCGCGCAATGGCTCCTGCGCCAGCAGGACGAAAAGCGCGCGTATGCGCCTTTGCCGCCGGATCTTGCCTTGAAGGACGGCGCCGAGGCTTACGCGGTACAAGCCGTGTTCCAGAACCTCGCATCGGAACGCCGCGGGCCGCTCGCCGGCGGCAAGGTCGCTCTCACCACGCCGGTGATGCAGCAACTGGTGAACTATCATCAGCCCATGGCGGGCGGGATTTTGGCGCGCACCATCCACCAAAGTCCCGCCGAGCTATCCTTCGCCGATTTCGTCCATCCGCTGTTCGAATGCGAAGTCGCCGTGCAACTCGGCGCCGACTTGAAGCCGGGAGAGGGGCCGTTCACGGCGGAAGGCCTCGGCTCCGCGGTCGCGGCCTGCATGGCGGCCATCGAAATCGCCGATGATCGCTCCGCCGACTACAAGGCGCTCGACCCCTTGCTGTTGATCGCCGAAAACGCCTGGAATCGCGGATGCGTTCTGGCGCCGCCGGTGCGCAACTGGCGCGCGCTCGACTTGCCGAAGGCGCGCGGCGTCACGCGCATCGCCGGCCGCGAAGCCGGCGCCGGCTTCGCGGCCGGCGATGCGCGTGACGCCGCGCGCCTTCGGCAAGTCGAGCGCGC
>DASQHM010000060.1:0-16617 GCA_035632095.1 Candidatus Cybelea sp. | reverse complement strand
TTGGGCCTGGATCGCACCGGCGTGCTGGACGGCGGGCTGCCCCGGGCGCTGTCCGTGCCGACGCCCTACGCACGCTTTGGCGATCTCATTCCGTTGGCTTTGGCGATTGCCGCCTGCGGCTTAGCTATCGTTACGCACCGCAAAAGCCGCGCGGGCCGAACCTCGGGCGATCCGGCGCGGATGGGCTAGGTCCGGTGCCCTAGGGCGCGAAAGTGCCGGCCGGCGGCGACCTTTCCGATTGACCGGCCAGGGCCCACAACATACAAACGTATGCACTGTCTGATGTCGCGGGCGGCGCGCATTTGCGACGCTGCTTCGACTTAATGGTTTCGGAAAGCGGCGGCGCGGCAATAAACCGGGTGCCGCAGGCTCGACTGGCGAAGGATGGACAGCGGTGGCCGAGAAACGCAACCCCGTTGATGCTCACGTCGGAGCGCGGCTACGGCTGCGGCGCACCTTGATGGGCATGAGCCAAGAGAAGCTCGGCGAAGCCGTCGGATTGACGTTCCAGCAGATCCAGAAGTACGAAAAGGGCGCGAACCGCATCGGCGCCAGCCGCCTGTTCCAGTTCAGCCGCATCCTCGAAGTGCCGCCGTCGTTCTTTTTCGACGACATGCCGGGCGATCTCGCCGGCGCGCCGACGGGCATGGCCGAGCCGGAAAGCGAAGCGTTCCAGTTCCAGCACGATCCCATGTCGAAGCGCGAAACGCTCGAGCTGGTCCGGGCCTACTACAAGATCGGCGAGCCCTCGGTGCGCAAGCGCGTGTTCGAGCTGGTAAAAGCCGTGGCCGGCCCGGCCGAGACGGAAGTCAAACACTAGCGGAACCTCAGTCGGCGTCGCCTCGCCGTGGCGGCCGGCGCCGCCGCTCGGCTTGTGCGTCAAATGCCTTGACCGGTGCGGCAAAGCCGGTCAAAAGTCCCCGCCTGTCTACGCCCGCCCGCAGCGCCCGTCCGCCATGGACCCGGCCAGCGCGGGCTATCCGTTTGGGAGGATCAGCGCGTGCCCCGGTCCAGCTATCTGTTCACCAGCGAGTCCGTGTCCGAAGGCCATCCGGACAAGGTGTGCGACCGCATTTCCGACGCCGTTGTCGACACTTACTTGGCCGCCGATCCGCAGGCGCGCGTCGCATGCGAGACCCTCTGCACGACCAATCTGATCGTGCTTGCGGGCGAGGTGCGTGGGCCCGCCTCGATCACCAAGGATCACCTGATCGACGTGGCGCGCGCGTGCGTGCGCGAGATCGGCTACGAGCAAGAGGGCTTTCACTGGAAGAAGGCGAAAGTCGAATTCTATCTGCATGCGCAATCGGCGGATATCGCGCAGGGCGTCGATGCCGCGGGCAACAAGGACGAAGGCGCCGGCGATCAGGGCATCATGTTCGGATACGCTGTGCGCGAAACCGATCAATTGATGCCTGCGCCGATCTACTACGCCCACAATATTCTGCGCTCGCTGGCGGAAGCGCGGCACTCAGGCGCCGAGCCCGGATTGGGCCCCGATTCGAAAAGCCAGGTCACCCTGGCCTATGAGAACGGCAAGCCGGTGCGGGCCACGTCGGTGGTCGTTTCGACCCAGCACAGTCCCGATCTCGATCAGGACGACGTGCGTGAGATCGTCCGTCCGCATGTCCTCAACGTGCTGCCGAAGGGATGGATGTGCCCGGAGAAGGAGTTCTACGTGAACCCGACCGGCAAGTTCGTGATCGGCGGACCTGACGGCGATGCGGGCCTCACGGGCCGCAAGATCATCGTCGATACCTATGGCGGGGCAGCGCCCCATGGCGGCGGCGCTTTCTCGGGCAAGGATCCGACCAAGGTGGATCGCTCCGCGGCCTATGCGTGCCGCTATCTGGCGAAGAACGTGGTGGCGGCGAACCTGGCCGATCGCTGCACGATCCAAATCGCCTACGCCATCGGCGTGTCCAAGCCGTTGTCGCTCTACGTCGACCTGCATGGCACCGGCAAGGTTGACGAGGCAAAGCTCGAAAAGGTCCTGGCCGAGGTGATGGACCTCTCGCCCCGCGGCATTCGCCAGCACCTGGGCCTGAACAAGCCGATCTATGCGCGCACCAGCGCCTACGGGCACTTCGGCCGGCTGCCGGAGCCGGACGGCGGGTTTTCCTGGGAGCGAGTCGATCTGGCGGGACCGCTCCGTTCCGCCTTGGCCTGAGCGGCGAAAGCCAGCCTTTGGGCGGCCCCAATGGTCGCTTCCGAGCTGATCAATCGCCGCATTCTCTACGGCCGCCGTACTGGCCATCGCCTGCGGGCCGGCCGCCGCGACGCTCTCGCCAATCTGTTGCCGGCTTACGCCATAGACCTGCCGGAAAGCGGCACGCTCGACCCGGCGATCTTGTTTCCCCGTTCCTGCACCGAATACTGGCTCGAAGTGGGCTTCGGCAGCGGCGAGCATGTGATCGCGCAGGCCAAAGCCAATCCGGCCGTGGGCATAATCGGCTGCGAGCCCTTCATCAACGGCGTTTCCATGCTGCTTCGCCACTTGGACCTGGAGCGGCTCGAAAACGTCCGCGTCCATGCGGAGGATGCGCGGGCCGTGATCGATGTGCTGCCGCCCGCGAGCCTTTCGCGCGTCCATGTGCTGTTTCCCGATCCGTGGCCCAAGCGGCGGCACCACCGGCGGCGCTTCATCGGCAAGCCGACGCTCGACGCGCTGTCGCGCGTCATGCGGCCTGGGGCGGAATTGCGGATCGCGACCGACCACATGGAATGCGCCCGTTGGATGCTCTGGCACGGGCTGAGCCACCCGGCCTTCGATTGGTTGGCTGAAGGGCCGGCGGACTGGCTCACACGTAACGAGTGCGAGAGTCCTACGAGATATGAAACCAAGGCGCTTGCCGCCGGCGCCCGCTGCCTGTATTTCCGGTTTCGGCGGCGCTGACCGGCGCCGTGGCTTGGATCGAGGCTGCGATGTGGCGTTTGCTTCTTCCCGCCCTGGCGTTGCTCTTTGCCTTCGGCCTCGACGCGCGACTCTGCCGGGCGGCGACGGCCGACGATGATTCGGCGGAGGCGAAGGCCCGGCGCGTGGAGCAGATCCAGCGCGCGCTGAAGGCGGCGGCGCCGCCGGTGCCGAACCGTCGCCAGATCAGCGCCGGCAGCGGGTTCTTCGTCGCAACGGAACGCGTGCTGACCAACCGTCATGTCGTCGAGGGCTGCCCCGCCATCACCACCGAGGGCGCCGACGGCGACACGCTGGTTGCCGATGTGGCGGCGGTCGATCCCGATCACGACCTGGCGCTGGTGCGGACCATGCGTCCGGCGCCGGCGGTCGCGCGGTTCAGCATCGCGCCGCGCTACGTGAAGGGCGACATGATTGCGGTGGTCGGCTATCCCGACCAAGGGCTGCAGCGCATCGTTCCGTTCGTCACCTCGGGCTCCATGCTCGGCGTCGATGGTCGCGACCCGACTCATTCCCGTTTCGCGGTCAGCGCCGATGTGCGCCACGGCGACAGCGGCGGGCCGGTACTCAATGTCTTGGGCCGCGTCATCGGCGTCATCAATGCCAAGGTGGACACGGTGAAGGTCTACCAGAAGACCGGCAAGGTGGTGGACGATATCGGTCTTGGCATCGCCAACGTCGCCGTGCTCGATTTCCTGCGCCATTCGGGCGTCGAAGTCACCCAGGACGAGGGCGACAAGCCCCTCGACGACCGGGCGCTTTTAACCGAGTTGCGGCCGGTCATGGTGCGCATCGCCTGCTGGAAGTGATGGCCGAAGAATCAACTTGAAAGCAGGCTTTGCAGGCGGTATATCCACCTCAACATAGCTGGCTCGATCCTTGGGTCGAGTGGGAACGTGGGTGGGCCAGCGGCCCACTTTTTATTTCCGGCAGGCCTATCGCTTTGTTGGCCCTTCGCATCGATTGGGCTTTCGTTCGGGCGGACGTCAAATGGACGCGGCAGCGCGCATCGAAAAACTGATCACGCCGGCTTTGCAGGGCCTCGGCCTGACGCTCGTGCGTGTGCAGTTCTCGGGCGGCAATCGCCCGGTGCTGCAGGTGATGGCGGAGCGGGGCGACGGATCGATGACGCTTGACGATTGCAAGGAAGCAAGCCGCGTGATTTCGGCCATCCTCGACGTGGAAGACCCGATCGCCAGCGCCTATACGCTGGAGGTATCCTCGCCCGGCATCGACCGCCCGCTGATGCGGCTCGCCGATTACGGGCGTTTCGCCGGCTACGAGGCGCGCGTCGAAACGCGCATGCCGATCGAGGGGCGGCGGCGGTTCCGCGGAAAACTGCTTCCGCCGTCGGCGGAATCGATTCGCATCAGGACGACGGAAGGCGAGTTCGCCATTCCTTTCGCCGACGTACAGGCGGGCAAACTCGTGCTGACCGACGAATTGATCGCGGCCAGTCTCAAGCAACAGGGCAACTGAGGACTTAAGCGTCATGGAAGCGACAACCAGTCTCAACCGGCTAGAGCTTCTGCAAGTCGCGGATGCGGTCGCGCGCGAAAAGTCGATCGAGAAGGACATCGTCCTTGGCGCGATGGAAGAAGCCATCCAAAAGGCTGCGCGCTCGAAATACGGCATCGAAAACGAGATTCGTGCCGAAATCGACCGCAAGACCGGTGAAATCCGCGTCGCGCGCCTGCTGGAGGTGGTCGACACCGTCGAAAACGACGCCACCCAGATCAAGCTGGTGGACGCCGTGGTGCGCAATCCGGATGCGCAGATCGGCGATTTCATTCTCGAGCCCTTGCCGCCCATCGACTTCGGCCGCATTGCCGCCCAGACCGCCAAGCAGGTGATCGTGCAGAAGGTGCGCGAGGCCGAACGCGAGCGCCAGTACGGCGAATACAAAGACCGCATCGGCGAGATCGTCAATGGCCTGGTGAAGCGCGTCGAGTATGGCAATGTCACCGTGGACCTGGGCCGCGCCGAAGGCGTGTTGCGGCGCGACGAATTGCTGCCGCGCGAGAGCTTCCGCCAAGGCGACCGCGCGCGCGCCTATATCTACGACGTGCGCCGCGAGCAGCGCGGGCCGCAGATCTTCATGTCGCGCACCCATCCGCAGTTCATGGCGAAGCTGTTCGCGCAGGAAGTCCCCGAAGTCTACGACGGCATCATCGAGATCAAGGCCGTCGCCCGCGATCCGGGGAGCCGCGCCAAGATCGCCGTCATGTCCAACGACAGCTCCATCGATCCCGTCGGCGCCTGCGTCGGCATGCGCGGCAGCCGCGTTCAGGCCGTGGTGAACGAGCTGCAGGGCGAGAAGATCGACATCATCCAATGGTCGCCCGATCCGGCGACGTTCATCGTCAACGCGCTGGCGCCGGCGGAAGTGGCGAAGGTGGTGCTCGACGAAGAGCAGCGCCGCATCGAAGTGGTGGTGCCGGACGAGCAGTTGTCGCTTGCCATCGGGCGGCGCGGCCAAAACGTGCGGCTTGCCTCGCAGCTGACCGGCTGGGACATCGACATCCTGACCGAGAAGGAGGAGAGCGAGCGGCGCCAGGCCGAGTTCCGCCAGCGCAGCCAGATGTTCATCGATTGCCTGGACGTGGACGAGACCATCGCCCAGTTGCTCGTCACCGAAGGCTTCGCCAGCGTCGAGGAAGTCGCATTCGTTCCGGCCGACGAGTTGGCTTCGATCGGCGGCTTCGACGAGGAGCTGGCCAGCGAGCTGATCCGTCGCGCCAACGATTTCCTCGAGGCGCGCAACGTCGAATACACCAAGGAGCGCAAGGCGCTCGGCGTCGAGGATGCGGTCGCCGAAATCGCCGGCCTCACGCCCGCCATGCAGGTGACGCTCGGCAAGGCCGGAGTCAAGACGCTCGACGATCTCGGCGACCTGGCCGCGGATGAGCTGATGGAAATGCTGCCGGGCAGCGGTCTAGGCGAGACGGAAGCCAACGCGATCATCATGGCCGCGCGCGCCCACTGGTTCACCGAGGGCGAGGGCGCCGGGCCCGGCGCTTCGCCGGCGCACTGACCCGCCGGCCGTCCGGCGAGGGCGAACCGGGCGAGCGCATGGCCGAGCGGCGCTGCCTGGTGACCGGCGAGGTCGGGCCGCCCGAAGGCATGATCCGTTTCGTGGTCGGGCCGGATCTTTCTCTGGTGCCCGATCTGGCAGGGCGCTTGCCCGGCCGGGGCATGTGGGTCGGCGCCTCGCGGGCGCTCGTCGACGAAGCGGTCCGCCGCCGCGCCTTCGATCGGGCCGCCAAGTTGCAACTCAAGATTGCGCCGGGGCTTGCCGATCGGATCGAGGCTCTGCTTCGCCGACGCTGCCTCGATTTTCTCGGCTTGGGGCGCCGGGCCGGCGAAGCGCTGGCGGGCTTTGAGAAGGTGCGCGAGGCGATGCTTTCCGGCCGGGTCGGCGTGCTGTTGGTGGCGGCGGATGCAGGGCGCGATGGGCGGTCGAAATTGGCCCGGTTAGCGGGTGATTTGCCGCAAATTGCAACATTTTCATCGGCGGAATTGAGTTTGGCATTAGGCCGGGAAAATGTGATACATGCTGCCCTGGCCCCGGGCAGGTTGGCCGGGCGTTTTCTGGTCGAGATTGAGCGGTTGGCGGGTTTCCTGGCGCCTTCCCTATGAATTGCGGCCCTATGAATTTGCGGTAGGTCGGAGCGGTAATGAGCGAAGCGAAAGAGCCGGAAGACAAGAAGTCCTTGAGCTTGGGCGCGCGCCCGCGCCGCCTCGAGCTGAAGAAGACGGTCGAGACCGGCCAAGTGCGCCAAAGCTTTAGCCATGGCCGCTCCAAGGCGGTCACGGTCGAGGTGCGCAAGAAGCGGAGCGTCGCCAGCCCGCCGGGCCGCCATCTCGAAGTCGTGCCCCATGCGGAGCCTGCGCACGAGCCCGCGCCACCGCCGCCCGCACCCGCTCCGGCGCCGCCGCGCCATGCGGCTCCGGCCGCGGCACCTGTCGCGCCACCCGCATCCGCCCCGGCGCCTCAGCCGACCGCAGCCGACGTGGCCGCACGCGAAAAATCGGCCGCCAAGGGCCGCGTGGTTCTCAAGCAGCTCACCGAAGAGGAAAAGGCCGCCCGGGCGCGCGCCCTCGGCGATTCCCGAAAGGCGGACGCGGAAGCGCGCCGCCGCGCCGAGCAGGAAGCAAAGCGCTTTGCGGAAGAGGAAGCTCGCGCCGCCGCCGAACGCGAAGCCGCCGGCCGCCGCGCCGCCGACGAAGAGGCGCGCAAGAAGGCCGAAGAGGATTCGCGCCGCCGCGCCGAGGAGGAAGCCAACCGGCGCCTGGCGACGGAGCCGACCGCCGAAGGGGCGCCCGGCCGCGTCGATGGTCAGGCTGCGGCCGCCGAAGAGTCGGATGAAGACGCCGAACGCCGCAAGCGCCCCGGCGCCAAGGCGCCGGCGCATCGCCCGGTCGGGCAGAAACTCCGCGAACCGCGCCGGCGCACCGGCAAGCTCACGATTTCGCGCGCTCTCGACGAAGACGAACGCGTCCGTTCGCTGGCGTCCTACCGCCGGGCGCGCGAGCGCGAGCGGCGTCACGCGCTCGGACTGGCGCAGGAAGCGCCCAAGAAAGTGATCCGCGACGTGGTCGTGCCGGAATCGATCACCGTGCAGGAACTCGCCAACCGCATGGCCGAACGCGGCGTCGACGTCATCAAGTCGCTGATGAAGATGGGCGTGATGGCGACCATCAATCAAGTGGTCGACGCGGATACCGCCGAACTCATCGTGCAGGAATTCGGTCATCGCATCCGCCGCGTGGCGGAGGCCGACGTGGAAGCGGGCCTGGTCGGCGCCGCCGACGAAGACACCAACCTCAAGTCGCGGCCGCCGGTCGTCACCATCATGGGCCATGTGGACCACGGCAAGACGTCGCTGCTCGACGCCTTGCGCGAGACCGACGTGGCGAGCCGCGAGGCCGGCGGCATCACGCAGCACATCGGCGCATACCAGGTAACGCTGAATTCCGGCCGCCGCATCACCTTCCTCGATACGCCGGGCCACGAGGCCTTTACCGCCATGCGCGCGCGCGGCGCAAAGGTGACCGATATCGTGGTCCTGGTGGTCGCGGCGGATGACGCCGTCATGCCGCAAACGGTCGAGGCCATTCGCCATGCGAAGGCGGCTGGCGTCCCGCTCGTCGTCGCCGTCAACAAGGTGGACAAGCCGGACGCCAATCCGCAGAAGGTGCGACAGCAGCTATTGCAGCACGAGATCGTGGTCGAGGAGATGGGCGGCGACGTGCTGGCCGTGGACGTTTCGGCCAAGGCCAAGACCGGCCTCGACAGGCTGGAAGAAGCCATTCTGCTGCAGGCGGAAATCCTCGACCTGCGTTCCAACCCGGACCGGTCGGCGGAGGGCGTGGTGATCGAAGCCAAGCTCGAACGCGGCCGGGGCTCGGTCGCGACCGTGCTGGTGCAGCGCGGCACCTTGAAAGTCGGCGACGTGTTCGTCGCCGGTTCCGAATGGGGCCGCGTGCGCGCGCTTGTGGACGATCGCGGCCAGAACGTGGACGAGGCCGGACCGGCGTGCCCGGTGGAAGTGCTCGGCCTGCAAGGCGCACCGGAAGCGGGCGATGAATTCTCCGTCGTCGAATCGGAAGCGCGCGCCCGCGAAGTGTCGGACTTCCGCCGCCGCCGCAATCGCGACGCGCGCGCCGTGGCCGGCGCACGCGGCACGCTCGAGCAGATGTTCTCGCGCATCAAGGCCGGCGAGGCCAAGGAGCTGGCCGTGGTGATCAAGACCGACGTGCAGGGCTCGCTCGAAGCCCTGGTCGGTTCGGCCAGCAAGATCTCGACCGAGGAAGTCGCGGTGCGGGTGCTGCACGGCGCCGTCGGCGGCATCAACGAATCCGACGTGACGCTCGCCAAGGCTTCCGCGGGCATCATCATCGGCTTCAACGTGCGCGCCAACAAGCAGGCGCGGGACCTGGCGGCGCGGGACGGCATCGACATTCGCTATTACTCGGTGATCTACAACGTCATCGACGACCTGAAGACAATGCTGAGCGGGATGCTGGCGCCGCAGCTGCGCGAGAATTTCCTCGGCTACGCCGAAATCCGCGAGGTGTTCAACATCTCGAAAGTCGGCAAGGTCGCCGGTTGCCTGGTCACAGAAGGCGCGGTCAAGCGCGGCGCGAAGGTGCGGTTGCTTCGCGACAACGTGGTCATCCACGAAGGCACGCTTGCCACCCTCAAGCGCTTCAAGGACGAGGTGCGCGAGGTCAAGCAGGGCACCGAGTGCGGCATGGCATTCGAGAATTATCACGACATTCAGGTCGGCGACGTCATCGAGTGCTTCGAGATCGAGCAGATCGCGCGCCAGCTCTGAAGCCGGCAGCAGATCTCACGCGGGAGCGACATGGCACGGGATCGCAGCAGCCCGCGACCCTCGGGGCAGCGGCCTCTCAGGGTGGGCGAGGAAATCCGCCATGCGCTTGCGGCCGTGCTCGGCCGCGGCGACATCCGCGACCCGGATCTGGCGAACGTTTCGATCACCGTGAGCGAAGTGCGGGTCAGTCCCGATCTGAAGAGCGCCACCGCGTTCGTGCTGCCGCTCGGCGGCCGCAACGCCGATGCGGTGTTGGCGGCGCTCGGCCGCTGCGCGCCCTACCTGCGCGGCCAGATCGCGCGCGCGGTGCGCCTGCGTTATGCGCCGCACCTCGCCTTCAAGCTGGACGACAGTTTCGACCGCGCCGGCCGCATCGATGCGCTGTTGCGCGAACCCAGGGTCGCGGCCGACGTGGAGCACGGAGCCGAGCGCAAGGCCGGCGCTGACGATCAGGGCGACGATGTCCCGTAGGCGCCAGGGCCTCCCGCTCAACGGCTGGCTGATCATCGACAAGGAAGCGGGTCTCACGTCGTCGGACGTGGTGACGCGCGTGCGGCGCATCACCGGCGCGGCGAAGGCGGGCCACGGCGGCACGCTCGATCCGCTCGCGACCGGCGTCTTGCCGATTGCGCTCGGCGAGGCGACCAAAACCATGTCCTTTGCCGTCGCGGCGGGGAAGACCTATCGCTTCAGCGTGCGCTGGGGCGAGGAGCGCTCGACCGACGACGCCGAAGGCGAGGTGACGGCGGCGCATTCTTCGCGACCCAGCGAAGACGCGATCCGGGCGGCGCTGCCGGCTTTCATCGGCCGCATCGAGCAGGTGCCGCCGGCCTATTCCGCCGTCAAGGTCGACGGCCGGCGGGCCTATCAACTGGCGCGTCAAGGCACGGTCGCCGCGCTCGCCGCCCGGCAGGTCGTGGTGCGCACGTTCGTGCTCTTGAAGGTTGTCGATGAGCATTCGGCAGAGTTCGAAGTCGATTGCGGCAAGGGCACCTATGTCCGCGCGCTGGCACGGGATTTGGGCCGCCGCCTGGGTTGCTATGGGCACGTGTCGGCGTTGCGCCGGACCCGGGTCGGCCGGTTCCGCGAGGAAACGGCGATTTCGCTAGTCAAACTGGCGGACTTATGTCAGTTTGCGCCGCCATTCGAGCACCTGCTTCCGGTCGAGACCGCGCTGGACGACATCCCGGCCCTGGCCCTGACCGGTCCCCAAGCCCAGCGTTTGCGTTCGGGTCAGGCGGTCCGGGTGCTCGACACCGGTGACGGCACCATTTGCGCGATGCACGCGGGAAAGCCCGTGGCGCTCGGCGAGGTGCGGGGCGGCGAAGTCCGGCCGGTGCGCGTGTTCAATCTCTAACGGCAGGAGCCCGATCGATGTCGATATCCGCCGAGCGCAAGCTTGAGCTCGTGAAAGAGTACGCCATCAAGCCGGGCGACACCGGCTCGCCCGAGGTTCAGGTCGCGATCCTGACCGAGCGCATCGAAAACCTCACCGGTCATTTCAAGGATCACGCAAAGGATCTGCATTCGCGGCGCGGCCTGTTGATGATGGTCAGCCAGCGGCGGAGCCTGCTCGACTACCTGAGAAAGAAGGACAGCGGCCGTTACGAGTCGCTCATCAAGCGTCTGGGCCTGCGCAAATAAGGCCCATCATGCGCGCGTGCCTCGAGCCCGGATCCGAACGGCATCGGGCCTCGCGCGCTTCACGGGAAGCCCGGTGGCCGACCTGATCGGTCTGCCGCCCCGACGGCGGCGCACTGAAGCTGCCGGGCATTGCCCATGATCGAGCCTGTCGGCGTCGATGGAGACGCGGCAGGCCAGCAGGCGTGGCGGCGGCAAGGACGGCCCCGCCACAGCCGCGCCGGATAGGCGGCGCGGCAGGATGTGAAAGGAAGCAAACTCTGATGTTCGACGTCCATCGCAAAGAACTGAATTGGGGCGGCCGCAAGCTGGTTTTGGAAACCGGCAAGATGGCCCGTCAAGCCAACGGCGCCGTTGTGGTGACCTACGGCGAAACCACCGTGCTGTGCACGGCCGTGGCCAACAAGACGCCGCGCGCCGGCGTGGATTTCTTCCCGCTGACCGTGAACTACCAGGAGAAGACCTTCGCGGCCGGCAAGATTCCGGGCGGCTTCTTCAAGCGGGAGGGCCGGCCTTCGGAAAAGGAGACGCTGACCTCGCGCCTGATCGACCGGCCGATCCGGCCGCTCTTCGCGCCCGGGTTTCGCAACGAGACCCAGGTCGTCGCCACGGTGCTGAGCCACGATCTAGAGAACGATCCGGATATCGCCTCGTTGATCGGCGCCTCCGCGGCGCTGACGATTTCCGGCATTCCCTTCCTCGGGCCGATCGGCGCGGCGCGCGTCGGTTATATCGACGGCAAGTACGTGCTGAACCCGCAGATCGACGAGATGCCGAACAGCAAGCTGGACCTGGTGGTGGCCGGCACGGCCGATGCCGTGCTCATGGTCGAATCCGAGGCGCAGCAGCTGCCGGAAGACGTGATGCTGGGCGCGGTCATGTTCGGCCACAGGGAGTTCCAGCCGGTCATTGACGCGATCATTTCCCTTGCCGAGCGGTGCGCCAAGGATCCCTGGCCGCTTCCGGAAACCGGCGCCGACGAGGCGCTGGCGAAGCGCGTGGCCGAGATCGCGGAGTCCGATCTGCGCGCGGCCTACAAGGAAACCGTGAAGCAGACCCGCTACAGCCGCATCGGCGAGATCAAGGCGGGACTGCTCGCCAAGCTCGACGCCGAGGAGGTGCCGTCGAGCAAATCGGTCGAGGCGTTCAAGGAACTCGAGGCCAAGATCGTCCGCGGCAACATCCTGTCGACGGGTGTGCGCATCGACGGCCGTGATACCAAGACCGTGCGGCCGATCGCCTGCGAGATCGGCGTGCTGCCGCGCACCCACGGCGCGGCGCTGTTCACTCGCGGCGAAACCCAGGCGCTGGTGGTGACTACGCTCGGCACCGGACAGGACGAGCAAATCATCGACGCGCTCGACGGCGAGTACCGCGAACATTTCATGCTGCACTACAATTTCCCGCCCTACTCGGTCGGCGAGGCGGGCCGCATGGGTTCGCCGAGCCGGCGTGATATCGGCCACGGCAAGCTCGCATGGCGCGCGGTGCGCCCGTTGCTGCCGTCCAAGGAGGAGTTTCCCTACACGATCCGCGTCGTCTCGGAAGTCACCGAGAGCAACGGCTCGTCCTCCATGGCGACGGTTTGCGGCTCGTCGCTGTCGCTGATGGATGCGGGCGTGCCGTTGAAGGCGCCGATTGCCGGCATCGCCATGGGCCTCATCAAGGAGCCGGAAGGCTTCGCGGTGCTGTCCGACATTCTGGGCGATGAGGATCATCTCGGCGACATGGACTTCAAGGTTGCCGGAACCGGCGACGGCGTGACCTCGCTGCAGATGGACATCAAGATCGCCGGGATCACCGAGGAGATCATGCGCATCGCGCTCGACCAGGCCAAGGCCGGGCGGTTGCACATACTCGACGAGATGTCGAAGGCCATTGCGGCGGCCCGCGAAGGCGTCAAGGAGCATGCGCCGCGCGTGACCATCATCACCATCCCGAAGGACAAGATCCGCGAGGTGATCGGCTCCGGCGGCAAGGTGATTCGCGAAATCTGCGAGAAGACCGAGACCAAGATCGACATCGAGGACGACGGCACGATCAAGGTCGCCGCCACGTCGTCGACCAACGCGCAAGCGGCGATCGATTGGATCAAGTCGATCGTCAGCGAGCCCGAGGTCAACCACATCTACAAGGGCAAGGTGGTCAAGGTCGTCGACTTCGGCGCCTTCGTGAACTTTTTCGGGTCCCGCGACGGGCTCGTTCACATCAGCGAGCTGGCGCCGCGCCGCGTCGCCAAGGTCGCCGACGTGGTCAAGGAAGGCGAAGAGGTGCGCGTCAAGGTTCTCGGCATCGACGATCGCGGCAAGGTGCGTCTCAGCATGAAGGCGGTCGACCAGGCGACCGGCGAGGACATTTCGGAGAAGATCAAGGCCGAGCGCACGGCGGCACAGGATTCCGACTGAGCTTACTGCCGGAGCCAAATCGAAACGGCGGCGGATATCATCCGCCGCCGTTTTCTTGAGTATCCCTCATGCTTCGACAGGCTCAGCCTGAGGATGCTGAACTACCCGCCGTTGCCGTTGTCGTCGGCGCCGTTGCCGCTGCCGTTGTTCGTGTTCGGCGCCGGCATGCCGATGACGTTGTAGCCGGCATCCACGTGGTGGACTTCGCCGGTGACGCCGGCGGAGAGATCGCTCAACAAATAGAGCGCGGCCCCGCCCACGTCCTCGAGCTGCATGTTCTTGCGCAGCGGCGAATGCTCGCGGGTGAATTTGTAGACGTAGCGCGCGCTGCCGATGGCCGAACCGGCCAAGGTGCGCATGGGCCCGGCCGAAATGGCGTTCACCCGGATGCCGGCCGGACCGAGATCGGCGGCGAGATAGCGGACGCTTGCCTCGAGCGCCGCCTTGGCCACGCCCATGACGTTGTAGTTCGGCATCACCCGTTCGGCGCCGGCATAGGACAGGGTCAGCATGGCGCCGCCTTCGCGCATCATGGGGATGGCGCGCTGCGCCACGGCGGTGAACGAGTAGCAGGAGATGTCGAGCGACTGCCGGAAGTTCGCGCGCGTGGTGTCCAGATAGCGGCCCTTGAGTTCTTCCTTGTCGGAATAGGCGATGGCGTGAACCACGAAATCGATATGGTTCCAGGTGTCCTTCAATTGGCCAAAGGCGTCGGAAAGGCTCTTGTCGTTTTCCACGTCGCAGGGCAGCACGATGCGGCTGCCGAGAGATTCGGCCAAAGGCATCACGCGCTTGGCGAACGCCTCGCCCTGGTAGGTGAACGCGATTTCGGCCCCGTGCCGGTGCAGCTCGCGCGCAATGCCCCAGGCGATGGAGTGATCGTTGGCGACCCCCATGACGAGGCCCTTTCGCCCCGCCATCAGGCCATTGGCGGCGGATCGTCCGGTTCCGGGAGCCGCGCCACCCCTGCCACGTTCCGACACGTTCACCCCTCGTAACGCTTGAAGACCAGGCAGGCGTTCGTCCCGCCAAAGCCGAAACTGTTCGACAGCACGCCGTTGAGCCGCACATTGTCGCGCCGGTCGCGCACGATCGGCAGGCCCTTGGCCGCCTCGTCGAGCGTTTCGATATTGGCCGACGCGGCGATGAAGTTATGCTGCATCATCACGATCGAATAGATCGCTTCCTGCACGCCGGCGGCGCCGAGCGAGTGCCCGGTCAGCGACTTGGTGGAGCTGATCGCCGGTACGCGTTCGCCGAACACCTCGCGGATGGCCTTCAATTCGATCGGATCGCCGACCGGTGTCGATGTGCCATGGGTGTTGATGTAGTCGATATCCACGTTCGCGTTGGCGATCGCCTGGCGAATGCAGCGCACCGCGCCCTCGCCGGACGGCTGCACCATGTCGTGGCCGTCCGAGGTGGCGCCGTAGCCGGCGAGTTCGGCGTAGATCTTCGCGCCGCGCGCCTTCGCGTGTCCCAGCTCCTCGAGCACCACCGTGCCGCCGCCGCCCGCGATGACGAACCCGTCGCGGTCCGCGTCATAGGCGCGCGAGGCCTTTTCCGGCGTCTCGTTGTATTTCGACGACATGGCCTGCATGGCGTCGAACAGCACCGACAGGGTCCAGTCGAGCTCTTCGCCGCCGCCGGCAAACACGATGTCCTGCTTGCCCCATTGGATCAGCTCGCCGCCGTTGCCGATGCAATGGGCGCTGGTCGAGCAGGCGGAGCTGATGGAATAGCTAGGGCCCTTGATCTTGAAGGCGGTCGACAACGTGGCCGAACAGGTGCTCGACATCGTGCGCGGCACCATGAACGGCCCGACCTTGCGCGGGCCTTTCTGGCGCGTGATGTCCGCTGCGAGCAGCAAGTTGCGCGTCGACGGACCACCCGAGCCCATGATCAGGCCGGTGCGTTCGTTGGAGACATCCGCGGGCTCGAGCCCCGAATCCGCCACCGCCTGCTCCATGGCGAGGTAGTTGTAGGCGGCGCCGTCGCCCATGAAGCGCCGCTGCTTGCGGTCGACCACCGCGTCCAAATCGAGCTTGACGGTGCCGTGCACTTGGCTGCGGAAGCCGAGTTCCTTGTATTCGGGCGCGAAGACGATGCCCGATTTGCCCTCGCGCAAGGACTCGGTCACTTCAGCCTGGTTGTTGCCGATGCTGGAAACGATGCCGATGCCAGTGACGACGACGCGTCGCATGGGTTTGGTGCTCACGCGGTCTCGGGTGTGGTGAACAGCCCGACCCGCAGATCCTTGCTCTCGTAGATCGGTTTGTCGTCCACGGTCATGAGCCCGTCGGCGATGGCGAGCGCCAGTCTGCGCAGCACAACGCGCTTGATATCGATGTGGTACGCGACCTTTTTCGCGTCGGGCAAAACGGTGCCGGTGAATTTCACTTCGCCGACGCCAAGGGCGCGGCCGCGTCCCGGCGCCTTGAGCCAACCAAGAAAAAATCCGACCAACTGCCACATGGCATCGAGCCCGAGGCAGCCCGGCATCACCGGGTCGCCCTCGAAGTGGCAGCCGAAGAACCACAGGCTCGGCTTGATGTCGAATTCGGCGACGATTTCGCCCTTTTGGTATTTGCCGCCGTCATTGTTGATCTTGACGATGCGATCGAACATGAGCATCGGCGGAAGCGGCAGGCGCGCGTTGCCCGGCCCAAACAGCTTGCCATGCGCGCACTGGAGGAGTTCCTCGTAGGAAAAGCTGTTCTTGAAGTTCACTTTCGCCCTAGCCGGAGAACGCGCCGATTATCGGATGCGTCGGCGAACCCGAATCTACTCGAAATCGCCGGTGGCGCAGAACAACAATTAGCTATTCTGCCTGTCGATTTCCAGCCCTGCCCGCGAGTTTTGAATCACTATAGAAAGTGTGCTAGCCTGCGGAGGATGGCCGTAATGCCGAAATCCACTTGCTGTAAATCCGTGTTACGCAAATCAAGGGCGTAAGCGCCGATGACCGAGCCGAGACCCTATGCCGGAGCGTTGGCGCGATTGCGCCAAAGCGGCTTGCGCCCGACGCGCCAGCGGCTGGCTTTGGCGCGGCTTCTGTTCGAGGCGGGCGACCGGCACGTCACTGCCGAAGGTTTGCGCGGCGAGGCCGAGGCAGCGGGCGTTCGTGTTTCGCTGGCCACCGTCTACAACACGCTGCATCAGTTCACCGGCGCGGGGCTGTTGCGCGAGGTGGTGGTCGATGCGGCGCGCAGTTATTTCGATACCAACGTCACCGACCATCACCACTTCTTTTTCGAGCGGAGCGGCCAACTGCAGGACATTCCCGGTGCCGGCATCCAAGTGTCCGGCTTGCCCG
>DASQHM010000059.1:0-4974 GCA_035632095.1 Candidatus Cybelea sp. | reverse complement strand
CGTGTCGATCAGATGCAGCAGACGGCCGCTGACGCCGGCCGGCGAATCCGGTTCCAGGCGGCTTATGTAGAGCTGCGCCACCCGCTCGGATTCGACGTTCAAACGCACCTCCAGCGCCGCCGGATCGCGGTCCGACGCGGCAAGACGCTCGGTCACGCTGGCCCGGTCGCGCTTGCGGATGAGCTGCAGGAAGTCGCGGCCCTGGACCGCCGCCGCATCGCCGACCATGGCGCGGAACGCGGCATTGGCCTCCTGCACGCGCTGGGATTCGTCGAGCACCACGATGCCGATGGGCGCGTAGTCGAAGAAGTGCCGGAAGTGCTCTTCCGCCTGGCGCAGCGCGCGCTGCCAGGCCAATTCCTGCGTCAGGTCGTAGACGACGGAGCGCGTGGCGATGGTGCCGCCTTCGGTGTTGCGGACCATGCTCTGGGTCACGCGCACCCGCCTGACCGAGCCGTCGCGGGCGCGCAGGCTCGCCTCGCCGCGCCGCGGTCCTTGGCTGGCCGGATCGTCGAACGTCAGCACGTCGCCGAGCCGGACGTTGCCGGTCACCAGGTCGCTCGGGAGCACGCCGAGCCACCGCGCCAGGGTGCCGTTGGCGAACTGCAGCCGGTCGGCCGCATCGGCCGAGTAGAAGCCGACGGGCGCATTGTCGATGAAATCGGCGAGCTTCTCCTGCTCGGCCTTGATCGCCTCCTGCATCTCGTGCTCGGCCGTCACGTCTTCGAGCCGCCACAGCACGTCGCCGGCCAATCCGGCAATCCCATGGCTGGTGATCTTGAGCCAGCGCTTGGAGCCGTCGCGCAAGGTCAGTGCGGCTTCGTCAACCGCCGTGCCGCCGGCGACGGCCGAATGGTGCAATCGGCGAATGCGCTCGCGCGCGGCTTCGTCGACGGCGAATACGGCGTCGAGCGGCAGCGCATCGCCTTCGGCGGGGAGCGCCAAGTGTTCGCGATACGCCGCGTTGGCATACACCACCTCGCCCTTGCGGCTCACGATCATCAGGCCGCTCCGGCTCTTGTCGACGGCATCGGCCAGGAGCAGGTGGCGGCGTCCGGCGCGAAGTTCCTCGGCCAACGGCCTCCACGCATAGACCCAAAGCACGGCCGTGAGCAGCACGACGATGACCGCGCCGAGCGCGTCCCGCATGAACGTCGTGAAAAGGTGCGCGAAGCCGAACGCGGTGAGGATGGCGCCGGCGGCGACGCCCCATGCGATCACCAAAGCCACTGCCGAGAGGCGATGGCGCCGCGCGTCGTTTATGGACGAGCCGAGACTTGCCAAAGCTTGCTTCCGCTTCGTTGCAACGCCCGCAGCATACCCCGATTCGCGTCCTGCGTGCGGGACATCAGGGCCTCGGCCGGGTCCGCGCCGGCGCAATCCGCTTGGATTTCAAGCGCATGACGTAGCCGATGACCTCCGCCACCGCGCGATAGTGCTCGACCGGGATTTCGCGGTCCACTTCGCAGGCGCCGTAGAGCGCGCGGGCCAGGGGCGGATTTTCGACCACCGGCACCTTGTTCTCCTCGGCGATTTCGCGAATGCGCAGCGCAATGAGATCCTGACCCTTGGCCAGCACTTTCGGCGCCTGCATGGTGGCGCCGTCGTACTTCAGCGCGATCGCAAAGTGGGTCGGGTTGGCGATCACCACATCGGCGGCCGGCACGGCGGCCATCATACGCTTGCGGCTGCGTTCGGCGCGGATGCTCTTGATGCGCGCCTTGATCGCGGGGTCGCCTTCGTTTTGCCGCGACTCGTCGCGCAATTCCTGCTTCGACATGCGCAAGCGGCGCAGCAAGTCCCATTTCTGATAGAACACGTCCGCGCCGGCGATCACCGTCATGATGCCGACGATGGCGCCGAGCATGGCAAGCGCCAAGTGCTGCGCCGTGGCAAGGATGCTTACCGGGTCATAGGTGACCATCATCGGCAGCAACTCGATCTTGGGCCAGACGATCAGCACGGCGACGCCGCCGACGATGGCGAGCTTCAACAGGTTCTTCAAGAACTCGACACCGCCACGGACCGAACCGAGGCGCTTGAAGCCCTCGATCAGGTTGAAACGATCGAATTTGGGCTTCAGCACCTCGAACGAGATCACCGGGCGATGCTGCACCAGGGTGCCGGACAGCGAGGCAACGCCCATGATCACCAATGCCGGCAGGACCATCAATCCGATGGCCATGGCCAGATGGCTCAAAGCATCCCCCAGGTGTCCCGGATCGACTGCGATGTCTTCCACCGAGGCCAGATAGGGCAACGTAAGCCGCGCCACCTTGCCGGCGATCGGCGCCGCGAACAGCAGGGTCACCAGCGCCGCGCCCAGCAGCAGGAACCAATAGTTGAGTTCCTGGCTGCGCGCGATCTGGCCTTCCTTCTCGGCCTCGTCGATGCGCTTCTGCGTCGGATCTTCGGTTTTTTGGGACTGGTCCTGTTCGTCGGCCATCGCCGTTCCTCAATGGGCCAGGAACAGCGAGGCGGCGTCGCGGTAATAGGCGAGGAACCAGCTCATCGCGGCGCCGAGCGTCGCGGCCAGCAGCAGCATCGAGGCGGCGATCTGCAGCGGCACGCTGATGAGCATGAGCTGCACTTGCGGCATGAGACGGTTCAGCACGCCGGCGCCGACCGTATAGACCAAGCCGTAGACGATGAATGGCGCCGCGACTTGCACGCCGATGCGAAACGATCCGGACACGAAACGGACCGCCGTCTCGGTGAAATCGCCGATCACCGGCATGGCGCCGGCGGGGAACGTGCGATAGCTTTCGGCCAAGGCCTCCAGCATCAGATAGTGCAGGTTGCTGGCGAAGATCATCACCAGGCCGACCAGGCTCAGGAAACTGGCGACCAGCTGGCCCTGCCCGCCTTGGGTGGGATCGAAGAATTGCGCGTAGCCGAGGCCGCTCTGGAAAGCGATCACGGTTCCCGCGGTCTCGAGGCCGGCCAGCGCCAGGCGCGCGGCGGCGCCGATGAATACGCCAATCAAGGTCTCGTTCATGATGAGCACGAAATCGCCGAGCGGCTGGTCCGGCGGCGGCGGCAGTCCCGGGGCGACCAGCGGCAGGAGCAGCAGCGTGAGCGCGATGGCGGCGCTCAAGCGGATGCGCGGGCTGACGTTCACCTCGCCGAGGCCCGGAATGAGCATCAGCGCGGCGCCGAGCCGCGTGAAGACCAGCATGAAGGCGAACAGGCTGCCGGGAACTATGTCGTTCAGCAGTTTCGAGCCGACTTCATCCAGGTTCACGGCTCGGGACTCACTGCAACGATGCGATCCGCTGGGCGATCTCGTCCATGAACGTGGTGAGCGTCGCGATCATAAACGGCATGAACACCAGCAACGCCACGAAGATGGTGAGGATCTTCGGCA
The DNA here is from genome assembly GCA_035632095.1 of Candidatus Cybelea sp. Classification (GTDB taxonomy): domain Bacteria; phylum Pseudomonadota; class Alphaproteobacteria; order Ferrovibrionales; family Ferrovibrionaceae; genus DASQHM01. The sequence goes on along the minus strand of DASQHM010000059.1, from coordinate 1,607 downwards.
CGAAGGCGAGCGTCATTTCCTGGATCTGGGTCACGGCCTGGATGAGCGAGACGATCAAGCCGACCGCGAGGCCGATCAGCATGACCGGCCCCGCCACCTTGATCAGAACCCAGATGGCGTCGCGCGATATGTCAATGACATCTGCGGGGGTCACGCGGGTTCCTCAGATCGGCATCTTGATGATGTCTTGGTAGGCGCCAATCACCTTGTCGCGCACCGCCATCACCGTATCCAAGGTCACTTCCGCATTGTTCACCGCGACCGCGATATCGGTGAGGTCGCCTTTCTTCTGCGCCGACTGCAAGGTGGCGACTTCCGCATGATGTCCCGCGCCGATGGCCTGCCCGGCGGCCGCCGCGACCAGCTCCGCAAAGCTCGAGCCGTTCGCCCCGCCGTCCGCCGCGCCGGCGCCGGCGGCTCCGTCGACCTGGCGGTTCAGCGCCTGCGCGTAGGCCAGCGCCGCATTCGTCACTCTCATATCCATCGTTCATCTCCTCACCGCAGCAGATCGACCGTGCGCGCCAGCATGGTCTTGGCCGCATCGATCGCGCTCAGGTTGGCTTCGTAGGTACGCGAGGCTTCGCGCATGTCGGAAATCTCGATCAGCGAATTCACGTTCGGCAATTTGACGTAGCCGTTGGCATCCGCCGCCGGATGGCCCGGATCGTATTTGAGCTCGAAATCGCTCTGGTCCTCGGTGATGCCCTGGACGCTGACCTTTTCCACGCCGAGCTGCTTGTCCAGATGATCCTGGAAGGTCACCAGCTTGCGCCGGTACGGATCGCCGCCCGGCGTCTTCGCGGTCGAGTTGGCGTTGGCCAGGTTTTCGGCGATGACCTTCATGCGCTCGCTTTGCGCCGCCATGCCGGAAGCCGAGACCAGGATCGATTTCATCAAGTCCATGGGTTACCTGTTTCCGTCCGTCACTTCTTGCCGAGCGCGATCATGATGAGGCCGAGATGCTTCTTGTAGAGGCTCGAGGCGGTGGTGTAGTCGACCTGCGCCTCCGCGAGCTTGACCATCTCCTGCTCGAGATTGACGGCATTGCCGGTCGGCGTGGTTTCTTCCGTGCGCCGCTGGACGTCCTCGCGGAACGATCCCGATTGCGCACCGCTCGGACCGAGATGCATGGCGTTGGTCGCCACCGGCACAAGTTTCCCGCCGCCCTGTTGCGACAGCAGATCGGAGAAACTCGGCTCCTTCAGGTCGTGCGGCTTGTAGCCGGGCGTGTCGGCATTGGCGATGTTTTCGGCGATGACGCGCTGACGCTCGTTCAGCCAGTCCATCTGGCGCTTGAGCGCAGCGAATACCGGCAGCTTGTTGAGGTCCATGGGCGCCCGTGTCGCGCCGCTTCGGCAGCGGCGCCAGGTCCGATAAAATTTGCGGCAATTCTTGCCCACCGGCATTAACAGACCGTTAATGGCCGGAGCGCGGGCTTCGCGTAGTCTATGCTGGCGCTTCACTGTGGAGCCCGCACCGAGGGCCAAGGAGTTGTTGCGGATGAATGCTTTGCAGCCGGGCATTCTCGCCCCCGTGCCGGTGGCTGGCCGGTATTTGAGCTTTGGGCTCGGCGATGCGGGCGGTATCGCCGATGCGCTCCGCCGCCT
>DASQHM010000058.1:0-8049 GCA_035632095.1 Candidatus Cybelea sp. | reverse complement strand
TTCAACGCCACGCCGGCGAATCCGGTGATGAAGATGACGCGGATGTCGCGGTCGGCGGCCGCCGCGCGGCTCGCCAATTCGATGCCGTCCATTTCCGGCATGACGATGTCGGCGAGCAACAGATCGAAATGGCCCTCGGCGATCACCGGCAGCGCATCGGCGCCATGGGCAACGGCGACCACCTCGTGCCCCGCGCGTTCGAGCGCGCGAGCCAGAAAGTGACGCATGGAGTCGTCGTCTTCGGCGATCAGGATGCGGGCCATCGGGGGGATTCGCGGACCGAGTTATCGTTACCGGCCGGAACGTGGTTAATGGCCATTCCCGCCGCTCTTCGAAGTGTGACCGAGCGCCGCGCAAAGGTCAAAGTTTAGCGCATGCGCCAAGGCTATATCTTGCGCCCGAGCGCTGGATGCGCGCGCCGAACGCCATGCTATGATGCGCCGATGCAGGCGATACGGGCAAAGGCGGAACCCGCCGACGATGCGGCCATCGAGGTGGCGGAGCCCGCCACCCAGACGGTTCCCTTCGTCTTCTCCTCGCCTCATTCCGGCACGCGCTATCCGGAGCATTTCATCGCCGCCTCGCGCCTCGATCCCTTGGCGCTCAGGCGCTCCGAAGACAGCTTCGTCGACGAATTGTTCGCCACCGCACCGCATATCGGCGCGCCTTTGGTGAAGGCTCTGTTCGCCCGCGCCTACTGCGACGCGAACCGCGAGCCCTACGAACTCGATCCGGCCATGTTCGAGGACGAACTGCCGGCCTTCGCCAATACGGCAAGCCTTCGGGTCGCCGGCGGACTTGGCACCATTGCCCGCGTGGTCGGCGCCGGCGGCGAGATCTACCGCCGCAAGCTCACCTTCGCCGAAGCCGAGGCGCGCATCTCCGGCTGCTACCGGCCGTTCCACGCCGCCGTCAGCCGCCTGTTGAGCGCGACCCGCGCGCTGTTCGGCGTCGCGGTGCTGATCGACTGCCATTCCATGCCCTCCATCGGCGGACCCATGGACCGCGACGAGGGACGTTCGCGCCCCGACATCGTTCTCGGCGACCGCTTCGGCAGCGCCTGCGCGCCGCAATTGGTGGACGTGGCCGAGCATGTGCTGACCAAGCTCGGCTACCGGGTCGCGCGCAACCACCCTTATGCGGGCGGTTTCAATACGCATCACTACGGCCAGCCGGTCAAAGGCGTGCACGCCCTCCAGATCGAGATCAATCGCGCGCTTTACATGGACGAGACGCGCATCGAGCGCAGCTCGGCGCTGACCACCATGGCCGCCGACATGGGGCTGCTGATGGAAGCGCTCGGCCAAATCGAACCGCGGGCCCTCGGCGCGCGACTCTGACATGCCGGCTAAGCTTCGCGCCGTCGCCGCCGCCGATTTCAAGACCATCCAGGCCATCTATGCGCATCACGTGCTGCACGGCCTCGCGTCGTTCGAAGAAGATCCCCCTGATGTCGCCGAAATCGCCCGGCGCCATGCGTCCGTCGCGGCGGCGGGCTTGCCGTGGATCGTCGCCGAGGCGGACGGCCGCGTGCTCGGATTTGCCTATGCCGGTCCCTACAGGGCCCGGCCGGCATATCGCTACGCGGTCGAGAATTCGATCTACATCGACGCGAGCCTGCGCCGCGCCGGCCTCGGCCGGCTGCTGCTGGCGCGATTGATCGAGCAATGCGCCGAGGCCGGACGGCGGCAGATGATCGCCATCATCGGCGATTCGGAGAACCATGCCTCCATCGGGCTGCACGCATCGCTCGGTTTCACGATGGTCGGCAATCTGCGATCGGTCGGCTTCAAGTTCGGCCGCTGGGTCGATAGCGTGATCATGCAGCGCGCGCTCGGACCCGGCGACGCGTCGTTGCCTTGAGCCCTGCGTGAGCGTGACCGGCACGCAAGGCGCGTTCCGCTGGGCCGCCATCGGCGAGGTCTTCCGCGCCTTTCTCGGCCTCGGTCTCACGTCGTTCGGCGGCCCGGTGGCGCATCTCGGCTTTTTCCGCGACGCCTTCGTCACGCGTAGGCGCTGGCTCGACGACGGCGCCTATGCGGATATCGTCGCGCTTTGCCAGATGCTGCCGGGGCCCGCATCGAGCCAGGTCGGCATGGCGCTCGGCCTTGGCCGCGCCGGCATCGGCGGCGCGCTCGCGGCCTGGGCCGGATTTACGTTGCCCTCCGCTGCGGCGATGATCGCCTTCGCCTATCTCGTGGGCCATGTCGCGCTGACGCCCGATACCGCTTGGGCGCACGGGCTCAAGGTCGCGGCCGCCGCCGTGGTCGCCAATGCCGCCTGGAATATGGCGCGCAATCTTTGTCCCGACGCGCTTCGCGCCACCCTCGCCGGCGTCGCGACCCTGATCGTGCTGGCGTTGCCCGGCGCGAGCGGACAACTCCTCGCGATCGTCTTAGGGGCGCTTGTCGGTTGGCGCTTCGTCGCGGCGCCCGAGCAGCGCACAAAGGCCGACGCACCAGCGCGCACGAACGGCGGCGCCGGCGTGTTCTGGTTCGTCATGTTCTTCGTATTGCTGGCGCTGCTGCCGGTGCTCGCCGATCTCTGGCCCAATCATATGCTGGCGCTGCTCAATCGCTTTTACCGCGCCGGCGCGCTGGTGTTCGGCGGCGGTCACGTGGTGCTGCCGTTGCTGCAGGCCGCGGTCGTGCCGCCGGGATGGATCGACAACGGGACGTTCCTCGCCGGCTACGGCGCGGCGCAGTCGCTGCCGGGACCGCTCTTCTCCTTCGCCGCGTTCCTCGGCACGGCCATGAGCGACGAGCCGCGCGGCTGGCCGGGCGGGCTGCTGTGCCTTGCGGCCATCTATCTTCCGTCGTTCCTGCTGCTGTTCGGCGCCTGGCCGTTCTGGCTGCGGCTTTCGGGGAATGCAGCGGTCAAGTCAGCGCTCGCCGGTGTCAACGCCGTGGTGGTCGGGCTGCTGCTCGCGGCGCTCTACGACCCGGTTTGGACCAGCGCGATCCGCAGCCGCTCCGACTTCGCCTTGGCCCTGGTGGCCCTGCTGGCACTGGCCGTCTGGCGGGCGCCGCCCTGGGCGGTGGTACTCGGTGCGGCCGGAGCCGCAGCCGCGCTTGCCGCAGTGCAATAAAAAAAGGGCCATCCGCGAGGGATGGCCCAAGTCTAGGGAGGAAACGCCCAGGAAGGGCATACAGTGCAGGCCGCAAATGGGCCGTTACTGCACTGCACAATTTAAGGATATCGGCGGTTTTTGCCAAGTCCCCCAGGAATTTTTTTTGCATCCCCGGGGGTTCGTGACAAATTTGCAACGGTCCCATTCTTTGGCGCAGACTTAACGTGTTGCAACGCAACAAGATTTGGCCGCGGCGATTCAGCCCCGTCGCGGCCTCAGCGTGAGCGCCGGCCTGCGCCGAACTCGCGCTCCGCAGCGATGAGCTTCTCCTTGCGGCCGAGTCCCCACCGATAGCCGCCGAGTCCGCCGTCGCCACGCACCGCGCGATGGCACGGCACGATCAACGCCACCGGATTGGTCGCGCAGGCATGACCCACGGCGCGCGCCGCCGTGGGCTGGCCGAGCTGCTCGGCGATCTGCTTGTAGGTGAGCGTGCGGCCCATGGGGATTTCCTTCAGCGCCTGCCACACGCGCCACTGAAACGCCGTCGCGCGCACGTCGAGCGGCAATTCAAGATGCGGCTCGCGGCCTTCCAGATGCCGCAGCACGGCGCCGATCCACGGCTTGATTGCCGCGTCGTCGCGACGAATGTGCGCGGCCGGATAATCCTCGCGCAGCGCCGCTTCGAGCTTGGCGATGCTCTCGCCGAGACTGACCATGCAAACGCCGCGCGTTGTCGCCGCCACCAGCAGCTTGCCGAGCGGCGATGTGGCGATGGCGAAGACGATCTCGGCGCCGGCGCCGCCTTTCGCATAGGTCGCGGGCGTCATGCCGAGCTCGCGGTCCGAGCGCTCGTAGACGCGGCTCGCTGAGCCGTAGCCCGCGCTGTAGATCGCATCGGCCACACCTTTCGGCGATTGCTTCAACCCGCCTTTCAGCAACGTCAGACGGCGCGCGTCGGCGAAAGAGCGCGGCGAGATGCCGAGCAGCCGCGTGAACGTGCGCTGCAAATGCCACGGGCTCATGCCGGCCGCTTCGGCGATCTGTTCGAGGCGCGGCGGCCCTTCGGCGCCTTCGTCGAGATGCTTCAAGATCGCGGCGCAGGCCCGCCGCACGGCCCTGACCTGCGGATCGGCCGCCGGATGGGTTTCCGGCCGGCAGCGCTTGCAGGGCCGGAAGCCGGCGTTCTCGGCCGCCTCGGGCACGGGGAAGAAGCGCAGGTTGTCGGGCTTCGGCTTGCGGCTCGAGCAGGACGGCCGGCAATAGATGCGGGTGGTCAGCACGCCGTAGACGAAGCGGCCGTCTTGATTGCGGTCGCGGGTGAGCACCGCCTGAAGCCGGTCGGTCTCCAAAGCGGTGGCGTGGTTGAGGGCGATCACGTTGTTCATGCCTTACAAGTACGTCGGCGGCCCGCCTTCCGACATCCGGCCCTTGCGCTCTTAATATAGGCCGCAAAAGCAACGAATTGCAGCGCCGGGCAACCCGCCCTTGACCGGCGGACCGCGATCACCAAAAGTTGCCGCCTCCAGGGGGACCCGCCGCACCGATGACGCCGACGCCGCACCGCGAATTCACATGGTACATGGCAGGCCACGGCCTGTACTTCTTCGCCATGGGCGTGCAGAACGTGCTGTTCGCGTGGCTGCTGGCGGTGCATCTGCACGAATCGGCGGAGCGCATCGGCATCGCGCAAATGCTGCTCAACCTGCCGACCCTTTGCCTCGTGCTGTTCGGCGGCGCCGTCGCCGACCGGCACGATTGCCGGCGGCTGCTGATGCGCCTGCAATTCGTCATCGCCCTGCCGCCGGCGGTTCTGCTCGCCTTGGACGCGACGGACCGGCTCGATTTCTCGTCGATGTGCGCCTATGCGCTGGCCCAAGGCACGCTCGGCGCCTTTCTCATTCCGGCGCGGGATTCGCTGCTGAACCGGGTCGGCGCAAGCAACCTGCAACGCGCCGTCGTCACGGTCATGCTGGTGCAATTCAGCGCGCAACTGTTCGGCTTGAGCCTGGGCGGCACCGCCGGACGCGTCGGCGCGTGGCCGCTGCTGGCAGCGCAAGTGTCGGCGATGCTGCTGGCGATCGTTTCGTCCTACCACCTCAATCCGGCGCCGCCGGTGCCGCGCGAAAGCACCACGCGCCACCTCGCCGACATCGGCGACGGCTTGCGCGAAGCGGCGCGCTCGCCGGCGATCGCGCCGGTGGTGATCTACATGTTCCTCATGGGCATCGTCACAATCGGCGTCTACCTGGTGGCGCTGCCGCTGCTGGTGCGCGACGTTTATTCCGGCGGATCGGCCATGCTGGCAGGACTGAACGTCAGCTTCATGATCGGCGTGGCGCTGGTCTCCGTCCTGCTCATGCGCTTCGGTCCCGTGCGCCGCCAGGGCCGCGCGATGTTGCTGGCCGGGATATGCTCGATGTCGGTGGTGCTCACCTTGCGCACGGCGCCGCCGGAATGGGCGGCCTATGCGTGCTTCTTCGTCTGGGGCATGGGCGCCGGCGTCGCTATGAGCATGAGCCGCGCGCTGGTGCAGGCGGCAGCGCCGCCGGCCCACCGCGCGCGCATCCTGGCGGTCTACCAGCTCGGCTTCATGGGTGGCGCGCCGATCGGCAGTTTCGTCAATGGCTATCTGGCCAAGCTGTTCGGCCTGCTCGACGCCATGCTGATCCCGGCCGCAGGCACCGCCGTCATCGTGTTCGGCGCGATGCTTCTCAGCAGCCTGTGGCGGCTCGAGCCCGCAACGGTTCCGGCCGAGTAGTTCAGGCCGCGAGGCCCCAGCTCGCCGGCACCTGCACCGGAAAGTCGAGCAGCATCTGCGCGAAGGCCTTGCCTTGCGGATCGTTGCGGAGCGAATTCACGCCGCCGCCGCCGAGCGCCTCGTGCAGCAGGAAGTTGACGGCACCGGGTCCCGGCAAGTCGAACCGCTCCACCTCGCCCTCAACCGCATAGGCCATGTGACGCCGCACGGCTTCCGCGGTGAGTTGCGCGCGGATGACCGGCAGATACTCCGGCTTGCGCGCGATGATGCCGATGTTGCTGTCGTTGCCCTTGTCGCCGGAGCGGCCCCAGGCAAGCTTGACCAGGGGCACCGTGACCGTCGCACCGGCCGGCATCGCCGCCGGCTTCGCCTCGACCTTCGGCAATTTCGCGCGATCGAATCCGCCCTTGGTCGGCACCTCGACGGTCACGCGCCGCGCGCCGATATCGACCGTGATCGGCACTTTGTCCTTCGGCACCAGGCAGGAGAACAGACGCACGATCGGCTGCGGCTTGGAGCGCCCGCCGCCCGAGCCGGTGGTACCCGGCGACATGGAGGTGCCCGCTTGGGCGATCTCGCGGCAGAAAAGTTCGAGCGGCACGCGCTCGTCATGCTTCACCGCGATGCGGAGCACCACCTCGCGCGCAGCGGTGATGCGCGAGTGCGGCCCGTACATGGATTCGGCGCCGAGCACCTCGACGCGGGTCTCGCGGTAGTCGCCCATGTTCAGCATCTGGAACATGCGGCGCGTGCGCGCCAGGATCGCATCCGCTGTCTTCTTTGCCTTGCCGATGGCGTCGATGCCGCCGATGGTGAGCTGCACGATGGCGCGCCAACCGTCCTGATAGGTGGCGCTGACCTTATAGGTCGATGTCGGCGCATAGCCCCGGGCGCCTGACACCTTCACGCGGTTTTCGCCCACCTCCTCGATCTTCACGGCCGTGAAGTCGCATACCACGTCGGGCAGCATGTAGGCCTGCGGATCGCCGATCTCGTAGACGAGCTGCTCCGACACGGTGCCGCGGGTGACGATGCCGCCGGTACCGGGCGGCTTGCCGACGATGAAGCTGCCGTCGCTCGCGCATTCGATCACCGGATAGCCGATGTTCTCCCAAGCCGGCACCTGGTCCCAATCGGTGAACAGGCCGCCGCAGGCTTGCGCGCCGCATTCGATGATGTGGCCCGCGAGACTTCCGGCCGCCATCTTGTCGAGGTCGTCCACGCGCCAGTCGAACTCGTACATGAGCGGCCCGAGAGTGATGGCGCTGTCGACGGCGCGGCCGGTAATCACGATGTCGGCGCCCTCGGCCAAGGCCTTGGCGATCGGCACCGCGCCGAGGTAGGCGTTCATCGACATGAGCTTCGCCGGCATCTCCGCGCCGCTGTACATTTCCTTCACGCCGAGCTCGCGGAACGCGGCGGCGCGTTCCAGCAGATCGTCGCCGACCACGGCCGCGACCTTCAGTTCGACTCCCGCTTCCGCCGCGACTTTGCGCACCGCTTCGGCGCAGGCTTGCGGATTGACGCCGCCCGCATTGGTGACGACCTTGATCTTCTTGCGCGCGATGTCCTTGATCAGGCGCTTCATGGTGACGGTGACGAAATCCACCGCATAGCCCATGTTCGGATCGGCGGCGCGGGCGCGCGCCATGATCGACATGGTGATCTCGGCCAGATAGTCGGCGATCATGTAGTCGATGTTGCCGAACTGCACGAGCTGCGGCGCGGCTATGGCGCTGTCGCCCCAAAACGCCGACGCGCCGCCGATGCGCACGATTTTTTCCGCCACGATGTCCTCCCGAAATCGAATTGCCGGTCAGGTTACGCGCTAGCCATATGCCGCGCCAAGCTCGGCCGTCGCCTCCTGGCGCAACGGCTTAAGAGCTGCGTTGTAAATATTCCTGAATTGCCGCCCGCCTCCGCCAATTTACATCGAGAGAATTGATAATCCTTTGATTCTACTGAAGAAACGACTTGGCAAGGTTCCTATTTTGTTCTATCATATATTCCTATCAAAATCCGGAGTTTCGGCATGAGCGGACGCGAGGGCCTTCTGCTTGATATCGATACGGGCGTGGTGCGGCGCGACCGTGTCTTGGTGCAGCACGCAGGCGGCGTGCTGTTGTTCCTGGGCCTCGGGCCGCGCGCGGCGCGGCTCCGGCGCTTCGCCTTCGGCGAGGATTTGGCAGCGGACCCCTTCATCGCGCGTTGCCGGCGC
>DASQHM010000057.1:0-5335 GCA_035632095.1 Candidatus Cybelea sp. | reverse complement strand
TCGCCGTCGCCTATCCGGTGATGCTGCTGTTCTGGCCGTGGGCGCAAGCGGCGCCGCTGGCCAATCCCTGGACCGCGATGATGCGCTTCCAGCATCTGCCGTTCGACATTCCGGTGAAGTTCTTCGGCAGGTATTTCAGTTCGCTCGATCCGCCCTGGTACTACCTGCCGGTCGAGCTGGCGATCAAGCTGCCCGAGATGGTGCTGCCGCTGGCGATTTTCGCCGGCGTTGCCGGACTGCTGGCCGCCAAGCGGGCGCGGCAGGCATTGCCGCTCGACAAGCGCCTCGGCTTCGGCCTGCTGGCGCTCAGCATCGTCTTCCCGCTCGTCTATGTGGTCGCCGCGCACGTCAACCTGTTCGACGGCATGCGCCACTTCCCTTCCTGCTGCCGCCGATCGCGGTTGCCGGCGCCGTCGGCCTGGACCGGCTGCTCGACGCGGCGGAACGCCAGAAGCTGACCGGCTTCGCCTATCTGCTGATTGCCGCCTTCTTCGCCTATCACGGCTCGATCATGGCGCGGCTGCACCCCGACGAATACGTCTACTACAACCGCTACGCCGGCGGCATGAAGAGTGCGGCGAAGCGCTTCGAGCTCGACTACTGGGCCAATTCCTTTGCCGAGGCGGTGGATGCGCTCGAAGACAAGTTGCGAGGGCAATACGGCCCTGACTTCGACAATCAGAGCTTCAAGATCCGGGTCTGCGACTCGCCCTTCTCCGCGTCCTATTACTTTCCGAAGAATTTCCAGCTCACCGACAGCGATTTCCAGGCCGATTTCTACATCGCCTTCACGCGCTACGGCTGCGACAAGCAGCTGCTGGGCGAAGAGGTATACCGGGTGGAGCGGATGGGCGCCCTCCTCGCCGTCGTTCTCGACCGACGCCATCTCAAGTCGCCGGCCCTGGCGCACCGTTAGGCGCCGGCGCTCCTATCGCATCGCGCGGAACGTCATGCGGTGCGGTGCGAATCCGATATTGCGCGGCAGCCTCTCCGCCGCGAAGCCGGCCGTTTTCAACAATTCGAGCATCGCTTCGGCCGTATACGTCCGCAGTCCCAGTTCGCCGCGAATGCGCCGGTAGTCGGAGACCAAGGTCCGGCCGAGACCGGCGAGTGCCTGCAGCAGAAATCCATGGGCGGCGGCGCTCCGCAGAAGCGACGCGGCATCGGCGAAAATACCGGCGTCGGGCGGGATCACGTCGCCGATGAAGAGCGATCCGCCAGGCCGCAGCAAGCGCCGCCACTCGGCAAGGCGCGCCGCCAACTCGTCGCGCTCCAGATATTGAATCACCGAATTCACCAGGACGGCGTCGAAACTCGCATCGGCAAGCGCCGCGTAGGATGCGTCATCGAGGATTGCAATGCCGCGATCGTTCGCGAATTGCCGGCGCAACTCAGCCTGCGTATTCCGCGCCCTGTCGTATAGCGCGACCCGAATTCCCGCTCGCGCCAAGACCGGTGCGGCCAGCGCCGGGCCGCAGCCCCAATCGAGCAGGTCGAGGGGTCTTTTGGGAAGGAGCGCCAGCACGTCGTCGCCGATGCGCCGGTAATGCGCCTCGAGATGCCGGCGGCTGACGTAGATGCTGTGCGGCTGGTTCCAGAACTCGAGCCAGGACGCCATCGGCCCGGCTAGTGCGCGAGGATCTGGCTCAGGAACAGTCTCGTGCGCTCGCTCTGCGGATTGCTGAAGAAACGCTCGGGCTCGTTCTGCTCGACGATCTCGCCGCGGTCCATGAAGATCACCCGATCGGCCACGGTGCGCGCGAAGCCCATCTCGTGGGTGACGCAGAGCATAGTCATGCCGCTATTCGCCAACTCCACCATCACGTCGAGCACTTCCTTGATCATTTCCGGATCGAGCGCGGATGTGGGTTCGTCGAACAGCATGACCTTGGGGTTCATGCAGAGCGCGCGCGCGATTGCGACGCGCTGCTGCTGGCCGCCGGAAAGTTGGCCCGGATATTTGCTGGCCTGGTCGGGAATGCGAACCCGTTCCAGGTATTTCATGGCCAGGGCTTCGGCCTCGGCCTTCGGCATCTGGCGCACCCAGACCGGCGCCAAAGTGCAGTTCTGCAGCACCGTCAAGTGCGGGAACAGGTTGAATTGCTGGAACACCATGCCGACCTCGCGGCGGATGGCGTCGATGTTCTTCACGTCGCTGGTGATTTCGATGCCGTCGACGGCGATCCGCCCCTGCTGGTGCTCCTCCAGGCGGTTGAGGCAACGGATCAGCGTTGACTTGCCCGATCCGGACGGACCGCAGATGACGATGCGCTCGCCCTTCGCCACGGAGAGATTGATGTCGCGCAGCACGTGAAACTCGCCGTACCACTTGTGCACGCTCTGCATGACGATGATCGGGGCTTCGTCCATCGTGGCGTCCTCTTTCAGCGGGTCTTGCTGCGGCTCAGCAGCTTTTCGAGGTACTGGCTGAACTTCGACATAAAGAAGCAGAACACGAAGAACAAGACCGCGGCGAAAATGTAGCCTTCGAACGAGAAGCTGCGCCAAACCGGGTCCTGCGTCGCCAGCTTGATGGTGCCGAGCAGATCGAACAGACCGATGATGACCACGAGCGAGGTGTTCTTGAACGTGCCGATGAAGTTGTTGACCAGCGGCGGGATGACGATCTTCAGCGCCTGCGGCAGGACGATCAACACCGTGCGCTTCGGGTAACTCAGGCCGAGCGCCTCCGCCGCCTCGTATTGCCCTTTGGGCAAGGCCTGCAGTCCGGCGCGGATGACTTCCGCCATATACGCCGCGGCGAACAGGATCACGGCGATTTGCGCGCGCAACAGCCCGTCGATGGTCACTCCGACCGGCATGAAGAGCGGAAACATGGCGGAGGCGAGGAAGAGGAGCGAGATCAGCGGCACGCCGCGGAAGAATTCGATGTATCCGATGCAGAATGACCGCACCACCGGCAGCCGCGAGCGGCGTCCGAGCGCCAAAACCATGGCGAGCGGAAACGCGAACAGGATACCGACGATGGACAGCATGAGCGTCAGCGGCAGGCCGCCAAAATTCGACGTCTGTACCGTCGGCAGGCCGAGGCCGCCGAACATGAGCCAGCCCATGACGAAGAGCACGATGGCCCAGGCGACGAGCAGCCAGCGATTCCAAATCTGCCGGACGCAGGACGGCGGGATCATGGCCAGGAACAGAACGATCGCCAGCGCAGGCCGCCACTGCTGCGCGTACGGATAGGTGCCGAACAGCATCAGGCGGAACTTTTCGTGGATCACGGCCCAGCAGGCGCCCGCCGCCTTGTGGCAGGCGGCGGCGTTGCCGGTCCATTCGGCATTCACGATGCCCCACCCGATCAGGGACCAGCCGACGCGAACGATTATGTAGAGGGCGATCACGGTCAGGATCGAATTGGTCCAACTGTTGAACAGATTGGCGCGCGCCCAGGCGACCGGACCCGTCATGCCGCTCGGCGGTCCCTGGTCGGAGAGGGTTTGGGCGGCGCTGCTCATGCCCTAGCGCTCCACCAGCGCAATGGCGCGGTTGTACCAATTCATGCTGGCCGCGATCAGAAGGCTGATCGTCAGGTACACGGCCATCATCATGGCAAAGCCCTCGATCGCCTGGCCGGTCTGGTTGATCGTGGTGTTGCCGATGGAGACCAGATCGGGGAAGCCGATGCCGACCGCCAGCGACGAATTCTTGGTGAGATTGAGGTACTCGTTGGTCAAGGGCGGCACGATTACGCGCAGCGCTTGCGGCAGCACGACAAGCCTGAGGACGCGGCTCTTGGGCAACCCGGTCGCCAAGGCGGCTTCGCTCTGCCCTTTCGGCACCGCAAGAATGCCGGCGCGCACGATCTCCGCGATGTAGGCGGCGGTATAGACGACGAGACCGAACAGGAGCGCCGCGAATTCCGGACTGAGGTCGATGCCGCCGAGGAAGTTGAAGCCTTTGAGCTCGGGCTTGTCGATCGCGAGCGGCGCGCCCGCCGCCAGAAACGCGATCAACGGCAGGCCGATGATCAAAGCGACGCCCGGCAGAAACACCGGCGAACGCCTACCGGTTTCCGCCTGTTTGCGGCGCGCGCGGCGTGACAGGAAAACAGTGCCGGCGATGCCGACGAGAAAAAGCAACGCCATGACCCAATGAACGGGATGATCGCTGAAGGTCGGCAGGCGCAAGCCGCGGTTGCTGATGTAGACCATTGCGATCGGATTGAGCGCCTGCCGCGGGCCCGGCAGCGAGTTGATCAGGATGTACCAAAGAAAGAGCTGCAGCAGCAGCGGTACGTTGCGGATCGCCTCCACGTAGACTGAGGCCAGCTTCGCGATCAGCCAGTTGCTGGACAGGCGCGAAATGCCGATCAGCGTGCCGAGGATCGTCGCCAGCACGATGCCGATGGAGGCGGCTTTCAACGTGTTGAGAATGCCGACGACGAACGCGCGTCCGTAGGTGCTGGACGCCGTGAAGTCGATGACATGCTCGCCGATTTCGAAGCCCGCCTCGCGGTGCAGGAAGCCGAAACCCGTGGCGATATTGCGGGTCGCAAGGTTGGCCGCGGCGTTGGAGAACAGATACCAGCCGGCAAGCACGACCGCGGCGGCGATGACGATCTGGTAGAGGATCGCGCGCGTGTTTGCGTCGTTCCACAGCGACGAGCGCGCCGGCAGGCGTCGCCTGTCGCTGTCGACGCTCATCGCGCGCTCATTCCGAAGTCGCCCCTTGCGTACGAATGCCCCGCTTCAGCGAACTGGCATGGCGTACATGAGCCCGCCTTTGGTCCATAACTGGTTCAGCCCGCGCGACAGCTTCAGCGGCGAATTGGCGCCTACGTTCCGCTCGAAGATTTCGCCGTAGTTGCCGACCGACTTGATGGCGCGGTAAGCCCAGCCGTCGTCGAGCTCGATGCCCTTGGCCATGTCGGGAATGGCGCCGAGCAGGCGCTTGATCTGCGGGTCCTGGGTCGATCCTTTCAACTCGTCGACGTTGGCCTGGGTGACGCCGCTCTCTTCCGCCTGGATGAGCGCGTAGACCGTCCACTTGACGATGTTGAACCATTCATCGTCGCCCTGGCGTACCGCAGGCGACAGCGGCTCCTTGGAAATGATTTCCGGCAGGATCAAGTAGTCGTCCGGATTGCTCGAGCGCGCGGCGCGCGTCGAGGCCAGGCCCGATGCGTCGGTGGTATAGGCATCGCACCGGCCGGCGAAGAACGCGGCTTCGACCTCGGACAGGTTTTCGATCACCACGGGTTTGATCTGCAGCTTGTTGGCGCGGGCAAAGTCCGCGAGGTTGAGCTCGGTCGTGGTGCCGGGCTGCACGCAGACGGTGGCGCCGCTCAATTCCTTGGCGCTCTTCACGCCGAGCT
>DASQHM010000056.1:0-13525 GCA_035632095.1 Candidatus Cybelea sp. | reverse complement strand
CCGAAGTGCCACAAGCCGTAAATGACCACCGCCACGCCAAGCAACGCAGCGAAGGCGATGACCGCGAGCAATGTCGCGAAGAACCGAATGATGCGCATAGTCAGGTCGATGCCGCCGGGGCCAAATGCCGCGCCGCCCGCTCAGGCGGCACAGTAACACTTTGCGAGTCTTGCCGCTAATCGTGTCACGGTAATGGCAGAAAATACTTAACGAAACCGCATTAAATGCCGCGTCTAGCAGCAATACCGCAACACGGGCGCCTTGGCCGGGGGGCGCGCACCCGGCGGCGTGTCAGCTTTTTTCCGCGGCGAAGTAACGGTCCACGGCCCGCTGGATGGCGTCGGCCAATTTGGCCTTGCCGGCAGGCGATCGCAGCATGCTTTCGTCCTGATGGTTCGACAGGTAGCCCGCCTCGATCAGGACCGAGGGCACATCGGGCGCCTTGAGAACGCGGAAGCCGGCGAAGCGATGGCCGTTGGTGTGCATGACGACCCGACGGCCGAGTTCGTCGACCAGCATCTGCGCAAATGCGGCCGAGTGATTCAGGGTCTCGCGCTGGGCGAGATCGATCAGGATCGAGGTGACCTGGTCACTTTCGCCGCTGAGATCCACGCCGGCTATGAGGTCGGAGCGATTTTCTTCGCTCGCCAAGGCTTCGGCTTCCTTGTCGGAAGCCGTTTGCGACAGGGTATAGACGGTACCGCCGCGCACTCCATGATCGCGGACCGCGTCGGCATGCAGGGAAATGAAAAGATCGGCCCCCGCTTCGCGCGCATACTGCACGCGGTCGCGAAGCTCGACAAAGCTGTCGTCCGATCGCGTCATCAAGACGCGATAGCGGCCGTTCGCGGCCAGCTTGTGCTGCACTTCCTTCGCGAGCGCGAGCGTGAGCGTCTTTTCGAACGCGCCATCCGTGGCAATGGTGCCCGGATCGACGCCGCCATGGCCCGCATCGATGACGATGATCTTGCGCCCATGAGCTTGCGCCGGCTTCGGCGGGGGCGCGACCGGCGCGAAGGCGGCCGGTTGCGGGACTTGCGGCCGGTTGCGGCGCACGGCATCGAGAAAGCTCTGCCGGTCGGTGGTTTTCAGGTCCAGGACGAAGCGGCTTGGCTGCCCGTTCGCGGCCGGCAGCAGAAACGCTTTCGCCACCTCGACTGGTCCAGCTACGTCCAGCACCATGCGCGCCGTCCCCGGCCGGAATTGGCCAAAGCGATAACCAAGGACGAGGCCGCGCGACTGGGTGCTGGCGACCGAGGGCAACTGCCATTGCATGTCGGGCAAGTCGACCACCACGCGATAGGGGTCGGCCAGAACGAAGATTTCAAAGGCGACCGGCTCGCTGACGTCCAGCACGAATCGGGTGGCGCCGCCATTGTCGCCGATCCGCACATTGCTCGCTACCGGCCGGGCTGCCGCGACGGTTATCCACAGAGCGGACAGGAGTGCCGCCCCCATGCACCAGGCAATCCTCCGAGCCCAACGACCCAAAACCGATGCGCGCATACCGATATATTGTGGCAAAATGGCCAACTCGCACTAGATATACATAGTCGTCGCGACTCGGGCAAGGGCCGGATGCGGCGCTAGGTCACTGAGCCGCCTGCAGGGTTCTTGCGTTGCAGCCAGAATTCGATTGTGGCGACTGCTCGCCGCGACTACACTCCCGCCCGCGAATCTCCGCAGTCCGCACACGGCCGCTTGCCGGTTCGATGGGCGGCGCGGCGGATGCGAGCCCGGCGGCAACAAAGGATTGCTGCACGTGTGCCGCACCTCGTCGCGCTACGGACAGCGCGGAGTTATTGGAACCCCGAAGCCACTCGTGATGAGCCCCAACATCAAAGCATGGGCTCGACGCGGGGGCGGCGCAGGTCTGGTCCTCCTCCCGGCCAAGGCGACAGCACGCTAATCGCGGTCTGACGCCGGTCTTGTCCGGGACGAGTAGACGGCAGCGCCGCCGGTTTCGCTCAGAAGAGGCGGCCCGCCGCCTGTTGTTCGCGCAGGTGGCGCGGTTGCCGCGGAATAAGAGCCTAATGGCAACCCGCATGTTGATCGACGCCACCCATCCGGAAGAAACCCGGGTGGTGGTGGTCAAAGGAACCCGTCTCGAAGAATTCGATTTCGAAACGTCCACCAAGCGCCCGCTCAAGGGCAATATCTACCTCGCCAAAGTCACCCGTGTTGAGCCGTCCCTGCAGGCGGCGTTCGTCGAATACGGCGGCAACCGCCACGGCTTCCTGGCGTTCAGCGAAATCCACCCCGACTACTACCAAATTCCCATCGCCGACCGGCAGGCGCTGATCGAGCGCCAGAAGGCCGAGGATGCCGAGGCGGCGGCGGCCGAGGCGGCGGCGGACGAGGCGGAAGCTGCCGCGGAAGCGGCGGCGATCCGTTCGGGGGAAGCGCCGGTCGAGTTGCCGGGCGATGCCTCGGGCGGCGAGGATCGGCCCGCTGCCGAGCAGCCAATCGACGTTCCGGATTACGAGGATCGCGCCGTCGAAACCGGCGCCGATGCCACGGAACACGAAGCCGGCGCGAGCGAATATCAAAATACCGGCATGCCGCTTTCCGTCAGATATGACGTGAAAAGCGAGCCCGCCGATGCGCCCGAAACGCACGAACCGGAAGCGCCGGTCGCGGCGGAGCCGCACGCCGACACCGGAGAGAACGGCGAAGGAGAGATCGGCGAAGGCCCGGAATTGCCGGCTGCCGGCGATGTCGAAGGCGACGCCGTCCTTGCGCCGGACGAGGCGGCCGGCGAACCGCCGCCGGTCGTGCAGACGAGCGGCGGCGATGTCACATCCGTCGGCGGTGACGATCTCGACGAAGTGGCGGCGCCGCGCCGCGCGCGGCCCATCCGTTCGTACAAGATTCAAGAGGTCATCAAGCGCCGCCAAATCATGCTGGTGCAGGTGGTCAAGGAAGAGCGCGGCAACAAGGGCGCGGCGCTCACCAGCTACCTCTCCCTCGCCGGCCGGTATTGCGTCCTGATGCCCAACACGGCGCGCGGCGGCGGCATCAGCCGGAAGATCGTCTCGGCGACCGACCGCAAGCGGCTCAAGAGCATCGTCGAAGAGCTCGACGTTCCCGAAGGCATGGGCGTGATCCTGCGCACCGCGGGCATGGATCGCTCCAAGGCCGAGATCAAGCGCGACTTCGAATATCTGCTCAGGCTGTGGGACAGCGTGCGCGAGTTGACGTTGAAGTCCAGCGCGCCGTGCCTCGTCTACGAAGAGGGCAGCCTGATCAAGCGCGCGATCCGCGACTACTACTCCAATGAAATCGACGAAATCCTGGTCGAGGGCGACGAAGGCTATCGCATCGCGAAGGATTTCATGCGGATGCTGATGCCGAGCCACGCCAAGCGCGTGCAGCCTTATCGCGATCGTATCCATCTGTTGCACCGCTTCCAGGTCGAACAGCAGTTCGATTCCATGTACAGCCCCACGGTGCAGCTCAAATCGGGCGGATATGTCGTCATCAATCCGACCGAGGCGCTGGTCGCCATCGACGTGAATTCCGGCAAATCCACCCGCGAGCACAACATCGAGGAGACGGCGTACAAGACCAATCTCGAAGCCGCCGAGGAGATCGCGCGGCAACTGCGGTTGCGCGATCTGGCCGGACTGATCGTGATCGACTTCATCGACATGGAGGACAATCGCAACAACCGCAATGTCGAGCGCCGGCTGAAGGAATGCTTGAAGGCCGACCGCGCGCGCATTCAGGTGGGCCGCATCAGCGCCTTCGGGCTGCTCGAGATGTCGCGGCAGCGGCTTCGCCCGAGCCTGCTCGAAGCCTCGACCGAGATTTGCGAGCATTGCCAGGGCAAAGGTTACGTCCGATCCACGGAATCGACGGCGCTGCACGTGCTGCGCGCCATCGAGGACGAAGGCATGCGCGACCGCTCGAACGAGATCACGCTCTTCGTCGCGGCGTCGGTGGCGATCTACCTGCTCAATCACAAGCGCGATGCGATTCGCGAGATCGAAGAGCGCTATCAGATGAAGGTCGAGATCGAGGGCGACAATCTACTTGTGCCGCCCGCGCATCGCATCGAACGGCGCAAGACGCGCCAGCCGGGCAGCTTGCCGGCTCGCCCCATCAACACCGAAAGTGTGACGCCGATCGACGTGATCGAGGCCGAACCGGAGATCGTCGAGACGGA
Source organism: Candidatus Cybelea sp. (assembly GCA_035632095.1). Taxonomy (GTDB): domain Bacteria; phylum Pseudomonadota; class Alphaproteobacteria; order Ferrovibrionales; family Ferrovibrionaceae; genus DASQHM01. The sequence goes on along the minus strand of DASQHM010000056.1, from coordinate 9,357 downwards.
AATCGAGGACGCGGCGGAGGCCGAACCGGAAACCGGTGCGGCGGAGCCGCGGCAGCACGAGCACGAACGCGCGGAGGCCTCGGGCGACGAGGCGGGCGGCCGACGCCGCCGGCGGCGGCGGAGACGGCGGCGGCGCGGCGGCGAGGAAGAGGCAGGCGAACAATATCGTTCACCCGACCGGGGAGCCGAGCATCAGGTATTCGCGGCTCCCGAAGCCCCGGCCGGCGACACGGCGGAACCCGGCGAAGCGACGGAGTTCAAGGGCGCGACCGGCGGCGAAGCCGGCGAGGAAGACGAGGATTTCGTCGACGATTTCGTGCATCCCGGCGAGCGGCATTTGCACGGCCGCCCCATAGCTGCGCTGCCGGATCGCGACGGCAATCGCATGCCCGAGCATCCGAGGCCGTCTCACGATGGACTAGGCGCCGAACGGGTTGGCGAGCGAAGCGGCGATGGCGAAGAACGGCGGCGGCGGCGGCGTGGAAGGCGCGGCGGGCGGCGGCGGCGGCGGGAGGATGGCGGTCCGATGGGCGAAGTGCGCCCCCTGGACGCCGTCCCGCTCACGACGGCCGACCTGATCGAAGAGCCGGAGCCCAGGTCACATGAGACCGCGCCCGCCTGGCAGCCAGCGCCCCCGCCACCCGAGCCTGCGGCAATAGCGTTGCCGCCGCCGGACGTGGCGGAACACCAACATTCGGCATCCCCCGAACCGGCGACAGTCGAAGCCCCGGTGGCGGCGGTCAAGCAGGAGCCAGAGCCGGAAAAACCGAGCGGCCCGCCGCGTCGCGGCTGGTGGCGGCGGGGCGGCTGACGGCCGGCGCTATTTGCGCCAGAGCTTGAGGCGCTTGGCCGCTTCCGACATCTCCTCGGTCGCGCCCGCGAACGAGAAGCGCATGAAGTGATGGCCTTCCGGCGGATCGAAATCGATGCCGGGCGTCGCAGCGACACCGGTCTCCGCCAACATGCGCCTGCAAAACGCCTGCGCGTCGTTGGTCATATGCGAGATATCGGCATAGATGTAGAAGGCGCCATCTGCAGGCGCGAGGCGATCGAACCCCGCCGCCGGCAAGTCGTTCAGCAGAATCTCGCGATTGCGCGCATAGCGCGCGACGTTGGCGTCCAGTTCGTCGTAGGCCTCGAACGCGGCCAACGCCGCCGCCTGCGAGACGCTTGGCGGTGAAATGTAGAAATTCTGCGCAAGGCATTCGATCGGCCGCAGCAAGTCGTCGGGAACGACCATCCAGCCGAGCCGCCATCCCGTCATCGAAAAGTATTTCGAGAAGCTATTGATCACAACACAGTCGCGGCTCAAGGCGAGGGCCGTCTCGGCGCGCCCGTGATAGGTGATGCCGTGATAGATCTCGTCGACGATCAGGCGCAGATCGCGCCGCCGGCAGGCATCGATCAGCGCCCGCATTTCGCCGTGATCGAGCATGGTCCCCGTCGGATTGGCCGGACTTGCCACAAGCACGCCGTCGAGCCTGCCCGCCGAGTCGAGCAGCGCCGCATCGAGGCGAAAATTGCGTTCGGCCCGCGCCGGCAACGACACCGGCTCGATCCCGAGCGCCCGCATGATGTTGCGATAGGCCGGATAGCCCGGCTCAGCCACCGCGACGCGATTGCCGACGTCGAACGCGGCAAGAAAAGCCAGCTGGAAAGCCGTCGAGGATCCCGTGGTGACCACGATCCGCTCCGGCGGCACATTGATGCCGTAGTAGCCGCGATAGTGTCCGCTGATGGCTTCGCGCAACGGCGGAATGCCGAGCGCGTCGGTATAGCCCAGGCGCTCGCTCGCTACGGCCTTGCGCGCGGCCTCGATCACCTTGCGCGGCGCCGGCGTGCTCGGCTGTCCGACTTCCATATGCAGAACTTCGCCGCCCGCCGCTTCGCGCGCCGCGGCGGCCTTCATCACCTCCATGACGAAGAACGGCGCGATGGCGCTGCGGCGCGACGATTTCACGGCAATACGGTCCGCCCGCCTTCGGCCAGGCCAAAGCCGCGCGGATCGGAGGCGAAACCGCAGGTGTCGGGCGAACGCGGCAATCCTTCGGTACAGACGATGGCGTTGACGCGACCAAGAAACGGGCCGCTAGCGCGCGTCGCGATTCCGAGCTTCGCAAGCGCATCAGAGGCCTTCGGATCGAGCGCATTCTCGATCAGCATCGGGTCGGCGGTCTTGGTCCGAAAGTATCGGCCGGCCGCCTCGACGGTGCCTATCTGATGCCGTTCGACCAGACCGCCCGCCAGAACCTGAGCCAACGCGGCGGCGGCCGGTGCGCCGCCGGTTCCCGCTGCGGCGACGAAGACCTGCTTCACGTTGGTGTTTGCGCCGACGATGGGCGTAAACGCCGCCATTTCATCCGGCGCCGAGCTCGGATCGGGGGCCATGAGGATGCCGGACTGCTGGCCGAGCTTCCGGAGGCCGAACGGCCGCAGCATGCTGACGGCGCAGGCCACGCCATTGCCATACTGGTCGATGGCGGCAAATCCGGTGGCGGCGGTGCTGCCCGCCGGCGCGCCCGTGTTGGCGCCGGCATAGGCTTTGTCCAAGGCCGCGGCCAGACGCGCGCGGTCGTAGGTGCCGCGCGTGTCGAGAATGCCCGGCCCGCGCACGCCGGTCTCCCACAAACGGCGCAAGATTGCCGCCGCCCCGACACTTGGCGGCATGAGCATCTTGATGTTGTCGTACTCGAAGCTCTGCGGATCGGACCAGACCGCGGCATAGGCGCGCATGTCTTCGACCGTGATGGTTCCACCGGCCGCCGCCGCATCCCGCACGAAACGCTCGGCGAACGACCCGGTATAGAGATCCGTGCCATCCGAAACGCGAAGGCGCGACATGACGTCGCCGAGCATCGGCTGCCGGATGCGCTCGCCTTCGCGAAGCGGCTCGCCCGCGCCCGAGCGGAACACGGTCGCGAGCCCTGCATCGCCCAGCAGCTCCGGCCCGGCGGCCGCCAATTCGCGCGCCGTCGCCCGCGACATGGAATGGCCGATTGCCGCCAGGCTTTCCGCCGGCGACACGATTTGCGTCCATCGCAACTTTCCGAAGCGCGCCTGCAACGCCGCCATGCCGCGAACGTTGCCCGGAACGGCAACGGCGCCCGGACGGCCGGCGCTCTTCGGCAGAAACTCCAGCGCATATCCTTTGTTGGTTACGCGGTCGTAAACCACGCAAGCGCCGCCGCCGCCGAGCGAAGCGGCACCCGGATATGTCACCGCCAACGCCATATACGTGGCGGCCGCGGCGTCGGCCGCGGTGCCGCCCTTGGAGAGGATGCCGCGCCCGATCAGGGTCGCCTGCGGCTCGTCCGAGGTCACGCCGCCGGCAAAGCCCTTCAAATCGCCGACTTCGTTGAACTGAATCCCGGAACCGCCGCAACCTGCGAGAAGTGATAAACTCAACGCTACGGTAACCAGGACGCCCCACAATTGACGGGGACCCGGCCCGTCCCTAGTTTCAACGACGGGGTTTGGAGCGGTGCATCTGTTTATGCGCATTTCTTTTGCCGCCAGACTTTTGACCTTAACGTTAGCGGCTCTTCTATGGCTGCCGATCCCGGCGAGCCGTGGGCAGGGCGCGATGTCGCTCATTCGCGACGCGGAAATCGAACATACCATCCGTACTTTTGTTACGCCAATATTCGACGCTGCCGGCCTGGACGCGGCCTCGGTCAAAATCCACCTGATCAACGATCCCGAGTTGAACGCCTTTGCCACCAACGGCCAGAACATCTTCCTCAACACGGGTCTGATCATCCGGACCACCAGCCCGGATCAGTTGATTGGAGTTATAGCCCATGAAACCGGCCACATCGCCGGCGGCCACCTCGCCCGCAGCGAAGAGGCCTACGAGAACTTTTTCACCGAAAATCTGATCGGCATGGTCCTCGGCGTCGCCGCGGCCGCAGCGTCGCACAATGGCGCCGCCGCCGGCGCGATCATGACCGGCAGCCAGCAGATCGCCGAGCGCTCCGCGCTGGCATACAGCCGGGGCCAGGAATCGCGCGCCGATCAGGCCGCCGTCACGTTCATGGATCGCGCCGGCGTTTCCAGCCGCGGCCTGCTGGAATTCCTGAGCCTGGTCGGCTCCGAAGAAAACGTCCTGGTCGGCCGCATGGACCCCTACGTGGTCGACCATCCGATTTCGGCCGAGCGCGTCGAGACGCTGCGCCAGCGCGCGGAGCGCTCGCCCTACTACGGCAAGCCGGATAGCCCGGCGATGATAGAGATGCATGAGCGCATGCGCGCCAAGCTGGTCGGATTTCTCGAGCCGCTCGGCGTGACCTTGCGCAATTACCCGGAAACCAACACCTCGCTGCCGGCGCGTTATGCGCGCGCCATCGCCTACTACCGCATTCCCGATCTGGCCCACGCCATGCCGCTGATCGACGGCCTGCTGGCGGAGCATCCGAACGATCCGTATTTCCTGGAGCTCAAGGGACAGATCCTGTTCGAAAACGGCCGGGCGGCGGAATCGGTGCCATACTACGAGAAAGCGGCCAAGGCAGCGCCCAAAGAACCGCTGATCCTCTACGAGTTGGGGCAGGCGCAAATCTCCACGGAAGATCCGGCGCTGTTCAAGATCGCCGCGGCGAATTTGGAGCAGGCCGCCCGCGACGATCCCGACGAACCGGGCGTATGGTACCAACTTGCCATCGCCTACGACCGGCAGGGCAAACCCGGCATGGCGGCGCTCGCCGCGGCGGAGCGCGCGCTGCTTGTCGGACAGCCCAACGACGCTAAGCATTTCGCGCAACGCGCGCGCGGGCAGCTTCCGGCCGGCTCGCCGGGCGCGCTCCGCGCCGATGACATCATCGCAACCGCCGACCGGCGCATCGCCGAACTCAGGAAGCGGAATTGAGCGGCGACCGGCGGATTCTCGCCATCGATCAAGGCACCACATCGACCCGCGCAATTTTGTTCGACCGCGGCGGCAATGCGAGCGGCGCGGCGCAGGCCGAACTGCCGCAGATCTTTCCGGCGCCGGGTTGGGTCGAGCACGACGCGGAACGGATCTGGCAGGATGTGCTGCAGACCTGCCGGCAGGCCATCGCCACGGTGGGCGCAAGCGCGATCGAGGCCATTGGCATCACCAATCAGCGCGAAACCACCGTGTTGTGGGATCGCAAGACCGGCAAGCCGCTGGCGAAGGCAATCGTCTGGCAGGACCGTCGCACGGCCGATCTCTGCGAACGGCTGCGGGAGGAAGGTTACAACGCCAAGGTTCAGTCGCGCACCGGCCTGGTGATCGACCCGTATTTCTCGGGCACCAAGCTCGCGTGGCTGCTCAACCGGATCGAGGGCGCACGGCCGCGCGCCAAGCGCGGCGAGCTCGCATTCGGCACCATAGACAGCTTCCTGCTGTGGCGGCTGACGGGAGGCAAGGTGCACGCGAGCGACGCCTCGAATGCGGCGCGCACCATGCTGTTCGACATCCACCGGCAGGAGTGGGACGACGAGCTGCTGGCGCGGCTCGATATTCCGCGTGCGCTGTTGCCCGACGTGCGAGACTGCTCGGGCGATTTCGGCATGACCGAGCCGGAGCTGTTCGGCCGCGCCATTCCCATTCGCGGCATGGCGGGCGACCAACAGGCGGCGACGTTCGGTCAGGCGGCCTTCGAACCCGGCACGATCAAAGGCACCTATGGCACCGGGTGTTTCGTGCTGCTCAATACCGGCGACAAGCCGGTCGCATCGGAAAACCGCCTGCTCGCAACCGTGGCATGGCGGCTCGGCGGAAGAGTGACGTATGCGCTAGAGGGATCGATCTTCGTTGCCGGCGCCGCCGTGCAATGGCTGCGCGACGGCCTGAAGATCATCGGCAACGCCGCGGAAACCGAAGCGCTGTCCCGCAGCGTCGAAAGTACCGGGGGCGTCTATCTGGTACCGGCGTTCACCGGCCTCGGCGCACCTTATTGGGACGCGGACGCGCGCGGCGCCATTTTCGGATTGACGCGCGCCAGCGGCGTTGCCGAGATCGCCCGCGCCGCGCTCGAAGCGGTCTGCTATCAAACCCGCGATTTGCTGACTGCAATGGAATCCGATGGCGCCGGACGACCGACGGCGCTTCGCGTGGATGGCGGCTTGGTGGTGAACGACTGGGCCATGCAGTTCCTCGCCGACATTCTTGACGTGCCGGTCGAGCGCCCGCGCGTCACCGAGACGACGGCTTTGGGCGCCGCCTATCTCGCCGGCCTCGCCACGGGCTTCTATGGCTCACAAACCGAAATCGCGCGCCAATGGCAGCGCGACCGCCGCTTCACGCCGGATATGGCGCACGAGCGCCGCGAGACACTTTATCGGGGCTGGCAGCAAGCGGTAGCGCGCGTGCGCTCGCGTTAAGGGGACGCTAACCATCACAGGTATTTGATTGCGTGTCGCGCTCCGCGCTTGTGTGGCAAGTGCCGAAACCGCATCATTCGGACGCATTTCGATCGTTTGAGGAATCCATGTTCATTCGTCGCGCACTTCGTATGATCGTCGTCTGCGGTCTGGTGGCGGCATTGATCGCGCCCGTCACGCTGCATGCCGACGACGACGCCCTTACCCCGGCTCAGCGGGAAGCAGTCGAAAAGATCGTGCGCGAGACCATCGTCAAGCATCCCGAAATCATCCTGGAAGCGGTGCAAAGCCTGCAGCAGCAGCGCAAGGACGAACAGGTCGCACAGCAGAAGTCCGCATTGGCGCAGCATCGCAAGGCGCTGATGGACGATCAGGATTCGATGGTGATCGGCAATCCGAAGGGCGACGTGACGGTGGTCGAGTTCTTCGACTATCGCTGCCCCTATTGCAAGCAGATGGAACCGGCGATCCAGGCGACTCTCAAGGAAGACGGCAAGGTTCGCCTGATGCTGAAGGAATATCCGATCCTGGGCGAAGACTCCGTGCTTGCCTCGCGGGCGGCCATCGCGTCGCGCAAACAGGGCAAGTACATGGCGTTCCACGACGCGTTGATGCGGACCAAGGGCGTGTTTACGCCGGACGTGATCAAGCTCGTCGCCAAGGAGGTCGGCCTCGACGTGGCCAGACTCGAGAAAGACATGGCCGATCCGGCCGTCGACCAGATCATTCGCGCCAATCAGGCCATTGCGGATTCCCTCGGCATCGAAGGCACGCCCGGCTTCGTCATCGGCGATCGCGTCATCAGCGGCGGCATGCCGCTGCCACAGTTCCGCACTCTTATTTCCGACGCGCGCACCGGCTGCGCCACCTGCTAGTCGCGAACCTCTGAGCATTATCAATGCCTTGTGGGTATTGACATTGTCGTATTCGCAATGTACTTTGGTTTTCAAAGTACATTGATATTGGGAGCCGCATCATGCAGGACGACAGCGTCCGCGACGATATCGCCTTCATCAGACGCACCATCGAGGAAGGCCGGACCTCGGCGACAGACTGGGGCGGGTTCCTCATCATGTGGGGGCTGTATGTCGCGCTGGCCCAGTTGGCGACCTACGCATTCGTGCGGCGCTGGTCGCCGCTCGACCCCAACTGGATCTGGAACGTCTTCATTCTGCTGCCTTGGGCGTATTCCATTTACCTCGTTCGCCGCCGGCGCTTCGCACGCAGGCGCACCCTGCAAGGCCGCACGCTCCTGATGCTCTGGTTCGGCCTCGGAATATTTCTGACCCTGCTCGGCTTTCTGATGAGCTGGTCGGGGGACGTGCGTCAAGGCTGGCTCATGCCCGTCAGCGAAGGCGCGCTCGGCGTCGCGTACTTCACCATTGCGGCGCTTTGCGGCATTCCCTGGATGCGCTGGGTCGCGGCCGGATGGTGGCTCGGCATGATCGCGACCTTCTTGTTGCACGACCGGGCGGAGGTGCTGCTGATCGGCGCCGCGCTGATGCTGCTGTTGCAGGTCGCCCCGGGCATCGTTCTCTTGCGCATCGCCCCGGCCGCGAAGGGCGCATGAGCGATTTCGACCACACGGCGTTCGACGAGCTGCTGCAAAGCCGGGTCCGGCTCGCCATCGTCGCCTATCTCGCGGGTGCCGAGGAGGCGGAGTTCACCGCGGTGCGCGATGCGATCAAGGCGACGGACGGAAATGCCAGCGTGCATTTGCGAAAACTCGAGGACGCGGCCTACGTGAAAATGCGCAAGCGCTTCGTCGACCGCAAGCCGCAGACGCTCTACGCATTGACCGCGCGCGGCCGCAACGCGCTGCTCGAATACGTCGCCCACCTGGAGAAGCTTCTGCCGCAGGGGAAAAGCAAATGATCCGCATGGTGCTCTACGTGATTGCGGGGTTGATCGTGGCGATCGGCGCGACGCTCACGGGCATGATCGAGCTTGGCGACCATTCGCCGCCGCCGCCCATGAACTCCGTCGACAACCTGCCGCCGGGATTCGACATTTCAGGCCTGCCCGAATTGCAACGCGTGCCCGCGCGCGACGGCACGGCCCTCGCCTACCGCGCTTATCCGGTCGAGGGCGCAAACGCCTTTGCGGTGCTGGTGCACGGCTCAACCGCCAACGGCGCTGAAATGCACATGGTGGCGAAGGCATTGCAGGCCTCCGGCGTTGCGGCCTTTGCCATAGACATGCGGGGGCACGGCGCCACGGGCCGGCGCGGCGACGTCGATTACATCGGCCAGCTCGACGACGATGTCGTCGATTTCGTCAAGGCGGTCGGCCCGAAATATCCGGGCGCCAAGCGCATCCTGATCGGACATTCGTCCGGCGGCGGGTTCGTATTGCGCTTTGCCGGCGGGCCGAACGGCGACCTGTTCGACGGCTACGTGCCGCTTTCGCCCTATCTCGCCTTCGATGCGCCGACCGCACGCGCTCCCGGCGCAAACAGCGATACTTGGGCCCGTCCCTTCGTGCCGCGGATCATTGCCTTGTCGGTCCTGAACGGCCTCGGCATCCCGTGGTTCCAGGGCCTGCCCGTGGTCGCCTTCGCCGTCGATCCGGCACATGCGGCCAACCGGACCGTCACCTATTCGTTCCGCCTGGCGGCAAGCTTCCAGCCCCATCGCGACTATCTCTCCGACGTGCGTGCCATCACCCGGCCGACCGTGCTTCTGATCGGCGCCAATGATGAACTGTTCCGCGCCGATCAATACGCGCCGCTGCTGGAGCGGGTGCAGCCGAAGCTCAAGGTCGAAATCGTGCCGAACGTCACCCACATGGGCATTGTCGGCGCGGCCTCCGCTCTCGACGCGGTAACCGGCGCCGTGCGCCAAATCGCCGGAGGAAAGTCGTGAAGCACTTCGGCAGCGCCTTGAAGCAGCTCCTCTCGGACCTATTGTCGACCATTGTCTTCGTCGCGATCTTCTGGCTGACCGGAAACATCTACCTCACGACCGGTCTAGCCATCGGCGCGGCCGTGCTGCAAGTCGCCTGGATGAAGCT
>DASQHM010000055.1:0-12290 GCA_035632095.1 Candidatus Cybelea sp. | reverse complement strand
GCGGATCAGCCAGCTATGGATGCTGAGCTTGAGCAGGCCGGACGCCGGATCGTAGTGATCGGGCAGCATCCAGTCGCGGTGGCGTTCCACAGCCTCTGGCCGCCAATCGGCGAAGAACTTCTTGGCGTCGAAATTCGGCTCATAGGTTTCCTCGATCCGGGCCACCGTCGCCTCGCCGATCCGCACCGTCGTCATCGCGCCCTCCCTTAAGCCGTCGCCTTTGCCGAAATTGTACCATTGCGCGGCGCGCCCATCGGTAATGCAATGGGGGCGGAGGAGCCTCATGCCCGAACCCATTTTGTTCTCGCCCCTTGGCCTGCTCTCGGTGACCCTGAAGAACCGCGTCGTGGTGGCGCCCATGCACCAATATTCCGGGGTGCGCGGCTTTCCGACCGATTGGCATATGATGAACGCGGGGCGCTTCGCCGCCGGCGGCGCCAGTCTCGTCTTCATCGAATCGACAAAGGTCGAGCGCCGCGGTTGCGGCACCATCGGCGACCTTGGCCTGTGGGACGACGCCTTCATCCCGCATTTCAAGCGCCTCGCCGATTTCATCCGGCAATACGGCGCCGTGCCCGGCATCCAGCTCGGTCATGCGGGACGGCGCTCGCGCCTCGAGCGCCCCTGGGAAGGCGGCCGGCCGTTGCAGCGGTCGGCGGAGATTCCCGATTACGACGAATGGGAGCTGATCGGACCGAGCGCGCTATCCGCCGGCGAGGGCGAGCCGGAGCCGCGTGCGCTCGGCCGCGACGAGATTCCGCGCGTGGTCGAGGCCTGGGGCAAGGCGGCGGCGCGCGCAGATGCGGCCGGCTTCGACGTGCTGGAGATTCACGGCGCGCACGGCTACCTGATCCATCAGTTCCTCTCGCCGCTCGCCAACCGCCGCAACGACGACTACGGCGGCTCCGAATTGAACCGCATGCGCTTCGCTGTCGACGTGGCGGAATGCGTGCGCGCCAACTGGCCGCAGCGCAAGCCGCTGTTTCTGCGCCTGTCGGTGCAGGACGATGCCGGCTGGGATCCCGATCAAAGCGTCCGCCTTGCGCGCATGGTCAAGGCCAAGGGCGTCGACGTGATCGACTGCTTGTCCGGCGGCATGTTGGGCCGCCCGGTGGTCAGCGCCGGCCCGGTCGGCTACGGCTATCAAGTTCCATACGCGGAAAAAATCCGGCGCGAAGCAGGCATGATGAGCATGGCGGTCGGGCTGATCGTCCATGCCGACCAGGCGGAGCAGATTCTGCAAAAGGGCCAAGCCGACCTGATCGCGCTCGCGCGCGAGGCGCTCTACAACCCGAACTGGCCCATGGATGCGGCGCAAAAGCTCGGCGTAAACCTGAAGTTCGAATTGATGCCGCCGCCTTACAGCTATTGGCTTTCCAAGCGCGCCAGCTCGGCCAAGGGCGTGACGCCCTCGACCTATGGCAGCACCATGAACGACGCGGATCGCCGGTGAGCGCGAACGAGGCCGGCGCGGCACGCTTCGCCAGCGGCGCCGCGGTGGTCGCCGGCGGCTCGGGCGGCATCGGCGCCGCCGTTTGCCGCGCGCTCGCCGCTGCCGGAGCCGACGTCGCTTTCACCTATCACCGCAACCGCGAGCGCGCTGAGGCGGTGGCGGCCGAGGTCAAGGCGCTAGGGCGCCGCGCCGAGTTTGCACCCGTTGACCTCGCCGATGAAACCGCCTTGCGCGCCTTCATCGAGCGGACCATCGCGGGGTTCCGCGGCATTCACACGGCGGTCTACGCCGCCGGCCCCTACATCAACATGCGTCATGTGAGCCGGCTCGAGCCGGCGCTGTTTCGCGAGACGCTGCAGACCGACATCTTCGGCTGCTACAACCTGGTGCACGCCGTGCTGCCGGCGCTCAGGGAGACGCGCGGCGTCCTGCTGGCGATGGCGACGCCGGCGATCCGGCGCTATGCCGTGAAGGACGTGCTGTCGGCGGCGCCGAAGGCTGCGATCGAGGCGCTGGTCAAGGCGGTCGCTGCGGAGGAAGGCCGCTTCGGCATTCGCGCCAATTGCATCGGCGTCGGCGCCCTCGAAGACGGCATGTACCGCGAGCTGGTGGCGCGCGGCGATTTCGACGAACGGTTTCTGCAGGCGACGAAAAGCACCGTCGCGCTGCGTCGCCTCGGCCGGGCGCAGGAGGTGGCCGACGCCGCGGCATTCCTGGTCTCCGACCGCGCAAGCTACATCACCGGGCAGACCCTGATGGTCGACGGCGGCTACGCCATGTAGCGCAAGTCGCCGATGCCGGTCATCGCGACTTGGCCAGATGCGCCGCCAACCGCGCGAGGGTCTGCTTGCTGCCCTCGACGGCGCCGTATTCCTTGGCAACGCGATCGCGTTCGGCCGCCGTCGGAAATACCGCGCGCATCGTGAGTCTGGTCTTGCCGCCTACATCCTCGAACGTCACGAAGGTTTGAAATTGCACCGGCTCCACATCCTCCCCGCCGTCATGGCGGTAGACGACGCGCTCCGGCTTCACGATCTCGTCGTAGACGATGCGGTTCTTGTAGTCGCGCCCATCGGGACCGTGCATCACGAAACGCCAGACCCCGCCCGGGCGCATGTCCATGGAATGGGTGGTGACGGTGAAGCCGTTCGGTCCCCACCAATTGCCGATGTGCTCCGGATCGGTCCATGCCGCGAAAACACGCTCGCGCGGCGCGTCGAAGACGCGCGTGATGACGATCTCGCGATCGGCGGTGGCGTCAGGTTTTGCGCTTGCGGTCATTCCTCGCCGCAGGCGGCCGAACTAGCCGCCGGGTCCCTTCAATTCGACGATGTTGCCTTCCGGATCGCGAACGTACATGGACGGGCCCATGCCCTCGGCGCCGTAGCGCTTGCCGACGCTGACGATCTCCGCGCCATGCGCGCCTAAATGGCCGCGCAGCCGGCCTTCGTCGAATGCGTCGATCGCGAGGCAAAGGTGATCCATGTTGCGCCCTTCCGCGCCGGGCGCAGCGCCACCCGTTTGTCCGATCACGCCGTCGACGGTGACTAGGTCGATCAGCGAACGGCCGGCGCGAAGTTGCGTCAGGCCGAGTTGGGGCTGCTCGCGCTCAAGCACGCAGCCGAGCGCGTCTCGATAGAAGCTCAGCATGCGGTCGAGATCGACCACGCGGAGAACCACGTGGTCCAGTCCGGTCAAGGCGAACGGTGGCTGCGGCATGGCTGGACGCTCCTGAACCTGCGGCGGGTCCGATCATAGTGCCTCAGGAGACGCCAGCCCACATTTGCCCGTTGGCTATGGCATCGAGGTTGGCCACGAACTGGTCGGTTGCCGCGGCCCACGAGAAGCCAAGCGCATGCTCGCGGCATCGTTCCGGCGCAATTTCCAGCGCCTGGGAAATCGCGCGGCCCAGGTCCGCATCGAGGCATCCGGCGCCGCTGTCGCCGATCACATCGAGCGGCCCGGTGACCGGATACGCCGCGACCGGAAGGCCGGAGGCGAGCGCCTCCAACAACACCAGACCGAAGGTGTCGGTCCGGCTCGGAAACACGAAGACGTCGGCGGCGGCGTAAATCTGCGCCAATGTGGCATCGTCCACGTAGCCGGTGAAACGGGCGGCAGGATAGCGCGCCTTGAGCTTTGCCAGTTGCGGGCCGCTGCCGGTCACATACTTCGTGCCGGGCAGATCGAGGTTGAGGAATGCTTCGATGTTCTTGTCGACGACCACGCGGCCAACGCAAAGATAGATGGGCCGAGGATCGGAAAGATAATCCTTCTGGCGCGGCCGGAAGAGCTCCGCGTCCACGCCGCGGGTCCAGTGGCGCAGATTGAGGAAGCCCCGCCCGCGCAAGCGCTGCCGCAGCGACTCCGTCGGCGCCATCACCGCGCGCGAGGGTGCATGAAACCAGCGCATGAACGAATAGCCGGCATTGACCGGGAGCGGGATTCGCGCCTGCAGGTATTCCGGGAAAGCGGTGTGATAGGCCGTGGTGAAGCGCAATCCACGCCTCAGGCAGTAGCGCCGCGCCGCCAGGCCGAGGGGGCCTTCGGTAGCGATGTGAACCGCGTCGAAGCGCGCCCGCTCCATGCGCCGCGCCACTTCGCGGCCCGGCAGCACCGCAAGCTCGATTTCGGGATAGGTCGGACACGGAACGGTCCGGAACCCTTCCGGAGAGATGACCGAAACCTCGTGACCCCGCCGCTCCAGCTCGGCGATAGTCGCCTGCAGCGTGCGAACGACGCCGTTGACCTGCGGCAACCACGCATCGCTCACGATCAGAAGCCGCATGGCGTCGCTCCGTCGATGGAATGGGTGGCTGCGAGGATTGGTCTCAATGCACGGGCTGAAGGTTGCGCAGGAACTGCTCGGCGCTGGCGCGCCAGGAGAACTGCAGCGCGAAGCGCCGGCATTCATCCGACGGGATCGCCAGGGCGCGGCGCGCCGCCTCGCCGAGATTGTGCGCCAGGACGCCGACGCCGGCCGAGCCGAGCACGTCTTGCGGACCCGTCACAGGATAGGCGGCAACGGGTAGGCCGGACGCCAGGGCTTCCAGCAGAACGAGGCCGAAGGTGTCGGTGCGGCTCGGAAACACGAAGACATCGCTCGCGGCGTAAAAGCGCGCCAGGTCCTCGCCATGCATGGCGCCGACGAAATGCGCATCCGGAAAGCGCCTGCGCAGCGCGTTCAGCTGCGGACCGTCGCCGACGACCAGTTTGCTGCCGGGCAGATCCAGATCGAGGAAGTCCTCGATGTTCTTTTCGACCGCGACGCGCCCCACATAGAGAAAGACCGGCCGCGGCAGGCGCAGGAACGCCTTGTCGCGCGGCTGGAACAGATCGATGTCGACGCCGCGGTTCCAGCACGCGAGATTGCGAAACCCTCGGCCGGCGAGGTCGGCGCGAAGCGATTCCGTCGCGGTCATGACGCGCGCCGAGCGGCCGTGGAACCAGCGCAGCAGGGCATAGGTCAGGCTCGCCGGGATCCGGAAGCGGGCGTGCACGTATTCGGGAAAGCGCGTGTGATACGCCGTGGTGAAGGCGATGCGCCGGCGCGTGCAATAGCGCCGCGCGGCGAAACCGAGCGGGCCCTCGGTGGCGATGTGGATGGCGCAAGGCTGGAAAGCGTCGATCATGCGCGCCAGCTTTCGCCGCACGCCGTAGCAGAGGCGGATCTCGGGGTAGGTCGGGCAGGCAAATCCGGCGAACTGGTCCGGCGTGACGTATCTGATGGCGTGGCCGAGTTCGCGAAGCTCCTTGCCGATCGTGTCGAGCGTCCGCACGACGCCGTTGACCTGGGGGTGCCACGCGTCCGTGACGATGACGACGTTCATTCCGCCGGTACGAATTCGGGAGTGCGCATGGCGGCAAGATTGCGGCCCTCCGCCCAGCGGATGAGCTCCAGCCGGCCGTCGTGCCCTTCGACCAGCGCGGTGCAGCTTTCGACCCAATCGCCGTCGTTGCAATAAAGGATGCCGTGCATGTCGCGGATCTCGGCATGGTGGATATGCCCGCAGATCACCCCGTCGACGCCGCGACGCCGCGCCTCGTCCGCGACCGCGGTCTCGTAGTTCGATATGTATTCGACCGCGTTCTTGACCTTGTGCTTCAGGAAGGCCGAGAGCGACCAATAGGGATAGCCGAGGCGGTGCCGCGCCACATTGAGCCAATGGTTCAGCGCCAGCGCCGCCGTATAGGCGCTGTCGCCGAGCAGTGCCAGCCATTTCGCGTAGCGCACCACGCCGTCGAAATCGTCGCCGTGGATGATGAGGAACCGCCGGCCGTCCGCGGTATCGTGGATCGCTTCGCGCAGCACGGTCACTCCGCCGAACTGCAGATCGCAATAGTCGCGAAGCGCTTCGTCGTGATTGCCCGGCACATAGACCACTTTGGTGCCCTTGCGCGCCTTTCGCAGCAGTTTCTGCACGACGTCGTTGTGGCTCTGCGCCCAATACCAGGATCGCTTCAGGCGCCATCCGTCAATGATGTCGCCGACGAGATAGAGGTAGTCGCTTTCGGTGGAGCGGAGGAAATCGAGGAGAAAATCCGCCTTGCAGCCCCGCGTGCCGAGGTGGATGTCGGAAATCCAGATGGCCCGATAATGCCGCGGACCTAAAGCAACATTCATCCTCGCCTCAGCGACCTGCCGCCGGATCAAGTCGCGACACTTGTAGCCGAAGCGGCGACGCGCACAAGACTTGGAATTGTGAATTTTTAAAGTAATGCCGTAATGAAACTGCAATGAATATTGTCCATTTTACGGCGTGCGCTGGGAATCATCGTCGAATACATGACCGAGACGCCGAAGCTCGCGACCGCAGATGTGTTTCCCGCCCGGCGCCGCCCCCTCATCATTTTCAATCCGGCCGCAGGCGCGCGCCGGCGCAGCCGTCTCGAGGCCGTGATCTCGGAGCTCGGCCGGCTCGGCGCGGCGGTGGCGTTGAAGGAAACCTCGAGCCCCGGCCATGCGACGCGGATTGCCAATGCCGCGTCCGAGGCCGACTGCGACGTGGTGGTGGCCGCCGGCGGCGACGGCACCATCAACGAAGTCGCGAACGGATTAGCGGGCCGCGGCCTGCCGCTCGCCATCATCCCGCTCGGCACCGCCAACGTGCTCGCCGCCGAGATCGGGCTCCCGTCTAGCGCTTCGGAACTGGCGCGCTCGATCCTCGACGGCAGCGCGATCACCTTGCATCCGGGCATGGCGAACGGGCGGCAGTTCCTGATGATGGCGGGAATCGGCTTCGACGCCGAGGTCGTCGCCGCCGTGAGCCCCCGGCAGAAGCGCATGCTCGGCAAGGCGGCCTACGTCCTGCAGTCCCTGGCGTTGCTGCTGCGGTACCGCTATCCGGAATTTCAGGTGACCGTCGACGGCAGGACGATGACGGCGAAGTCGGTCATCATCACCAAGGGCCGCTTCTATGCGGGGCGCCACCTGTGTGCGCCGGACGCGTGTTTGACGGAACCGACTTTCGAGGTCTGCATCTTCCGCCAAGGCGGCGCGCTCGCCGTCCTGCGATACGGCGCGGCGCTTCTGTTCGACCGGTTGCCGCGCCATCCGCAAATCGAGCTGCTCTCGGGCCGCACCATCTCGGTTCGATGCGACGCCCGCTTGCCGATTCAGGGCGACGGCGATTACTTCGGGGTCCTGCCGCTCTCCGCCCACATCGCACCCGCGCCCATCACCGTGATCGGACCGGAAAGCGATCTCTCGCGCCGTTTCCCGATCCCCGATATTGCGACGGCACGACGTTCCAATTGATGTCGTCGTTCATGCGATCAGGGTCTAGTAATCGTGCCGGAGTCGAATGCGGATCGTTCGGAATGCGGGTATTCTTCCAAGCGGATCGGGGCGCGGCGGCAGGCCTAAAGCAATGGAGAGTTTCGTCTACGACCGGCGGGCGCGAATCTTCGGCCTGGTCTTGGTGCCGATCTTGTTCGTTCCCGTGATCTGGGTCATCGCGACGCTGCCTGACATGGGTCCGAACCCGCCGAGTGATCTGGTGTTTCTGCTGGCGGCGTTGGTGATCGCGCTGATTGTCATCAGCCTTTATATGATTGTCGCCATGGGCGTGCGGGTCAGCATCGATTCGCGCGCCGGCACGGTCTCGCGCACCTACAAGTTTCTGGGATGGACCTTCCGGCGAACTGGCCACCGCCTGTCGCAATTCGACCGCGTCAGTCTGCATCGCGTGCGCGGCACCTATCGCGCCACTTTGCTCGGCCGTGAAAGTGAGGTGGTCGTCGGTTATTCGTCGAACCAAGGGTACACGCGCCGGGTTGCCGAAGACATCGCCCGCTTCTCCGGCCTCAAGATGGTCGACCGTCTCTAGCGCCGTTTCCGGGTATCGGACGAATCGCTCGCGGCTTTCGCACCGTGCCGCACCTCGGCCGCCGCGTCATGCCGAAATTTCACGGCGCATCCCGGCGATGGTTTCGAGTTGGCGGTCGTGATCGCCGGCAAACCTGAGAACCAGGTGCGTGGCGCCGGCTTTGGCGTAGCCCCTCAGCCAGGCGGCGGCGCCGGCCGCGGATCCGGCAAAGCAGGCTTGGCGGCTGCGCATCAGATCGGCGGCTTGCCCGTAATAGTTTTCCACGAACGCGTTCATGCGCCGCTCGGCGCGGGCCTCGTTGTCGTCGATGGCGAGGGTCAGATAGGCGGCGCCGGTTATGGCCGAAGGCGCGCGGCCGGCCGCGCGGACCAGCTTGTGCAGTTCCGCCCATTGCTCGGCATACCACGCGGCGTCGGGCTTGTTCGGAAACCAGCCGTCGAAATGACTGGCGATCCGCTGCAGGCTCGCATGCACCGTGCCGCCGATCCAGATCGGCGGTCCGCCCGGCCGATGGGGGGTCGGACCGAGGACGCCGCCTTCCACCGTCCATCGCCCGCGCCAGTCGACGGGCTTGCCCGTCCAGAGGGCGCGGCAAAGCTGAAGACCCTCGAGCATGCGCCCGACCCGCTTCTCGAACGGGACGCCCGCGGCGACGAATTCGGTCCGAATATTCGGAACGTCGCTCGCAATGCCGATCCCGAGGATGACCCGGCCTTCGGCGATCTGATCGAGCGTCGCCACCTGCTGCGCCAGAACCACGGGATTGCGCAAAGCGGGGAGCAGGACCGCGGTGCCGAGCTCGACCCGCCGCGTCCTCGCCGCGACCGCCGCAAGCAGGGTCAACGGATCGTGGCGCGGGCGCGCCAACAGGGAATCGCCGACCCAGACCGAGTCGTAACCGAGGTCTTCCGCCCGCGCGGCAAGCGCCAGCAGCGGCGCCGTTTCGGGGTGTCCCTCCATGACCCGCTCGCGCGTCGGCAGGAGATATCCGATACGAAGAGGCATGGCGGACTCCTTTAGCAGGCCTAGGCTGCCGACCGTGACCGGCCCCGCGCGAAGCGATCGCGCGGAACGCTCCCGGCACGGCGATTATTCCCCAAAGCGAAGCGGGATCAGAGTCGATTTTCCGGATTGCGATCGGCTGTTCCGGCCGAGTCTGAAAGACGCGAACCGCCGTCAATGCGACAGCAGCAGCGGCAACAAGCTCACGCCCACGATTTCCCGGGTGGCACCGCCGAATACGAACTCTTGCCACGGCATGTGACCATATCCTCCCATGACGAGAAGATCGGCCCCAGCGTCTCGCGCTGCGGCGAGGAGCTGCTGGCCCGGCCCGACACCGGAAACCGATGGGACATTGATGTGCGTCGCCGCGATCCCCTGCCACGCGAGGTAGTCTATCAGCGACGCGACGGCTTCCTTTTTGTCCCCGATCGTGATGACGGAAACGGCGCGCGCGGCCGCCAAAAGCGGAAGGCTGAGGGCCAGCGTTTTCACCGCTTCGGGCGAGCCGTTCCAACCGACGGCGATCGCGTCGGCGATGGCGGCGGGCGCCTTGGCCGGTGCGAGCAGGACCGGGCGGCCCGAGTGAAGCAGCGTCTCCTCGATCGTATCGGTATGCGATTGCTCCACAACGCGCTCCGAGCGGCCCAGGAT
Organism: Candidatus Cybelea sp.; assembly: GCA_035632095.1. GTDB lineage: Bacteria > Pseudomonadota > Alphaproteobacteria > Ferrovibrionales > Ferrovibrionaceae > DASQHM01. The sequence goes on along the minus strand of DASQHM010000055.1, from coordinate 2,852 downwards.
CACCAGATCGAAGAATCGCGCGCGTCGCGAGACGAGATTGGGAGCGTAGCCGGTTTCCTCATGCCACGCGGCGGAGGTGCGTCCCTTTGACGGTGTCGTCGCCAGAGAAAGTCCGTGTCCGGCAATCGCCGAGAGGAACGTCGCTTTGGTCCTGCTTGCGAGACTGGCCGCATCGGCCATGATCTGGTCGGCCCATTGTCCGGCCAACGGCATGCCCATTCCGAAGCCGTCGCCGGCCATAGTCGCGATGACCACGCGCGGGTCGATCCGGACATGGAATCCCTCAAGATGAGCTTCATGGCGCTTTGCGAGGCGGCATGCGAGTTCGACCGCGCCGTTGCTGGCCGTTCCACCGCTTACGGCGACAAGAATCGTCCTGATAGCCATCGGGTGTCTCCATCGTCCAAGACCGCACGAAATTGCGGAAAATCGTGCGCCGCGGCGCAAGGTGCCGCCTTGACCTGGATCAAGGGCAATCCACTGCCGTTCGGGAGCGGCGCCGCGATGCTCAGCGCTCCAGCAACTCCCGCAGCTTGGCTTGGAGTTGGCCGATGCTGTAGGGCTTGGCGATCCAGCCGGCATTGGTCCGTAACAAACCGCCCTTCAACACGGCAGGCTCGGCATAGCCGGACGTGAACAGGATCTTCAACTCGGGGCGGCGGCGGCGGGCCTCGCCCGCGAGATCGACTCCGGTCATGTCGCCGGGCATTGCGATGTCGGTGAAAAGCAGGTCGATCGGCTCGTCGCGGTCGAACACTGCGAGCGCGGCGGGACCGCTCTCCGCTTCGATCACCGCATAGCCGAGTTCTTTCAAGCGGCGGACGGAGACCCGGCGCACCCGCGGATCATCCTCGACCACGAGGACCGTCTCCCCCGCCGCCGCACGCGGGCGGGAAGCCGCGGCATGCCGTTCCGCAGTCGCGGCATCCTCGTTCAGCGCCGGGAGGTAGAGGCGCACGGTGGTTCCCTGGCCGGGTTCGCTTTCCAGCTGGACGTGGCCGCCCGACTGCTTCACGAAGCCGTAGACCATGCTCAATCCGAGCCCGCTGCCGACACCCGGCGCCTTGGTCGTGTAGAACGGCTCGAAGGCGCGCTGACGTACTTCCGGCGTCATGCCGCTGCCGGTGTCCGTCACGGCAAGCGTGACATAGGTCCCCGGCGCCACATCGGCGTATTCGACGACATGCCCTTCGGCTATCTCCGTCCGCGCCGTATGGATCATCAGCCGTCCTCCCTTCGGCATGGCGTCGCGAGCATTGACCGCCAGGTTCAAGAGGGCGTTCTCGACCTGGCCGGGGTCGACCAGAATCATCGGCAGTTCCTCGCCGAGCCGGGTGTCGATTTCGATGGCCGCGCCGAGACTGCGCCGCAAAAGGTCGACCACGCCGCCGACCATTGCCCTGAGATCGGTCGGCTTCGGCTGCAGCGGCTGGCGCCGCCCGAAGGCGAGCAGGCGCCTGGTGAGGTCCGCGCCGAGTTGAGACGCTTCCTGGGCTTCCCGCAGGATTTCGCGATCCTCCGCCCCCTTGACCCGCCGCTCCAGCATCTCGAGATTGCCGGAAATCACGGTGAGAAGGTTGTTGAAGTCGTGGGCGACGCCGCCGGTCAGTTGGCCGATCGCCTCCATCTTTTGCGCCTGGCGAAGTTCCTGTTCCATCTTCACGCGCGCCGTCAGATCGCTGATGAAGCCGCTGAAGATATGGGTTTCGCCGAGTATCGCCTCTCCGATCGCCAATTGTATGGGGAAAACAGTGCCGTCTTTTCTTTGCGCCTCAACTTGCCGGCCGATACCGATGATGCGCTTCTCGCCGGTCCGCAAGTATCGGGCCAGATAGCCGTCATGGTTCTCGCGGTGCGGTGCGGGCATCAGCATCTTGACGTTGCGGCCGATCACCTCTCCGGCGGCATAGCCGAACAGCTTCTCGGCGGCGGCGCTGAACGTCTGCACGATGCCGCGCTCGTCAATGGTGATGATTGCATCCGGTGCGGTTTCGAAGATGGAGCGCAGCCTTGCCTCGCGCTCCGCGACCATCGATTGGACTCGCCTCGTCTCCGTCATGTCCCAGTCCATCTTGACGATGGATATGGGCTCGCCGTTGATGTTCCGGTGCAATGCCCATTGACTGGCCACGATCACGCGACGGCCGCTCCGATGCGTGTGAACGAGCTCGCCCTGCCATTCCCCGGTACTCAGCAGCTCATCGAGGATCTCCGGCAACGGTATGGGAAACTCGGTGGCGAGAAGTTCATGTGCGACACGCCCGATCGCCTCTTCCGCCGACCAGCCGTAAAGTGCCTCGAGCCCGCGGCCCCATTGCAGAATCTTCCCGTCGAATGCGCGGACCATTGCCGGGGCCAGATTCAGAGCATGAGCGAATTCCTCGAGTTGCTCCGACTTCGCCTCGAACTGCGCTTCAGTATGCTTTCGGTCGGTGATGTCGTGGACGATCTTGGTGGCGCCGATGATTCTTCCATTCGCATCATGGATGGGCGAAACGGTGAGCAAAATCTGGATGATGCGGCCGTCTTTGCGCATCCGCTCCGTCTCGTAATGGTCGATGCGCTCTCCGTGGCGAATGCGGTTTAGAATCTGCGCCATTTCTTTGGGGCGGCTTGGCGGCTCGATGATATGGATCGGGTTCCCGATCATCTCGGATGCGGAATAGCCGAATATCCTTTCGGCGCTCTGGTTCCAACTCATCACGGTGCCATCCAAGCTCTTGCTGATGATGGCCGCGTCCGAAGACTGGATTATTGCGGCGAGCATCTCCGCCGCCGCACCGCCGAGCTTGCCGGGACCGTTCGTTGCAAGTGACGCTTGGCTGCTCCGGCGGCCCGATCTGGGTTTCTTG
>DASQHM010000054.1:0-7072 GCA_035632095.1 Candidatus Cybelea sp. | reverse complement strand
GATCGACCGGCAGCGGAACGACACGATGTTGCCGTCCTGCCAAATCTCCGTGCGCAAGGTCTCGCCCGGATAGGCCGGCGCGGTGAAGCGCGCGCCGAAATCGGCGATCCGCTCGGGCGCATAGTCGCAGGCATCCTTGACGACGGCGCGGCAGGCGTGGCCATAGGTGCAAAGTCCCTGGATGATCGCCCGCGGAAATCCCGCCGCCGCGGCCACGTCCGGATCGCGGTGCAGCGGATTGCGATCGCCCGACAAGGCATAGACGAATGCCGCGTCGGGGCTCATGCGTACGTCCGAGACCAGGTCCGGCTGGCGCGACGGAATTTCGTGCGGCGGCGCGCCACTGCCGTTCGGCCCTCCGAAGCCGCCGTCGCCGCGCGCGAACACGGTCGAATGGTTGGTGCACAACGGCTCGCCGGTCGCTTTGTCGCGGATGGCGGTCTCGGTCAGGATGACCGCGCCGCGCCCCGCGCCCTTGTCGAATATGTCGGTCACGCGGAAGTGCGAAACCACATGCGCCGCCGCCGGCAACGGCCGGTGCAGCGTGACGCGCTGCTCGCCGTGCACCACCATCACCGCGTTCACGCCGGAATTGAACACGAAGCTGTCGTCCCAGGCGATGACGGTCGCCTGCGTCGGCATCACCTTCAGGCCCTTCATCTCGAACACGAAGGGCAGCTCGCTTCGATCCATCGGGTCGCGGCCCATGCCGACGCCGAGGGCGTAAAGCATGGTATCTCGTTCCGTGTACTGGAATTCCTTTTCGGGAAACTTGGCCGACATCAGTTTGTCGTAGTTGATCGCCACGGACGCCCTCCTCGCGGTGCAGAGACGACAGGTGCATCCCTTTGCCCATGCGGCGGAACGCTGTCAAGCTGTATGCGGAGATGACCTGTCCGGGAGCTCGCCATGGCCTATTCGACATTTTCCTACGCCGTCGCCGATCACGTGGCCCATATCCAGCTCAACCGGCCGGACGAGCTCAACACCATGGTGCTGACGTTCTGGCAGGAAATGCTCGACGTCTTCGCCGAAATCGAAACGACGCCCGCCGTCCGGACCGTGGTGATCTCGTCCACCGGCCGGCATTTCACCGCCGGCCTCGACTTGAAGGCCTTCGGTGCGATCCAGGCCGAGGGCAAAGTGGATCGCGCGCGCGTGGCCGAACAGCTTCGCCGCAGCGTGCTCGACATGCAGGAGAGCTTCAATGTCATCGAGCGTTGCCGGGCGCCGGTGATCGCCGCCATCCAGGGCGGCTGCATCGGCGGCGGGGTCGATCTGATCTCGGCCTGCGACATGCGCTACTGCACCGCCGACGCCTTCTTCTGCATCCAGGAGATCAATATCGGCATGGTGGCCGATGTCGGCACCCTGCAGCGGCTGCCGCATCTCATTCCCGCCGGCATGGTGCGCGAGATGGCCTACACCGGCCGCCGCCTGCCGGCCGAACGCGCCAAGGCCATCGGCCTGGTCAATGAAGTCTATTCGAGCCAGGCGGCGATGCTCGACGCGGTGATGGCGACGGCGCGCGAAATCGCCGCCAAGTCGCCGCTTGCCGTGCACGGAACCAAGGACGTGCTGCTCTACACCCGCGATCACTCCGTCGCTGACGGCCTGAACTACATCGCCGTGTGGAACGCGGGCATGCTGTTCAGCGACGATCTGGTGGAGCAGCTTCAGGCCAACCGGGAGAAACGCCCGGCGAAATTCGCCGAACTGCTGCCCTCGAAACGGCTGGTCAAGCGGCGCTAGGCCGCGACCGCGCCCGCGACGTTGCGGAAGGCGCCGTCGAACAGCCTCGGGACCACGGGGCTGACGTCGAGCTGCGCCGCCATGTCAACGTCTTCCGGATAACCAAGCTCCACCAGCTCCTGGCCGGACGGACATTCCAACAGCCGCTCGCGCAGTTGCGCCTTCGCGCCGTCGAAAGCCGCGATGGCCGCGCGCGTGTCGGGACAATGTTGGCCCGGAACCCGGCTCGCGATGGCGCCGGCGCCGGCCAGGTCTTCGAAGGCCGGCCGGAGCGAACCGTCCGGCCAGCGCTCGCCGGCCGGCACGATCCCGACAGTGCCGCCCATCGCCACGGCTGCGCGGGCCACGGCGGCCGCGTTGCGCAAGCATGCGCAAAAGATCGCCGGTCCGGCCGCGGCCAGGCAGACGCGCGCGCCGTGGGGCGAGGGCAAGACCAGACGCGTGCCGGCGGGAATCGCCTCGAGCGATTTCGGCGACAGGGAAAACGCATCCTTGTGCGAACGCGATTGCGCCAATGCCGCGCCGTAGCGCCGGGCGAAACCCTCCGCCTTCTCCAGCAATCCGCCGTAAGGAAAGATCAGCGCGCCGCGCGACGTCGCCACGTCGACCGCGGTCCCGAAGGACAGCACGTCGACGACAATGAGCACGTTGCACTGGCTCGAGAGTTTGCGTGCGCCTTCCGGTCCCCATTCGCTGCGAACCTGTGCCATGGCGCCCTCAGGGGTGTGACGTATACAAACAAAAACGGCGGCCCTTGGGCCGCCGTCGTGTCGCAAAGTCGCGAACGTTCTGCGGTGTCACGCAGGCTTGATGTTCACGGCGGCATTCTTGCCGCGCTCGACGGCAACATCGAAGCTTACCTTTTGACCCTCGGTGAGGGTCTTCAGTCCGGCGCGCTCCACTGCGCTGATGTGAACGAACACATCCTTGGAGCCATCGCTCGGCATGATGAAACCAAAACCCTTCGTCGGGTTGAACCACTTAACAGTACCGATAGCCATTCCGGCCTCCATCTAGATCAATCTGGCGTTCCGCATTAGAGACAATGCGGCTCGGCTCAATCGTAGCTTCCGGAATAAGTCTTGGAGCGAGGCCATTCAGGCGTTGCGGCAAGCTATGCCGAAGCAAGGATCAGCGCGCTCAATATGGAGATTGGCGCGCGAAAGTCAAGCAAACGCTTCTAGCGGAAGGGTTGTAGTTATGGCAAATTGTCTGTAATTCAAAGAGCTTAATGGGTGATCCTCATTTGCATGACAACGATCCCGAACCGGCGAACGGGACGCGGGTGAGTTGGCTCGTACTGGCTGCGGTGATCGGCGGCATCGCGCTCTTCGTCTGGCTTTTCCTGGCATTCCTGGACTGGAACAAGCTGCAGACCTGCCTCAGCGAAGGCCGGCGCAATTGCGCCGAGCGCATCTACACGCACTGACGCCACGGATCACGTCGCGTCGAAGACTTTCCAAATGCCTGACGCGGTCATGACGATGCGATCGCCGACGCTGGCTTCGGCGCGCACGAAGACCAGGCTCTGGCCCTTGCGGACGAGAGTCGCCTCGCCTTCGATCCATTCGCCTTGCTGGGCCGAACTGATGAAATCGCTGTTCAAAGTGACGGTGGCGCAGGTTTTCTTGCCCGCCGCCCACCAGACCAGCGCGCCGCACACGTGATCGAGAAACGTGACCAGCATGCCGCCGTGCACGACGCCGTTCGGGTTGACGTGATGCGGACCCGCCAGAAAGCCGAAACGCATGCGGCCCGGCGCCCGGCGCTTGGACCAGATCGGTCCGACGTGACGCTCGAATCCGCGCTCAGGCGCATACGCCTTCCAGCCGTCGGCCGCCGGGTCGAATGCCTCGGACGCGCCCATCAGCCGAAAGCGGCGAGCGCCGCCCGGGCGACCTCGCCTCCCCATTCCTGGAGGAAATGTCCGCCGTCGGCCACTTCGTAGGGTGGCGGGCAGCTGCGAATGTGCTGGCGCACGCCGGCCATGATCTTCGGCCCCAGCACTGGATCCTTCATGCCGACCGCCATGAACGTCCGCCCGTTCCACGCCGTCGAGAACCAGTCGCGCGCGCGGCGCGAGATGGCGGCGCCGTCGCTGTCGGGAAATTCCGGCACCATCGGGGGAAACCGGCGCACGCCGGCCTTGTAGCGAACATCCGGATAGGGCGCGCCATAGGCGGCGCATTCTTCCGGCGAAAGCTGCGGGCACGAGCGCGCCATCAATTTCGGAATATCCATGTCCGGGTTCTTGGCGCACCAGGCGCGCCAGGCGAGAAATCCCTCGCCGAGCGGCAGATCGCCGGTGCCGAACGCGGTGTTCATGATGAGCAGACGCGTGAAGCGCTCGGGCATGTCCATGGGCAAGGTCAGGCCGAGGATGCCGCCCCAATCCTGAACCACCAACGTGATGTTGCGAAGATCGAGACGCTCGATCAGCCGCTTCAGCATGTCGCGGTGGAAGGCGAAACCGTAGGTCGCCTCGTCCACCGGCTTGTCGGAGCGGCCGAAGCCAAAGAAATCCGGCGCGACGGCGCGATGGCCCGCCGCCGCGAACACCGGAACCATCTTCCGATAGAGATAGGCCCACGTGGGCTGGCCGTGCAGGCAGAGGAAAACCTCGCGCGCGTCGCGCGGCCCTTCGTCGAGATAATGCGCGCGAAGCCCGGCGTATCCGGGCAGGTTTTCCACGTAGTGCGGCGCGAAGGCAAATCCCGGCAAATTCGCGAACCGTTCGTCCGGCGTGCGCAACGCTTCGGTCATGTCTCGTTCCTCGATGCTGTGGCCGCCATCATCGCCCGTGCGTTTACGGGAGGGAAGGGCCTTGCGCCTCACCCTTCGACGGGCTCAGGGTGAGCTTGCCGAGCCGTGAAACCGTTGCCGAGGAGACGAATTCGCAGGCCATGCGACAAACGCAGCATACGCTCACGGTCCAGACCCGCGGACGCGGCCTGACCGACGTGACGGCCGACGTGGCGCGCTGGGTCGCCGCACAAGGCTTGGCGAGCGGCCTGCTCACGCTCTTCATCCGGCACACGTCCGCGTCATTGCTGATCCAGGAGAATGCCGATCCGGACGTGCTGGCCGATCTGGACCGGTTTCTGACCAGGCTCGTGCCGGACGATCCGAAACTTTACCGACACACGACGGAGGGCCCCGATGACATGCCCTCCCATATCCGGGCGGCCCTGACGCAAACCCACGTCGCGATCCCGGTGAGCGCCGGACGCCTCGCGCTCGGCACTTGGCAGGCCATATACCTCTATGAACACCGGACGCGCAGCCACGCCCGCGAGATTGTGATGCATCTGATCGGTCAATGACCCGCCCTGCCGCAGGTTACCGTTACGTCAACCGCCAGAGGCTTGAAATGGCCGTAAGCCGCGCCTAACCTCGCAATTTGCCGTTCGAAATATGCCGCGATGCCGCACGGCATCGCACGAGGGAGAAGAATCCATGGATCTCAGCTTCAGCCCCGAAGACGCCGCGTTTCGCGAAGAGGTGCGTAAGTTCGTCAAGGAAGGCGTGCCCGCCGCGACGCGGAAGAAGATGAAGCAGGGCATCCATCTGTCGAAGGACGATGCGCAGGAGTGGCAACGGATTCTCTATAAGAAGGGCTGGGCGGCTCCCGCTTGGCCGAAGCAATACGGCGGCACCGGCTGGACCGCGACGCAGCGCTATATTTTCGACGAGGAGACGGCCGGCGAAACGCCCGGCCAGTCGCCCTTCGGCATCAGCATGGTCGGCCCCGTCATCTACACCTTCGGCAACGAAGAACAGAAGGCGTATTACCTTCCGCGCATCCTCAAGGCCGAGGATTGGTGGTGCCAGGGCTATTCCGAGCCCGGCTCCGGCTCCGATCTCGCCTCCCTAAAGACAAAGGCGGAGTCGGACGGCGATCACTACGTGGTCAACGGCCACAAGATCTGGACCACCCAGGCGCACGAGGCGAACATGATCTTTTGCCTCGTCCGCACCGATCCGAACGCCAAGCAGCAGGAAGGCATTTCGTTCCTTCTGATCGACATGAAGACGCCCGGCATCACGGTGCGGCCCATCATCACCATCAACGAGGGCCATTCGATCAACGAAGTGTTCCTCGACAACGTGCGCGCGCCGAAGAAGAACCTGATCGGCAAGGAGAACAAGGGCTGGACCTACGCCAAATACCTGTTGGGCCACGAGCGCACCGGCATCGCCCAAGTCGCCAATTCGAAGAAGCGCCTGGCCAAGCTCAAGCAGATCGCCAAGGCGGAAATGACGGACGGCAAGCCGCTGATCGAAGACAACGTCTTCAAGGACAAGCTGGCGCAGATCGAAATCGAGCTGATGGCGCTGGAATACTCCAACCTGCGCATCCTGGCCGACGCCGCGGCGGGCAAGGCGCCCGGGCCGGAGGCCTCCATGCTGAAGATCCGCGGCTCCGAAATCGGCCAGCGCCTGACCGAGATGGCCATCGAATCGCTCGGTTACTATTCCGCGCCGTTCCAGCCGCACCGCTCCGGTTCGAACGAGCCGCCGATCGGGCCGGAGTATTCCAGCGGACTGATGGATTCGTTCTTGTATGGACGCGCGTACACCATCTACGGCGGCTCGAACGAAATTCAGAAGAACGTCATCGCCAAGATGGTGCTGGGCCTCTGAGCCCGTTGCGGCCGACAGGGAGAGTGAGCAGATGGATTTCGCGTTCAGCGACGAGCAGCGCCAACTGAAGGACAGCGTCGAGCGTTTCGTGCGCGACCGATACGCCTTCGACAAATGGCGCAAGACCGTCGGCACCGATGCCGGCTTCCGCGAGGAGAATTGGCATCAGATGGCCGAGCTCGGCTGGCTCGGCGTGGCGGTGCCCGAGGATTTCGGCGGCTTAGGGGGCACGGCCATCGACACCATGGTGATCATGGAGGGGCTCGGAGCCGGCCTCGTGGTCGAGCCCTATTTCTCCACCGCCGTGCTCGGCGGGGGCTTGATTGCCGCCGCCGGCAGTTCCGCCCTGAAGAAGGAGCTGCTGCCCAAGCTGGTCGAGGGCAAGGTGAAGTTCGCCTTCGCTTTCGCCGAGCATCAGGCGCGCTTCAATTTGGGCGACGTGTCGCTTACGGCGAAGAAGAGCGGCAACGGCTACGTGTTGAACGGACAAAAGTGCGTGGTGTTCGACGCGCCCGCCGCCGACAAGATCATCGTTTCGGCGCGCACCGCCGGCGGGCATCTCGACCCGAAGGGCATCTCGCTCTTCCTGGTGGACCGCACCGCCAAGGGTCTCGGCATCAAGGGATTCCGCACCCTCGATCACCGCCGCGCGGCCGACTTGAGCTTCGAGAAGGTG
>DASQHM010000053.1:0-30414 GCA_035632095.1 Candidatus Cybelea sp. | reverse complement strand
GGCCCTTCATGAATTCGATCTTGGTGTCGTCCGGAACCAGTCTGAGGCGCATGGGTACGGCTCCCCTCAAACCGGCAAAAGCTGCGGCCGGCGCCGGCGCAGCCACGTGGCCATCATCAGGCGCGAGCCGAGAATGGCCGTGAACATGGAGGTGATAATGCCCAGGCTGATGGTCACGGCGAAGCCCTTGACCGTGCCCGAGCCGAACGCGAATAGCAGCGCCATTTTGATCAGCGTGGTCAGGTTCGAGTCCAGGATGGTGGCGAAGGCGCGGGTGAATCCGGCGTCCATAGCGGCCAAAGGCGTCTTGCCGTGGCGCGTTTCCTCACGGATACGCTCGTTGATGAGCACGTTCGCGTCGACCGCCATGCCGATGGTAAGCAGAATGCCGGCGATGCCGGGCAAGGTCAGCGTCGCCTGCAGCAGCGAAAGCGCGCCAAGGATCAAGAACAGATTGAACAACAGCGCCACGTTGGCGAGCAGGCCGAAGAAACCGTAGGACGCGAACATGAACAGCACGACCAAGGTAAATCCGATTGCCGACGCAATTTCGCCGGCGCGGATGGAGTCTGCGCCGAGGTCGGGGCCGACCGTGCGCTCTTCGATGATCTTCAGCGGCGCCGGCAGGGCGCCGGCGCGCAACAGCACGGCCAGGTCGTTCGCCGACTGGACGGTGAAACTGCCACTGATCTGGCCGGAGCCGCCCAAAATCGGCTCGCGAATGTTCGGCGCGCTCAGGACCTTGTTGTCGAGCACGATGGCGAACGGCTTGCCGACGTTCTCGCGCGTCGTCTCGCCGAACTTCCGCGCGCCCGAGGTATTGAATCGGAAATTCACCACCGGTTCGCCGGTGCGCTGGTCGTAGCCCGCCTGCGCGTCCACCAGATCGTCGCCGGCCACTTCGACTTTCTTGCGTACGATGTATTGCGCCGGGCGCTGCTGCCCGGTGCGCTCGTTCTTGCCCTCTTCGGAGGGCAGCACTTCGGAGCCGGGCGGCACGCGGCCAGCCGCCGCTTCCGGCGAGGTATCCACCATGCGGAAGGTAAGCTTTGCGGTCTTGCCGATCAGCCGCTTGACGCGGTCCGGATCGTCGATGCCCGGCAATTGCACCAAAATGCGGTCGCGGCCTTCGACTTGGATGCTCGGCTCGTTGACGCCGGTCTCGTCGATGCGCCGGCGCACGATTTCGATGGATTGCTGCACGGCCGATTGCGCGCGCTGCTGAACCGCCGCCTGGCTGAGCTCGACCACCAGCGTGTTGTCGGGCCCCTCGCTGACAGTCAAATCCTTTTGCCCCGCGGAAAAGATCGATTCCGAGACTGGCGACGCGAGACCCTTGAGCACATCGAGCGCTTGCGGCTTCTGCTCCGGGTCGCGCAAATGCACGATGATCTTGTTGTCGCTGACGCCAAGGCCGCCGGTGTAGTTGATGTGCTGCTTGCGCAGTTCGGTGCGCGCGCTCTCGACCAGGTTCTGCAGCCGTTCCTGCACCACGGCGTTGAGGTCGACTTCGAGCAGCAGATGCGAGCCGCCGCGCAAGTCGAGACCGAGATTGAGCTGCGAATGGGGCAGCCACGGCGGCAGCTTCGCCGCCTGCTCCCGCGTCAGCAGATTGGGCGCCGAGAAGATGATGCCGAGCAGGCACACGCCGATGATCAGCGCGACCTTCCAGGGCGGGAAGTACATCATGACGGCCGCCGAAGGTTACTTCTTGAACATGGACAGCAGGCCGTTGCTCAGCAGGCCGCCTTTTTTCGCCGGGCCCGGATCGTTGGCCGGAGCGCTTCCCTTGCCGCCTTCCGATGCTTCCGTCTTCGCCGCGACCGCGGCCGCATCGCCCTTGGTGCGCACTTCGGTGATCGTTGACTTGACGACACGAACCCGCACGTTCTCCGCGATCTCCACCTGGACCGTGCCGTCTTCCATCACCTTGACCACCTTGCCGAGGAAGCCGCCGCCGGTCACCACCGTGTCGCCCCGCCGCAGCGCTTCGACCATCCGCTTGTGGTCCTGCGCGCGCTTTTGTTGCGGCCGGATCAGCAAGAAATAGAACGCAACGAACACCAGCGCGAACGGGAGCAACTGCTCCAAGTTCCCCAAATTCGAAAGATCGGGCATCCCGCAACCTCACCCTGTCCTGAAGGCGCTGGACTATAGACCCGCCATCAGGTCATTGCAAAGCCGGCGTCTCCGTTCGAGGATCGCGCCCCAAGCCTTTGTTACAGACCGATATTCGTGGTACTTTGCGCGCCCCTAACATGGCCCCTTTGGCAGGCCTTTCGATGCCCGATCTCGAGCCCTTGCTGACCCGCATCGCCGAGGCGCTGGAACGCCTTTCGCCGCCGCCAGCGCGCGCGGCCGCGTTCGACGCGGCCGAGGCATTCGTTTGGCATCCGAGGGGCGAGCGGCTCGAACCGGTGACCAAGGTGAACCGGCTCGATCTCGACCTGTTGCGCGGCATCGACCGCGTGCGCGACATTCTGCTCGACAACACCGAGCGGTTCGCCGCCGGCTTGCCCGCCAACAACGCGCTGCTTTGGGGCGCGCGCGGCATGGGCAAGAGTTCGCTGGTCAAAGCCGTGCACGGCTCCATCAACGCCAAGCGCCCCGGCGCCCTGGTCTTGATCGAAATTCATCGCGAGGACATTCCGAGCTTGCCGCAATTGCTGCGCCTGCTGCGCGACACGACCCGCCGCTGCGTGCTGTTCTGCGACGATCTTTCGTTCGATGCCGCCGACACCAGCTACAAATCGCTGAAGGCGGTGCTCGAGGGCGGCATCGAAGGGCGGCCGGAGAACGTCATCTTCTACGCCACCTCGAACCGGCGGCATATGATGCCGCGCGACATGATGGAGAACGAACGCTCGACCGCCATCAACCCGAGCGAAGCCGTCGAAGAGAAGGTGTCGCTATCGGATCGCTTCGGCCTATGGCTCGGTTTCCACAACTGCAGCCAGGACGACTACTTCGCCATGCTGGACGGCTACGTGACGCGCTTCCGCTTGACCATCGATCGCGCCAAGCTGCAGGCGGAAGCCGTCGAATGGTCGGTGACGCGGGGCGCCCGCTCGGGCCGCATCGCTTGGCAATTCATCCAGGATCTCGCAGGCCGCCTCGGCAAGCCGCTGACCTGAGGCGGCAAAAGGCGCGTCATGCCACCGTCACTGGCTTTTGGCGCGTTCGAGCAACTGAAACGACGCCTCGGGCTCCAGGTAGTGAATCAATCCCGTTTCGGCCGAACGAATGAGCACGCCGCTGCGCAGATACGCCCAGTGTTCCCGCGAATATTCATCCGAGAACTCGTCCGTATCGATCGAGCACACGACTATCCCCTCGACCCCGCTCCACAAACGCACCCTGTCGCCGAGTTGGGCTAATTGACCGTCCGGATAGCGCATTGCCGCTCTGCCATTTGGTGGATCCGGGGCGCCACGGGAAACTCAGGCGCTCGGCGACAGATAGGGCACCGGGTCGACCGCTTGCACGCCGTGACGGATCTCGAAGTGAAGTTGCGGACGAGTGACGTTTCCGGTCGCGCCCGCATGGGCGATGACCTGGCCGCGACGAACCATATCGCCGCGATGCACCAGAAGTTCGTCGTTGTGGGCGTAGGCCGTCATCCAGCCGTCGGCGTGCCGGATCAGCAAAAGTTTGCCGTAACCGCGTAGTTCGTTTCCGGAATACACCACCACGCCGTTTTCGGCCGCCCGCACCTCAGCGCCCTTGCCGACGGCGATGTTGATGCCGTCATTGTGCAATCCGCCGGGCTTGGTTCCGAAATTCGAGATCATCTGGCCGCGCACCGGCCAGGCGAAGGTCTTGCCCGCGCGCGGCGGCGGAGAAGGTATGGCGAGTTTCGCGTCGCTCGCCCGCGCCGAGGCTGCAGGCTCTGTTGCGGGCGGGGGCTGTACGGCCGGCGAAGCCGCGGCCGGTGGCGGCGTTGGAACCGCCTGCTGCGCGGACTCGGGCAGATCAGGACCGGCCGGAATGCGCAAGCGCCGTCCGGTCGTCACCCGGTAAGGCGCCGGGATGCCGTTTGCCTGCGCCAGCGAATACAGATCGACGCTGTAGCGCCGCGAGACGCTATAAAGCGTATCGCCCCTTTGCACCGTGTAGAACACGGCGCGCGGCACGATAAGGGTCTGCCCCGCCGACAAGGTATAGGGCGGCACGAGATTGTTCGCATCGACGAGGGCCCGCACCGGAACCTTTTCGCGCTGGGCAATTGTGAACACCGTGTCGCCCGGCGCCGCTCGAACACTGGCCGGCGGCGTCGCGCCGCTCACCGCGGACGCGGCCGGCGCGGACGTGCTTGGCGCAGACATTCCGGGCGCCGGCGCCGCAACGCGAGGCGCGCTGCCGTAATCGCCGGGACTGCGCTGCGCCGGCGGCACGACCGAACGCGAGCCGCGCGGCGCCGTCGCCAGCACGCCGCCTTCGGGCATGCGCTGCGCCGGCGGAACCACTCCCGGAGCGGCGCGATACTCGATGGGGGCCGACGGCTGCTGCTGCTCGCAGCCGGCCGCGAGCGCCACGCACACCAATGCCGCCAGCGCGCCTACTCGTCCGGTCATGGCGGTGAATTTATGCGCAGCGTTCGCTTCGATCAATGCTCTGCCCCTTGCGGCGCCGGGCCTCATTCCTCCGCGACGCCCGGCAGCAACGGCACGAAGCGCACCGGCAAGAGCGTTTCCTCGTCGAAACCGCCGTCGCGCCGGGTGATCCGCACGATCTCCTGCTCGGTCGAATTGCGGCCGACCGGAAGCACCATGATACCGCCGGGGCCCAGTTGATCGCGCAGCGCCTCCGGAATGCTCACCGCGGCGGCGGTGACGATGATGCGGTCAAACGGCGCTTGCTCGGGCCAGCCCTTCAAACCATCGCCGGTTCGCGTGGTGATGTTGGAGATGCGGAGTTCCGCGAACCGTTTCTCGGCCTCCTGCGTCAGCGCGCGATAGCGTTCGATGCTGTAGACGCGGCGGCAAAGCCGCGCCAGCACCGCCGCCTGATATCCCGAACCCGTGCCGATCTCCAAGACCTTCATGCGCGGGCCGACCTTCAGCGCCTCGCTCATGTACGCCACCACATAGGGCTGGCTGATGGTCTGGCCGTGATGGATCGGCAGCGCGATGTTGTCGTAGGCCTGATCCTTGAAGGCGTCCGGAACGAAGTTCTCGCGCGGCACGCGTTCGATTGCCGCCAGAACCCGGGTGTCGGTGATGCCTTGCCGCCGCAGCTCCATCAATAGACGGATCTTGCGCGACGCCTCGCTCACGTGATTGCCGCTTTAAGGTGGCCGAGCGTCTTGGCGTGGGTAAGATCGAGCTGCAATGGCGTCACCGAGATCGCGCCGCCCGCCACGACACCAAGGTCGGTCTTGGGATCGGGATCTTCCTTCTGCCGGCGGAAGCCAATCCAATAGTATGGCACGCCGCGGGCGTCGATGCGCGCGTCGATGTGCAATTCCGAAAGATCGCGCCTGCCCTGCACCGCCACTTCGACGCCGCGGACCTTGTTGAACGGCACATCGGGAAAGTTGACGTTGAGAAGAACGTGCTCGGGCCAATCGGCCTTGAGCAGCTTGCGAATCACCTTTGGCCCATGATGTTCGGCCGTCGACCACTTGACCGCATGGCCGGCCAGATGCGACTGGCTCAAGGCGATCGAGGGAATGCGCAACAGCGCGCCCTCCATCGCCGCGGCAATGGTGCCTGAGTAGGTCACGTCCTCGCCGAGGTTGGCGCCGCGATTGACGCCCGACAGGATCAGATCCGGCGCGCCCCCGGTCATGATGGTGCGCGTGGCGATCATGACGCAATCGGTCGGGGTTCCGCGCACGGCGTACTTCCGGCTGTTGATCTTGCGCACGCGCAAGGGAAGCGTGAGAGTCAAGGAATGGGATGCGCCGCTCTGTTCCGTCTCCGGCGCCACCACCCAGACATCGTCCGACAGCGCCTTGGCGATTCGTTGCAACGACCGCAGGCCCGGTGCGTGGATGCCGTCGTCGTTGGTGACCAGGATGCGCAAGGCGACCGTCCTAGCCCGCCGCAGGACCGATGACGTTCAGCCCGCCCATGTACGGGCGCAGCGCGTCCGGTATGGCGACGGTTCCATCCGCCTGCTGATAGGTTTCGAGCACGGCGATCAGCGCGCGCCCGATCGCGATGCCCGATCCATTCAGCGTGTGAACGAAGCGAGACTGCTTTTCCGCGGCAGGACGATAGCGCGCCCGCATGCGCCGCGCCTGAAAGTCGCCGCAATTGGAGCAGCTCGAAATCTCGCGGTACCGGCCCTGACCCGGCAACCAGACCTCGATGTCATAGGTCTTGCGCGACGCGAAGCTCATGTCGCCCGTGCAGAGCAGCATGCGGCGGTAGGGAATGTCCAGCCGCTCGAGGATCGTCTCGGCGCAGCGCGTCATCCGCTCGTGCTCGGCCTCCGACTGCTCGGGCGTGGTGATGCTGACCAGTTCCACTTTGCTGAATTGGTGCTGTCGGATCATGCCGCGCGTGTCCTTGCCGGCGGCCCCCGCCTCGGAACGGAAACAGGGCGTCAGCGCCGTCAGGCGCATGGGCAGCTTCGCCTCCTCGACGATCTGCTCGCGAACGATATTGGTCAGCGGCATCTCCGCTGTCGGGATCAGCCAGTATCCGTTGGTGGTGCGAAACAGGTCGTCGGCGAATTTCGGCAGATTGCCGGTGCCGAACGCCGCCTCGTCGCGCACCAGGAGTGGCGGGATGGTTTCGACATAGCCGAATTCGCGGGTGTGCACGTCGAGCATGAAGTTGGCCAGCGCCCGGTCGAGCCGCGCCAACGCCCCCTGCAGCACGACGAAGCGCGCGCCGGAGATGCGCGCCGCGGCGGCGAAGTCCATCAGCCCGAGGTTCTCGCCGAGCGCATCGTGCTCCTTCGGCTTGAAGTCGAAGGCGCGCGGCATGCCGTGGCGATTTATCTCGACGTTGGCGGTTTCATCGCGGCCTTCCGGCACGTCGGGCGCCGGAATGTTCGGCAATGCGGCGAGAAGCTGTTCCAGGGCCTCGCCGGCTTCGCGCTCGGCGACTTCGGCTTCGGGGATCCGCGTTTTCAGCGCCGCGACTTCGGCCATCAGCGCGCTCGCGTCCCCGCCCTTGGATTTGGCGGCGCCGATTGCCTTCGATGCTTCGTTGCGCCGCCCGAGCAGCTCTTGAACCGCCGTCTGCAGGCGGCGCCGCTCGGCGTCGAGTTCGAGCACGCGGCTCGCCGGCACATCGGAGCCGCGCTTTCGCAACCCCGCGTCGAACTCGGTCGGGTTGTCGCGAATCCATTTCAGATCGTGCATTGGCGGTCGGCTCGGCAGGGCGCGAATTGTCGACGGCGCGAGTTATACGCTGCCGACCGGAATCCGTAAACCCCGAGGGGCGGCGTCCCGGCGGCGCGCCCTCGTCTTAAGGTTTCTCCGCTTCCGCGGCCGCCGCGGCCTCCCGTTCAGCGCGCTGCCGCTCGACACGTTTGGCGCTGAAGATGGAGATTTCGTAGAGCAGCAGCATCGGCACGGCGAGCGAGCACATGCTGATCGGGTCCGGCGGCGTGATGATCGCCGCGGCGGCGAAGATGCCGACAATGGCGTAGCGGCGCTTGGAGACCAGCGCGGCGGCGCTGACGATGCCGGCGCGCGCGAGCAAGGTCAGCAGGACCGGGAGCTGGAACGCAAAACCGAACGCGAAGATCAGCGTCATCACCAGCGACAGGTATTCGTTCACCTTTGTCTCGGCAACGATGGCGAGTGCGCCCGCGCCGCCCGGCGTCTCGAAGCTGATGAAGAACTTGAGTGCGAACGGCAGGATCAGGAAATAGACCAGCGACGCGCCCAAGATGAACAGCAGCGGCGTCGCGATCAGGAACGGCAGGAACGCGTACCGCTCGTTCTTGTAGAGACCGGGCGCCACGAACTTCCAGACCTGGGTTGCGACAATCGGAAATGACAGCAGGACGGCTGCCCAGAACGACACCTTGACGTAAGTGAAAAACGCTTCCTGTGGCGCGGTGAAGATCATGCGCCGGTTCGCCACCTCGTCGCCGTAGGCGTAGATCAGCGGCTGCATCAGCAGGGCGTAGATGCGTTCCTTCAGGGGATAGCAGGCGACGAAGGCCACGCCGACCGCGGCGAACGACCAGATCAGCCGGTTACGCAATTCGATCAGATGATCGAGCAACGGCGCCTTCGAGGCTTCGACCTCGTCGATTGGCTCCTTGGCGCCGCTGTCGGCAACGGTGACGTCGCTGGCGCCGCCGGTAGTCACATCGCCGGTGCTCACGCCTGGGTTCCGGTTTTGGCAACCGGCATCGGCGCAGTTTCGGGCTCCAGTGCTGGAGCGGGTTCAGGCGTGTTCGCGGGTTCCGGGACGGGCAAGGATTCCGCGGCGGGCTCCGCCGCGCTCACCGGTGCGGCGACCGCCGCCATTTCGGCTTCCGTCGCCTGAATGGTCTTGGCCATTTCGCCGTCCGGGTCGACCGCCGCCTTGATCTCGTTCGCCACGTCGAGACCCGCCGCCTGCTCCACGTCCTTCTTCAAGGACTCGAGTTCGGCTTCGCGCGCGAGTTCATCGAGGCTGTTCTGGAACTCCCGCGCCATGGCGCGCGCCTTGGCGGTCATCTGGCCGATGGTCTTGAGGACGCGCGGCAAATCCTTCGGGCCGATGACGACCAGCGCCACGGCCGCGATGATCGCCATTTCGGACCACGCAATGTCGAACATGCAGCGACGTTCCGCTCGCCCCTACGTGCCGGGAGCCTCGGCCATAATGATCAGCTTTGCGCCGCCTTATCCTTGGCAGGCTCCACGGTGGCATTGCCCTCGATGGTACGGCCGGCGGCGGCCGCGCGGGTTTCGTCCGGCTTGTCGGCCATGCCCTTCTTGAAGCTCTTGAGACCGAGCGCCAAGTCGCCCATCGCCTTTGGCAGCTTCGCCGTGCCGAAAATCAGCACGACCACCAGAAGCAGGATCAGTAGATGCCATATGCTGAATGAGCCCATCGCACTCTCCTTCGCCGCCTCGGCTGTTCGTTGCCCGGCGGTCACAAACCGGGCGCATCATGGCAGAAAGGATATAGTGGTGCAAATACGAGACAATTCAAGGGTTAACGACGCGTCTTTAGCAGCCCCTGCCGCGCCGCCACGACGAGCGTCGCGCTGACGCTGGCGAGCGGCAATGCCAAGCCGGCCAATGGACCCCGATCACTGCTCGACACTCCGCTGCGTCGTATCTTTCGTCGAACTCACGTCCGAACGATTCCACCATCCCCCGCCCAGTGCCTGGAACAGGGCCACGGTGTCGGCGTAGCGCCCGGCCTGAGCCTGAATGAGGTTGACCTGGGCTTGTTGGTAGGCCTGTTCGGCATTAAGCAGCGCCAGATATGTTATTTGGCCGAGCCGCAATTGCCCGCGGGCGATTTCGAGGCTTCTCGCCGCCGCACGCTCGGCAACTGCGGCCGCTTTCAGAGCGTTGGCATCCTGTTGTAGGGCGCGCAGCGAATCCGCAACGTTTTGAAACGCTATCAGGACCGCACTGCGATATTGCGCCGCCGCCTGCTCGTAAGCTGCCTCGGCGGCGCGCTGCTTGTGCAAAAGGGTGCCGCCCTGGAATATCGGTTGCGTCACGCCGGCGGCCACACTCCAAATGCCGGTACCCGCGGTGAAAAGCTGGCCAATTTTCTCCGCGACGCTTCCATCGCTGGCCGAGAGGGTGATGTTCGGCAGGCGATTGGCGATTGCGACCCCGATCTGGGCGCTCGCCGCATGGAGATTCGCCTCGGCTGCCCGCACATCTGGCCGTTGCTCGACCAGTCTCGACGGGAAGCTGATCGGCAAATCCTGCGGCAATTGCAATGCGGCGAGCTCGAAATGCCCAACAGGCTCTTCGCTGGGAAAATGTCCGCTAAGAGCTGCGAGAAGGTCGCGCTGTTGCGCCAATTGCTTTTGCAGGCCGGGAAGCGTCTGCTCCACCTGGGCCAATGCGGCTTCCTGCGCCGCCACGTCGGCATCCGCCACCTGCCCGAGTTCCTTCTCGCGCCGCAGGAGGTCGAGTGAATCGCGCTCGATCGCGATGATCCGTTGTGTCGCGGCTATCTGGCCGCGGAGCGACGCTTCCTGCACCGCGGCCCCGGCGACGTTCGAGGTCAAAGTCAGATACGCCGCTTCAAGTTGGAATCGCTGGGCCTCGGCTAGCGCCTCGAGCGACTCGACTTGGCGCCGCGTGCCGCCGAAAACGTCTACGGTGTAGGAAACGTCAACGGAAGCGCTGTAGAGGGTGACGCGCGATGCACCCGAGCTTGCGGGAGAAGCGAGATCGTTGGGAACCTTCTGACGGCTGCCCGAAAAATTCGCTCCGATGCTCGGATAGTATGCGCCCTGTTGCGCTCCGACGTTCTCGCGCGCGACCCGCAACGCGGCTTGCGCTGCCTGCAGGTCGGGATTGGCCTTCAGCGCTTCCTCGATCAGGGCATTGAGCAACTCCGAGTGAAACAGCGTCCACCACTGGCCCGGAATGTCAGAGCCCTGCAGGAAGCGTTGTGACTCACCGCCGCCGACTGCGGTCGCTTCAGTTTTGGCCGGCAGCGGCTCGGCCGCGTATCCAGCAGCTTCAGGGGCGGCAGGATGCTTGAAATCGGGTCCGACCGCGCAGCCGGCGATCGACAGCAGGGCAGCCACCGATGCTGCCTTCGCGAAGGCGCGTGGTGTCGCGAGATTCCGACGATGAGTCCGCCGGGAAATACGACGGAACGCCAAATGTCCGGCGATGGCGGTCAGGTTTGATGAAATCACGGCGCCCCGGCTGTCTGTGCCTGCTCGTTGACGATCCGCCGCTGCGCGAGGCTTTCGAGCGCAAAGTAAAGCGTCGGAATGATGAAGAGGGTCAGCAGCGTCGTCGTGACGAGGCCGCCGACAATGACGATACCGAGCCCACGCTGAACGTCGCTGCCAACCCCGGTGGCCATTGCCGCCGGCAGCATCCCCACGGTCGCAACCGTCGCCGTCATGAGAATCGGTCTGAGCCGTTCGCCGGCGCCGGCCAAAGTCGCGTCGAATAGGGGCATTCCCGTTTCGCGGAGGCGGTTGAGATTTGCCACCATGATGATGCCGTTCTCCACGGCGACGCCGAAGAGCGCGATGAAACCGACCCCGGACGCCACGTTGAGCGTAGTGCCCGTGGCGTGAAGCGCGAGCAGGCCGCCAAGCGCCGCAAGCGGAATGACACCGAGGATCAGCACCGCCTGGCGGAACAGCGTGAAGGCGCCGTAAAGCAGTACGAGCATCAGGCCGAGAACCAGCGCAAAGATCAGCGAAAGCCGTGCTTCCGCGCGCTGCTGGTTCTCGAACTGCCCGCCCCATTCAATGCGATATTTCGTTGCATCGAATTTGACCTTGTCGGCGATATTGCGCCGGGCGTCCGCGAGAAAGGATGACAGGTCGCGGTCGCGATAGTTCAGCTTCACCGTCAGTTGGCGCTTGTTCATTTCGTGCGTGATGGTGCTCTCACCCGTTTGCAGCCGGATCTGGGCGACCTGCGACAACGGGATTTGCGCACCGGTGGACGAAGTCAGAACGAGATTGCCGATGGCACTTGGGTTATTGCGCGCCGACTCGGGGAACCGGACCGTCACATCGTATTGGCGGTCGCCGATGAACAACTGGCTGACCGCCGCCCCGCCTATTCCTGTTTGAATCAGGTCGGAGATGTCGCTGACGTTGATGCCATAGCGCGCCGTCGCCGAGCGATCGATCTGCACGACAACCTGCGGCAAGGGCGGCTCCTGGTCGATTGAAACATCGGCGGCTCCTGGCGTTGCATTCAGGACATCCACGATCTCGCCGGCGATCCGCCGCATTTCGTCGAAGTTGTCGCCGAAGAGTTTGACGACGAGTTCGCTATGCGCGCCGGCGATCTTGTCGTAGATCCCGTCGATCATGGGCTGGGTGAAGCCGACGCTGAACCCCGGCAAGCTATTGAGCCGGTCGTCCATGCGGCGGATCAGTTCCTTCTTGGTTTCGCCGCGCGGCCAAGTGCCGTAAGGCATAAGTCCGACGCTCGCCTCGATATGCGACGGCGTGAAGGGATCGGTCCCGTCATCGTTTCGGCCGAGCTGCGTGACCACGTAGGATACTTCCGGGAATTCCCGGACGGCTCTGCGCAGATCCGCTGCCATTCCTGTTGCCGTTTCCAGGGAGATTCCGCTCGGCAATTGGACCTGCAGCCAAATGGAGCCCTCGTCGAGTTCCGGCAGGTATTCGCGGCCAACCGTCGCACCCAGAACCACCGCAGCCACGAGCGCTGCCGCGCTCAGACCGTACATTGCGGTCATTCGATTGAGCGACCAGCGCAACAACCGCCGATACCATCCCTCCAGCCACTCCAGGACAGGGTTGTGGAACACGGGGCGGGGCTTGCGATACGCAATGTATGCCAAGCCGGGAACCAGAGTGAGCGACAGCACCAGGGCGCCGAACACGGAGAATCCGACGGCATAAGCCATCGGCGAGAACAGCTTGGCTTCGACGCGCTGGAGCGCGAACAGCGGAAAGTACGTGGTTATGATAATCAACGTCGCGAAGAAGATCGGCTTCGCGACATGGCGGGCGGCCAGCAGCGCGTCGTCTTCCGTTAGCGGCGCGTCCGGTTTCGCCTCGCGGCGCCGCAGGATCGCCTCGGTGATGACGATGGCGGCGTTCACGATGATCCCGAAGTCGATGGCACCGAGCGACAGCAGATTTGCGGGCACGCCGGTCACACTCATCAATATGAAGGCGACAACCATCGAGAACGGGATGGTGATCGCGACAATCAGCGCGCTGCGCGGGCTGCCAAGAAAGAGAACGAGGACGACGAGGACAAGGCCGATGCCTTCGAGAATCGTGTGCGAGACCTTGTCCACCGTGGCCTTGACGAGAGTCGAGCGGTCGATATAGGGAACGATGCGTGCGTCTTCGGCCTTCAGCCGCTCGTTCAATTCGTCGACCTTCGCATGAACTCCGGCGATGACGTGCGAGGGGTTCTCGCCGCGCAGCAACAGCGTTATCCCCTCGATCGTGTCGTTCTTTGCGTCTTTGCCGAGGATTCCGTGCCGCTCCTGGTTGCTCAGTTTCGGCCGACCGAGATCGCGCACGAAGATCGGCGTGCCGTTGCGCTGCGTGACGACGATGTTTCCGAGATCGTCGAGCGTCTGGACCAGGCCGATGCCGCGAATGACGTAACCCAGCTCGCCGCGGGTCATCACGCTACCGCCGGAATTGGCGCTGTTCGCCTTGATGGCGTCGGTGACGTTCTTGAGCGATAGATTGAAGCGCGAGAGCGCGGCGGGATCGAGCTCGAGCTCAAACTGCGTCGTGATGCCGCCGAAATTGGCGATATCGACGACTCCCGGAACCTGCTTCAAAGTCGGGATCACGATCCATTTCTGGATTTCCGACAGCTCGCGCAATCCCTTTGTGTCGGATTCGAGCGTGTATCGGTAAATCTCGCCGATCGGAGATGTCAGCGGATCGAGGCCGGGAGCTAGTCCCGGCGGAAGAGAGACATTCTGGATGCGTTCGAGAATGCGCTGGCGCGACCAATAGTCCTCGGCGCCGTCGCGGAAGACCAGAGTGATAAGCGACAGCCCAAATGTGCTCTTCGACCGCATGACGACGAGGCCGGGCGTTCCGTTGAGCTCGCGTTCGAGTGGAACCGTGACCTGTTGCTCGACTTCTTCCGCCGCCAAGCCCGGCGCCTGCGTCACCACCTGCGAGGTGACATCGGCGATGTCCGGATAAGCTTCGATCGCGAGCTGTGTCCAGGAGTAGTAGCCGTAGGCAGCAACCACGATGGAAATCATCGCCACCACGAGGCGCTTTCGGAGCGCAAGGGCGACAAGCCACTCAATCATTGAGAAGGACCCCGCCCTTCACGATGACCCGGTCGCCAGGCTTTAGACCCTCCCGTACCACGGCTTCATTGGATTGCTCGAAATTTATCTCGACGAGGCGCGGCTCGAACACCCAAGGAGCGACCTCGACGAAGACTTGATTGGCGTCGTTGTTCAGGAGCAAAGCTGTTGTCGGGACGACCGGCACGGTTTCCGGCGGCGCGAAGAAGGTCGCGTTGGCGAACATTCCCGGCTTCAGGCGGATATCGGGATTGGGGAAAGCGATGCGCACCTTGGTACGGCGCGTATCCGGGTCGAGCACGTCGCTGATGAAGAGAACCGCGCCCTTGAAGACCTCTCCCGGAAACGCGGAGAAGGCCACATCGACCGCCTGGCCCTTCTTGACCAGCGTCGTATCCTTTTCCGGAACATTGGCGGTAACCCAGACCGTCGTTAGATCGGCAACCGTCATCAGCGGTGCGGTTGCGTCATTCCAATAGGCGCCGGCCGCCACCGTGAGATCAATCACGCTGCCGGCGATTGGCGACGTAATGGTCAGAACGCGCGATTTGCTTGTGGGATCGGCGCTGGCGCCAATCTGCTTCAGCCGCGCTTCGGCACGCTGGTATTCGGCGTCGGCGGTGGCGAAATCCGTCTCCGCCTGCTGCAGGTCCTTGTCTGCCGCTCCCCCGATCTTGGCAAGCCCGCGCTGTCGCTCGCGATTTTTCTGGGCGAGCTCCAGCAGCACTTTGGCCCGATTGTAGTCGGCATAAGCGGTGCCGACGTCGGAGGAGTCGAGCACGGCAAGCGGCTGACCTGCTTCGACCCGCTGACCGAGCTGCACTTTCATTTGGGTAATGCGGCCCGACAGCGGCGGCAGGATTTTCACCAAATGGGCAGGGTCTGCTTCGACAGCGGCCGGAAGAACCAGCGTTCTTTGAATCTGCTTCTGCGCGACGGCCGCGACCGTCAATTTGCCGCGCAGCGGAGATCCGTCCGGAATCGTCGTTTGCCGGCCGTTCCTCAGAAAATTCGGCACTTTCTCCTTTGCCTCGGTCGAAGCCGCGATCGCTGCGCTGCCCGAAGAACCTAAGAGGCGGTTCGCGCCAGCGCCGACACTCGCGCCGATCAGAACCAGCAAGATCGTCGTGCCGACTCGCATCATCACAGTGGAGCGGTGCATGTCGTTGCTCTTGAATAGCGCCATCGCAGTCCCCCGAATTTATGAAACTACGTTTACGAACTCGTTATTGCACTTGTATGTCAGACGCCACGTGGGCCAGATCCTCGAACATGCTCGGGCGTATACGAATGAGGTGCATGCGACGGGGGTGTTCCACCATGGGCCAACGCCGTTAACACCCTGTTAAGCCTCGGGACTGGGTCGATGCCGCGGCACGCGAACCCATCCGGTTGCCATGCGCAGGTCAGCAGACCGGCGCGACGGCCGGGTGGACAGCGGGATTGCGGCAATCACTCCCACGCCTCCTCTTGGTCAGATCGGTTGTCACGTCCCGGGAGGCGCGAGGACTGGATGCGCTCAGGTCGACCGCGCCTCCGGGTTCTCTTGGATCGACCGGGCATTGGACCCGGCCGGGCTCACAGTCGCGCTGCGGCAGTGTTCGTCCGACAGGGTGTTGCTGGATCGGGGAATCATCGGGTCCTTTTGCCGTTGCCGGCTCGTCAGCTATCGAACGCCTTTGACGGGCAAGCCGAAGCCCTTATACCCCCCTATAGGATAGGGTCAAGGGGAATTTTGTTGTGGCCGAAACGCACTCTCCGCCGGCCGCCGTGTTTGAAGCGAGCTGCCCAAAATAGCTCGGCATGGCTTTACAGTGCATTGGTTTCTTGTGCTATTTGGAGCTGGCGGTATTGTAGACTGCGGATCGCCACGCTCACTGGCTCGCGGCGGCGAAAATCTTCGACACGCGTCACGGCGGACAGCTATACTCCCCTATAGGATAGGAATTAGGGCCATGACACACACCACGCAGGAAAAAGAGAAGCGAAAGCTGCTCATCCGATTGCGGCGCATCCGCGGCCAGCTGGATGCGGTCGAACGCAGAATTCAAGAGGACGCAAATTGCGCCGCGATTCTACAACAGGCCACCGCTTGCCGAGGCGCACTCGACGGATTCATCGCCGAAGTGGTGGAGGATCACATTCTGGAGCACATGATCGATCCGTCCATACCACGCGACGATCCGCGGGCGCAGGCGGCGGAAGAACTGGTCGAGATCGTCCATTCGTATTTGACCTGAGGTGGAACGTCCAAAGGGGCGCGCGGACCGCAAATCCGGCCCGCCTGGGTTTGCCCCACATCGAAACGCAGAGGTAGCGCGCTATGCATAGCCATTCGATCGAAAAGTTCCGGCACGAGCATCTCTTTCTCGGCGAGGATCACGCGCGCAACGAGCGCAAGACCTGGACCGTCATCGCCTTATGCGGCGCGATGATGGTGGCAGAGATCGGCGGCGGCGCGCTGTTCGGCTCGATGGCCCTGATCGCCGACGGCCTGCATATGAGCACGCATTCCGGCGCGTTGCTCATCGCCGCCCTCGCCTACACCTATGCGAGGCGACATGCTCACGACGAGCGTTTCGTCTTTGGCACCGGCAAATTTGGCGATCTAGCGGCGTTTACCTCGGCAATCATTCTGGCGATGATCGCGATATTGATCGGATGGGAGAGCATAGGCCGCTTGTTGCGCCCCGTGCCGATCGCCTTCGATGAAGCGATACTCGTCGCCGTCCTCGGCCTCTGCGTGAATGTGGCGAGCGCCTGGCTGCTGCGCGACGAACACGATCATGGCGCCCACGCGCATGAACACGATCACGATCACGATCACCATCACGATCACGCCGACTCACCGGCGGCGCGCAGGCCCGGGCACCATCGTGATTTGAACCTACGAGCTGCCTACGTCCACGTCTTCGCCGACGCCGCGGTTTCCGTACTCGCGGTCATCGGCCTGGTTGCCGGCCGGCAATTCGGCTGGATCTGGATGGACGCGGTCATGGGCATCGTCGGTGCCTGCGTGATCGCGAATTGGTCGTGGGGGCTGGTGCGTGCGTCGGGAGCCATCCTGCTCGACCAGCAGCCAGACGCCGCGCTCAGGGACGAAATCCTGCAACGCCTGGAGAGGAACGGCGATCGTATCGCCGACCTCCACCTTTGGCGAGTTGGCCCCGGACACGCTGCCGCCGTCATATCAGTCGTGTCGGACCATCCGGAGCCGCCAGCCGCCTATAGGGCGCGACTGGCCGATTTCCCCGGGTTGAGCCATGTCACGATCGAAGTTCAGCCCTGCCCCGGCCATTGAGGGGTCTGGCTCGCCGCCCCGGCTCAATCCCCTGCGGCGACGGACGCTTCCGTCACGGCCGGCGCGGCACGCGGTCCGCCTTTGTCGTCGGCCCCCATCGCGGACATGTCTTCCGGATCGTCGGCTTCCGCTTCGTCGGCGTGATCCGCTGACAGGTCGTCCACGTCCTCCTCGCCGCCCGGGCTCTCGCCGGGCGCCGGGCCGAACAGACTTTGCGTCGCGATCTGCGGGTCAAGCAATCCGGCCGCTTTCAACTCTTCGATGCCAGGCAAGTCCGCCAGGCTTTCGAGACCGAAGTGGATCAGGAAGTCGTCCGTCGTACCGTAAGTGACCGGCCTTCCCGGCACGCGGCGCCGCCCGCGCATGCGGATCCATCCTGCTTCCATCAGCACATCGAGCGTGCCTTTGGAGATTTGCACGCCTCGGATTTCCTCGATCTCGGCCCGGGTCACCGGCTGGTGGTAGGCGACGATCGCCATCGTCTCCACGGCGGCGCGCGAAAGCTTGCGCGTCACTTGCCGGTGCTCTTGCAGCAGAAACGCCAGATCGGGAGATGTGGCGAAGGTCCAGCGGTCCGCGACCTTCATCAGACTGACGCCGCGGCCTTCATAGGTCCGCGCCAACTCGGCCAATATTCCCGGCAAGTCGGCTCCTTCGGGCAAACGGGTCTTCAGCGTGGCTTCGTCGAGGGGCTCGGAGGCGGCGAACAGCAGCGCCTCGGCCATGCGGACATGTTGCGGGTCGACGCTCATGATGCTTCCGTTGGTCCTGTTTGCTTGCGGACGTAGATCGGGCCGAATGTCTGCCCCTGACGGAGCTGCATGCGGCCCTGGCGGCTAAGTTCGAGACTGGCGACAAAGGTCGAGGCCATGGCGGAGCGGAGTCCGAACGCATCGACGATGTTCGGCGGCAGGTAATTCACCAGCAGCGACCAGTCGGGCATGCGGCCGAGCGTCTCGCTCAGCCGTATCAGCGCATCCTCCACCGAGAACACCATGCTGCGGCGCATGCGCAGCGGTTCCGGGCTGCCGCGGCTGACGCGATGATCCGAATAGGCCTTAAGCAGCTCATAAAGCGAGAGTTGATAGACCGAGTTCCGGATTACGGTGATGCCTTCCGGGTTGCCGCGGGCGAACAAGTCCTGGCCCATGCGATTGAGCGACATCAGCTTGCTTCCCGCCTGACGCATGGCCTCGAGCCGGCGCAATTGCAGCGCCAGCCGAGCCGCCATTTCCTCGCCGGTCGGTTCGTCGTCGTCCGGCGGCTCGGGCAGCAGCAGGCGGCTTTTCAGGTATGCCAGCCATGCGGCCATTACCAGATAGTCGGCAGCGACTTCGAGCTCGATGCGGTGCGCGGCGGCGATGAACGCCAGATACTGCTCGGCCAATTGCAGGATCGAGATGCGCTTCAGGTCGACCTTCTGCTCGCGCGCAAGCGCCAGTAGAACGTCAAGCGGACCCTCGTAGCCGTCCAAGTCCACGACCAGGGCACCCTCGCCGATGGAGGGAACGATGTCCTGTTCGAAAGGTTCCTCGATGCTCACTACCTGCCCAATATGCTGCCGCTGCCGGTGAAAAAGAGAATCGCATTATACAGGAACTCGACGATCGGGTTCACGATCCAGCGAAACGGATCGAGGCTGATACCGATCTGCCGGCCCAGCATCGGCAGCAAAATCAGGGCTCCGATCACCAACAGCATGCCGTAGCGCTCGAGCCTGGCCAGGGGCACCGCGAGGCTGATCGGCAGCAATCCGACTGCGACTCGGCCGCCGTCCAAGGGCGGTATGGGGATCATGTTGAACACCGCCAGCACCAGGTTGACCTGCACCGCCACTTCGAGCCCGAGGATCAGCGCATCGCGGGCGACGCCGAAATCTGCCGGCACCAGCGGCACGAGAAAATGCGCCAATAGGCCCGCGATGATGGCGAGCAGCACGTTCATCATCGGTCCGGCGGCGGCGACCCAGACCATGTCCTGCTTCGGATGATTGAGCCGCCCGAAATTCACCGGCACGGGTTTGGCGTACCCGAACAGAAATGGCGAGCCGACCAGAAGCAGGAAACCCGGCAGCAGGATCGTGCCGTAAGGGTCGATGTGCCGGAGCGGATTCAGGCTGACGCGGCCGAGCCGCAGCGCCGTGTCGTCACCGAGCCTAAGCGCCGCGAAACCATGCGCCGCTTCGTGGAGCGTGATAGCGATGATCACCGGCACCGCCATGATGACGATTCTCAAGATCAAGTCTTGCATGTCGTCCATCACTCAAGCCCCGCTTTGCGCCAACAATGTGTCGAGCCGCGCAGCGCCGGCGGCCCGGTCGAACGGCGCCGGTGCCCGCAACGCCGCGCGGGCGCGTGCAAACCGCGCCAATGCCGCGTCGGTCATGGGAGGCGCGTTGGCCGCAACATCTAGCATTTCCGCGAAATTGCCCGAGCAATGCAGCGTGACGTCGCAGCCGGCGGCGAGCGTCCGTGCCGCGCGCGCGCCGGCGCTACCGCCGAGCGCCCCCATGCCGATGTCGTCGGAGAACAACAAGCCGTCGAAACCGAACTCGCCGCGGATCACGTGCTCGATCACTCTGGCGGACTGGCTCGCCGGCGCCCGATCGTCCACAGCGTCCAAACGCAGGTGCGCGACCATGCCGCAGGGCATGTTGGCAAGTGCCCGGAACGGCACGAAATCACTTCGGCGCAGAAGATCGAGCGGAGCGTCGACCACGGGCAAAGCCGCATGGCTGTCGACGGTGGCGCGGCCGTGGCCCGGAAAGTGCTTGATGACCGGCAATACGCCGCCCTCGAAGCAGCCTTCGCATGCGCGCTTGCCCAAAGCCGCCACGGCGAGCGGATCGCCGCCGAAGGCGCGATCTCCGACCACGGCGTCGTTGCTGCCCGGAACCGGCACATCGAGCACCGGGACGCAGTTCACGTCGATGCCGAGCTCCTGCAAATCCGCGGCGATCAATCGCGCGTTCAACGCCGCCGCCTCCAAGCCAAGCGCGGCGTCGACCCCATAGAGTGAACCGATGCGCCTCGGGGCCGGCAGCGCGCGCCAGACCGGCGGCTTCAGGCGGGTCACGCGGCCACCTTCCTGGTCGATCAGGACCGGCGCCTCCGGCCGGCCAACCGACATGCGAAAATCGGCAGTTAATGCCGTGACTTGCCGCTTATCGCTACAGTTTCGCGCGAAGAGAATAAAGCCTAGAGGATCGGCGTCCGCGTAAAACTTCCGCTCCGCGTCCGTAAGGCTTGTCCCGGCGCAGCCAAAGACGACGGCACGCGGCCTCGCCCCGTCATGGCGAGACAACGAGGCAATCCTGATGACGGGCCTTGAGCTTGTCGCATGCGGCCAGCGCCGCCGCGCGATCCGGCAACGGCCCTGCTTGCAGCCGTTGGAACACTCCCTTGGATCCGAGGTCCGCCTTCACAACAGCCGGGCTGAGGCTTCCCAGCACGTCGGGGTATTTCTTCTGCAGCTGCTGCCATTGCTGCTGTGCTTCGGCTTCCTGACGGAAGGCGCCAAGTTGAATTCGCGCCACGCCTTTGGTCATCAGCGGTGGCGACGCAGCGGCGACCTTAGGAATCGCCGCGGTTGCTTGCGACGTCTTCGGCGGCGGCGCATTCGGTGACGCATTGGCGGGCGTTGACGGCGGAGCGTTCAAGGCGGCCGGCGGCGGCGTGGCCGGCACCGTCGCGGAACCGGAACCCGCGGCGGGCGAAACGGAAGGCGGAACGGCAGGGCTTGCGGCTGTGTCCGCCGGCTTCGGCGGCGCCGCCGGCGCTGCGGCCGGCGCGGACGCAGGCGGTGCCGGCGGCGTCAACGCTTCCGGCTTCGGCGCTTCCGGCGGCGGCAACAGCTTCTCGATCCGATCCGGCTTGGCATTGCCGTTCAAGCGGTCGTAGATCGCCTTGTCCTGGTTCGGCACCTGCAATCCGCCGGGATTGTCGGGCGGCACTTTGATCGGCCCCTGCTCCGCTTTAATCAGCGGCGGCGCCGCCGGTTCTCCGCGCACCACGTAATGCCGGTATGCGTACCAGATGCCGACGCCGAAGATCACCAGCACCGCGACGCTCACGATCATGCCGCCCCGCCGGCGGCGCGGCGGCGGCAATTCTTCCCTGGGCAATTGTTCTTCTAGCGGCTCCTGCTCAGCTTCGAGCGTCATTCCGCAACGGACCTCAACGCATTTCCTCGACCGGCCGGACGCCGATGACGGCTAATCCGGAGGCGATGACCGTAGCCAATGCACGGTTCAATGCCAAGCGTGCACGCGTGAGCTCTGCGTCCCCTGCCACGATGAATCGCAGAGAAGCCTGCTCTTTGCCGAGATTCCAGAGCCCGTGAAAGGACGACGCGAGGTCGTAGAGATAGAACGCCACCCGGTGCGGCTCGTGCGATTCGGCGGCCGACTCGACCGTGCGGGGCCAGTTGGCCATCTGCCGGACCAACGCCAGTTCCGCGGGATGCCCAAGCCGCGCGAGATCGGCCCGTGCCAGCGCCGCCGCCGACAGGTCCTCGCCCGGCATTTCGGCCGCCGCGTTGCGCAATACCGAATGGGCGCGGGCATGCGCGTACTGCACGTAAAAGACCGGATTGTCCTTGGACTGCTCCACGACCTTGGCGTAGTCGAAGTCGAGCGGCGCGTCGTTCTTGCGCGTCAGCATGATGAAGCGCACCACGTCCTTGCCGACCTCGTCGACCAGCTCGCGGAGCGTCACGAAGGTGCCGGAGCGTTTCGACATCTTCACCGGCTGGCCGCGGTCGAGCAGATTTACAAGCTGGCAGATCTTCACGTCGAGCGCCGCCTTGCCGTCGCTCAGCGCCTTGACCGCGGCGCTCATGCGGCGAATGTGGCCGCCATGATCCGCGCCCCACACGTCGATCAGGTTGTTGAAGCCGCGCCGTACCTTGTCGCGGTGATAGGCGATATCGGAAGCGAAATAGGTCCACGAGCCGTCGGACTTCTGCAGCGGGCGATCCACGTCGTCGCCGAATTGGGTCGACTTGAACAGAAGCTGTTCGCGCGGCTCCCAATCGTCGGGTTTCTTGCCCTTCGGCGGATCCAGCACGCCGCGGTAGATCAAGCCTTTTGCGGAAAGGGCGTCGATTGCCTCCTGCACCTTGCCGTCGCGGTGCAAGGCAAGCTCGGACGTGAACACGTCCTGGCGGATCCCGAGCGCCGCCAGGTCGTCGCGGATCAAATCCATCATCGCGTCGACCGCGAACGCGCGAAACGTGGCGAGCCATGCGGCCTCGGGCTTGCCGCGCCAATGTGCGCCGTCGCGCGCGGCTATTTTCGCGCCGACCGGCTTCAGATAGTCGCCGGGATACAAGCCCTCCGGAATCGCGCCGATGTCTTCGCCGAGTGCTTCGCGGTAGCGCAGATAGGCGGAGCGCGCCAGCACATCGACCTGCGCGCCGGCATCGTTGATGTAGTACTCGCGGCAGACGTCGAAACCGCCCTTGGCCAGCAGATTGCCGAGCGCATCGCCGAACACGGCGCCGCGGCAATGACCGATATGCATCGGCCCGGTCGGATTGGCGGAAACGTATTCGACGTTCACCTTTGCCGCTGCGCCGATCGTGGAATCGCCGTAGGCGACCCCGGCCGTCAAGATCTCAGCGAGCCGCGCATACCAAAACCCGTCCGCGAGGCGAAGGTTCACGAAACCCGGGCCCGCGATCTCCGCCGACGTCACGTCCGCATCGGCGCCGAGCACCGGCGCCAGCTTCTCGGCGATGTCGCGCGGCTTCATGCCGGCCTGCTTGGCAAGCACCAGCGCCGCGTTGGTCGCGATGTCGCCGTGCGCCGCATCGCGTGGCGGCTCGACGGTCAGGCCGGAAAGATCGAGGTTTTGCGGCAGCGCGCCTTCGCGCGCGAGCTCGGCTACGGCGGCGGCAATGCGCTGGCGAAACTCGGCAAACGGATTCATGGCGGCGGGTCCCGAATTGGCCGGGACACTACTGAGGCCTTTGCGCCACCGCAAGGCTCAGGGCCGGCCGTTGGCCAAATTGACAAGTGCGGCGAAATACCTACATAAGAGACAGCCACGCAGCGGAACAGCGCCCGCGGTCAGGGTTAACTGCTTGACAATCCGAAGGTTTTTGTAATGAGCGACACCCAGGTCCTGGATCGTCCGACGGTCTCGGTGACGGCCAGCGCGGCCAAGCGGATCGCCGAGATCCTGAAGGAAGATGGCACGCCCGGCATGATGCTGCGCATCGCCGTATCGGGCGGCGGCTGCTCGGGGTTTCAATACGGCTTCACGCTGGATGATGCGCGCGCGGATGACGATGTCGCTGTGGTGCGCGACGGCGTCACCGTATTGGTGGACTCCGTCTCCATCGAATACATGCAAGGCGCCGAGGTGGATTTCGTGGAAGACATGATCGGGGCTTCGTTCCAGATCAAGAACCCGAATGCCACGTCGAAGTGCGGCTGCGGGTCGTCCTTCTCGGTGTGACCGTTCGCCCCGATTGTGCTAGAGGATGAGGCCCGGTTTTCGCCGGGCCTTAAGTACTTTGGACATCCATGAAAATCGCGACCTGGAACGTGAACTCGGTGAAGGCGCGGTTGCCCAACGTGGTCAAATGGCTGCGCACGGCGAAACCGGATGTCGTGCTGCTGCAAGAGATCAAATGCCAATCGGCCGACTTTCCCGAAACGGAGATCGGCGACCTCGGCTACAACATCGCCGTGCACGGTCAAAAGAGCTACAACGGCGTCGCCATCCTCTCGAAGCTTCCGATCGAGGACGTGGTGCGCGGATTGCCGACCATCGAGGACGAGCAGTCGCGCTACATCGAGGCGACGGTGAACGGACTGCGCGTCGCCTCGATCTACCTGCCGAACGGCAACCCGGTCGACACCGAGAAATTCACCTACAAGCTGCGCTGGATGGAAGCGCTGCGCGCCCACGCCAAGGAGCTGCTTACCGAATGGGACGTCCTAGCGCTCGGCGGCGACTACAACGTCTGCCCGGCCGACGCTGACGTCTACGATCCGGAAGCCTTCGCAAATGACGCGCTCTGCCGCCCGGAAAGCCGCAACCGTTTCCGCGCCCTGTTGCATCTCGGCCTGATCGACGCGTACCGGGCCAAGCACCCCGCCGAGGCGAACCAATACAGCTACTGGGACTATCAGCAACGCGCCTGGCCGCAGAATCACGGCCTCAGGATCGATCACCTGCTGCTCAACGGACCAGCATGGGACCGGATGGCGGCCTGCGACATCGACCGCAGCCCGCGCGGCGCGGACAAGGCCTCGGATCACACACCGGTCTGGTGCGAGATCGGGACATGAGCGCACCGACGCCCACAAGTGCGCCGGGCGATACCGAGAACGGCCGGTTTCGGGCCTCCATTGCGCGCGTGAAGGAGTTCGTCATCGGCGCGCCGCGCAACGCGTTGGCGCGCGAGACCCGCCACAACATGGCGCTGGTTTCATTCCTCGCCTGGATCGGCTTGGGCGCCGACGGACTTTCCTCAGCCAACTACGGTCCCGAAGAGGCCTATATCGCGCTCGGCAGCTCCACCCATTTGGCGCTCTATCTCGCGGCCATGACCGCAATCACGGTCTTCGTCATCGGCCTCGCCTACAACCAGGTGATCGAGCTCTTCCCCTCGGGCGGCGGCGGCTACAAGGTTTCGACGGCGTTGATCGGCCCGAAAGCCGGACTCGTGTCCGGGGCGGCGCTGATCGTCGACTACGTGCTGACCATTTCGATTTCCATCGCGAGCGGCGTCGACGCGATTTTCAGTTTGCTGCCGCTCAGCTGGCAGATCGGCAAGCTGCCGTCGGAGATCGCCATCACGTTCGGCCTGCTGATCCTCAACCTGCGCGGCGTCAAAGAGCCGCTCAAGCTGCTGGTGCCGTTGTTCCTCGGGTTTCTGCTCACACACGGCGCGCTCATCGTCTACGGCATCGGTGTTCACGCCGAACGTATCCCGGAGCTGGTGCCGCAGACTTTCAGCGAAACCCACGAGCTGGTGCGCCATGTGGGCTGGATCGTGTTCGCCTCGATCCTGCTCAGGGCCTTCGCGCTCGGCGGCGGCACCTACACGGGCATCGAGGCGGTGTCGAACAACGTCAACATGCTGAAGGAGCCGCGCGTCGTGACGGGCCGCTGGACCATGGTCTACATGGCCACCTCGCTCGCCTTCACGGCGGCCGGCCTGATCATCCTGTACTTGCTCTGGGACATCCGGCCCGAGGCCGGCCAGACGCTGAACGCGGTCACGTTCCACGCGATCCTGGCGCATGTCTTCGGCGACGGCGCGATCCCGGCGGTGATCCTGCTCGTCGTGCTGACCTTCGCCGCCTTGCTGCTGTTCGTCGGCGCCAACACCGGCTTCCTCGGCGGCCCGGCCGTGCTGGCCAATATGGGCGCCGACCGGTGGGTGCCGCATCAATTCAGCCAGCTGTCCAACCGGCTGGTCACGCAGAACGGCGTGCTGCTCATGGGCCTCGCGGCCATGGCCATTCTCGTCCTCACGTCCGGCAATGTGGACGTGCTGGTGGTGCTCTACAGCTTGAACGTGTTCCTCACCTTCTCGCTCTGCATCTTCGGCCTCTGCGTCTATTGGTGGGGCCACCGCATGCAGGTCAATCGCGCCGGACGCCGGCTGGCGCTGGCGGTGCTCGGATTCCTGGTCAGCGCCGGCATTCTCATGGTGACCCTGGTCGAGAAATTCACCGAAGGCGCATGGATGACGGTGCTGATCACCGGCCTGGTCATCGCGCTGTGTCTCGTCATCCGCCGGCACTACGACAACACGGGCAAGCAGCTTGCCAAGGTGGACGCGCTGTTCGCCACCGCAACGCCGGCGGCGCCGGTGGACAATCCGCCGCCGCTCGATCCGCAAGCGCCGACCGCGGTGTTCCTGATCGGCCGCAGCCTCGGCACCGGCATGCACACCCTGCTCGCCAGCAAGCGGCTGTTCGGCGGCCAGTTCAAGAACTACGTCTTCATCAGCGTCGGCGAAGTGGATTCGGAAAGCTTCCGCGCCGAGGAATTGCTGGCGCAGATGACCAAGGATGTGCAACAGACGCTCGACCAGTACGTCAACTATTGCCATCGCCGGGGCATCGCCGCGACGTCGTTCCACCGTTTCGGCCCCGATACGGTGGAGGAACTCGGCAAGCTCGCCGACGATGTGGTGAAGCGCTTTCCGAACAGCGTGTTCTTCGCCTCGAAGCTGCTGTTCGAGGACGACATGCCGCTGTCGTTCCTGCTGCACAACCAGACGGCGCTCGCCATGCAGAAGCGCCTGCAATCGCAGGGCGTGCCCATGGTCATCCTGCCGATGAAGGTGTAGCCGGGAGCCATCAGCGGTCAGCGGTCGGCGAAAAGCTAGAAAAATAACCGCGGAGGACCAAGAGGTACGCGGAGGAGCGCGGAGCTTGAATCGTTTCTCTGTGTTACTCCGCGGAACTCCGCGACCTTTGCAGTAAATTTTGTACGCTGATTGCTGTCAGCTGATAGCTGACAGGTGTCAGCCGCTATGTGTTGGGCCGCCGGGCCCGAGGCGCACGCCGGCGCGGAGGCGCTTGTAGGGCAGCCGTTCCGGCCGGTCGATGAAGGCGCCCGGCGCTTCGACGACGACGATTTCCTCCGCCACAGGCGTGAAGTCGCCGCGGAAATGCACCGAGCTCTTCAAGCCGAGGATTTTCTGCCGGATCGGCTCGACGCCGAGATGGCGGAACATCTCCTGGTCCGCCGCCTGCATGCGCCGCGTGGCGACGATGACCCGCACGCCGCCGAGACGCAGCAAGGCCGTCGGCCCAAGATCGGCGCGCGTGCCGCCGTAAAACGGCCCGGTGCAGAGAAAACGCCCGTTGCTCAAGCGTTCGACCGTGAACGTGCCGCGGAACGGCGGGTCGCCACCCGTGAATAGCTTGCCGCCGAGGGCGATCGCGATCTCGGCGCCCTCGCCGGCCCGATGCGCCGCCGCCGCAGATTCAGGATCGGTCAACACTCCCAGCACCGCGTCGCGCGCGCCCGCGTCGCAAAGCGCCCGCAGCAATCCCGTGGTATCGGACGTGCCGCCGGCGCCGGCGTTGTCCTGCACGTCGGCGAGGACGACCGCCTTCTTCGCATAGTTGGCGAGACGCATGGCATAGGCCACCGCTTCGCCCGGCGGCATCATTTCGGCCGCGAACTCGCGTTCCTTTTCCAGCAACAGCGCTTCGATGCGTTCCGCCGCGGCGGCCGCGGCCGCCGGCGTGTCTCCGTAGGCAAAAACCGAAGGACCGCACTCGGCGATGTCCGCCGGCGGAAAGCCCGGCGTGTAGGACACGGACGAAATCGCACCACCCTCGCTCGCCGCCACTTCGTCGTATATGCCGCGGCTCGGCTCCATCATGGTGCACTGGGTGGTGAGCGGCAGCAGGAACGGCAAGCGACGAAACGCTTTCGCTTGCTGTGGCCGCCGGCCGGTCAACAGATCGTCCAAGTGACGCGCCGCGCGCCGGCCCGTTTCCGCCATGTCCACATGCGGATAGGTGCGATAGGCGATCAACGCCGAAGCATGGGCCACCATTGCCTGGGTCACGTTGGCGTGCAGGTCGAGGCTTGCGACGACGGGCATGTCGGCGCCGACCACGTCGCGCACGCGCCGAAGCAATTCGCCTTCGCCGTCCTCCAGGTGTTCGGTCACCATCGCGCCGTGCAGGTCGAGGTAGACCGCATCGATCTGCCCGCGCACCTGGCCGATGCCCTGCACGATCATCGCCGCGATGCGCTCATAGGCATCCTCGGTGACATAGGACGACGGCACCGCCGCGGCCCAGACGATGGGCAGCAGCGTGTGGCCGCGCGCCGACGCCTCCTGCACGAATCCGCCCGTGCCGATGTTGATGGGCGGAAAGACGCTGAGCATCGCCTCGCCCTTGGTCAGGCCGGGCCAGCCTTCGCCTTGGACGAAATTCTGAAACGTCGCCTTCAGCGGGGCGAAGGTGTTGGTCTCGTGCATGAAGCCGGCGATGGCGATGTGGGACATGATGAGCCTTTGGCGATTGGCCGTCAGTGACCAATGAAAAACAAAACTTAAACCGCGGAGGACGCGGAGGTACGAAGAGTATCGCAGAGATGACGTACTCGCTCCGCAACACTCTGCGGCCCTCTGCGATCTCCGCGGTTATGTTGCTTTTTTTGCATTTCGCTTATGGGCGTCCGCTGTCAGCTATATGTCCGCATAGCAATGGGTCTCGGCCGCGCCGCCCGGGTGGGTCACCGCGCCCTTCTCCGCGTCGCCCACGGTCTGCGCGTACTTCCACAGCGCCCCCGATTGATAGTCGGTCTTGCGCGGCTTCCATGCCGCCTTCCGCCTGGAAAGCTCGGCGTCCGGCAATTCCACGTCGATGGTGCCCTTTTCGGCGTCGATCGCGATGATGTCGCCGTCCTTGAGCAACGCGATCGGCCCGCCGGCGGCGGCCTCGGGTCCCACGTGGCCGATGCAGAAGCCGCGCGTGCCGCCGGAAAACCGTCCGTCGGTGATGAGCGCCACTTTCTCTCCGGCCCCCTGGCCATAGAGCGCCGAGGTGGTGGAAAGCATCTCGCGCATGCCGGGGCCGCCGCGTGGACCCTCATAGCGAATCACCAGCACGTCGCCGTCCTTGTAGTCGTGGCGCTGCACAGCTGCGAAGCAATCCTCCTCGCAGTCGAACACGCGCGCCGGCCCTTTGTGCTTCAGACGCGCCATGCCGGCGACTTTCACGATGGCGCCCTGCGGTGCCAGATTGCCTTTCAAGCCCACCACGCCGCCGGTCGGCGACAGCGGCTTCGACGTGGGACGGACCACGTCCTGATTGGCCGGGAAGCGCACGTGCTTCAGATTCTCGGCAATCGTGTTGCCGGTCACGGTCATGCAATCGCCATGCAGGTAGCCGCCATCGAACAGCGCCTTCATCACGACCGGAACGCCGCCGACATCGTAAAGATCCTTCGCCACATAGCGGCCGCCCGGCTTTAGATCGGCGATATAGGGCGTGCGGCGGAAGATTTCGGCCACGTCATGCAGGTCGAATTTGATGCCGGCTTCATGCGCAATCGCAGGCAGGTGCAACGCGCCGTTGGTCGAACCGCCGGTCGCCGCCACGATGACGGCCGCGTTCTCAAGCGCTTTTCTCGTGACGATGTCGCGCGGCCGGATGTTCCGGCGCAGCAGATCCATGACCGCCCAGCCCGAGGAGCGGCAAAACGCATCGCGGCTCTCGTATGGCGCGGGCGTACCGGCCGAGCCCGGCAGCGCCAGTCCGATCGCCTCCGACACGCAGGCCATGGTGTTCGCGGTGAATTGCCCGCCGCACGATCCGCCCGAAGGACATGCGACACATTCCAGCTCGTGCAGGTCGGCGTCCGACATCTTTCCGGCCGCGTGCTGGCCCACGCCCTCGAACACGTCGACGACGGTTACGTCCTTGCCCTTGAAGCGGCCGGGAAGGATCGAACCGCCATATATGAACACCGATGGAACGTTCAGCCGCACCATGGCCATCATCAGACCGGGCAGCGACTTGTCGCATCCGGCTAGCCCGATCAGCGCGTCGTAGCAGTGGCCGCGCACGGTGAGCTCGGTGGAATCGGCGATGACCTCGCGGCTGACCAGCGACGACTTCATGCCCTGATGCCCCATGGCGATGCCGTCGGTGACCGTGATCGTGGTGAATTCGCGCGGCGTGCCGCCCGCCTGCTTCACGCCGAACTTCGCCGCCTGGGCCTGGCGCGACAGCGTAATGTTGCAGGGCGCCGCTTCGTTCCAGGTCGTGACCACACCGACAAAGGGCGCCTCGATCTCGTCTTCCGTCAGCCCCATGGCGTAATAGAACGCCCGGTGCGGCGCGCGCTCCGGCCCGACCGTCGCATGGCGGCTCGGCAATTTGGATTTGTCGATTGTCTTGGCGTCCACGGGTGTCCTCCCCAAATCAAATCTCACGCGTCCATCGAGCGCGCAGCATATCGGCCCGCCTCCGGCCTGCCTAGCGCCGGCGGCGCCCCGACAATGCCGACCGGCCTCGAAGGCGCCGCAAGAAACCCTAACAATGCCTTGAAAGTAGGAGCTTTTTGGGATCACCCAGGGCGTGCTATGCTGCCGCCGTCCTCTCGATCGTGCAAAGTCGCCCATGAACCGAACCCGCACTGCCGCTGCAACGCCGCCCGTCTGGAAATCGCCCGAGGGCAAGCCGCTAACCTGCTATGAAAAGATCAAGGTGCTGAA
>DASQHM010000052.1:0-64271 GCA_035632095.1 Candidatus Cybelea sp. | reverse complement strand
CGCGGCGCGGCCGACCTCCGGCCGTGCGCCCGCGCCAAGGCCTTGCGTGATATTGACGCCGAGTTGAATGCGGCGCTCCGCGAGCGAGTTGGATAGCGCTTGAGCGTCGGTATTCGCGACGACGAATTCCACCCCCTCAAGATTTGAGCCGATCATGTTGTTGACGGCGTTGCCGCCGGCGCCGCCAACGCCGAACACGACGATGCGCGGCTTTAGTTCCTTTGTAGCCGGAATGGACAGATTGATACTCATGTTCGATCACCTCCAAGGTTCGAATTACGCCGTTCACTCAAGCGCACGCCGACCGGATCTCCCCGGCTAGGCTCCGGCCCCACCCGCAGGGACCGATATCGGCGTACGCCACTCAAAAGTTGGCCCTCAGCCATTGGCCGAGGCGAGCGAAGCGCCCGCTTGGCGCCTCATCGGGTTCGCTCATGCCGTCCACCGCCTCCGCACGAGCGCGGAGCGCGTAAGTCAAAAGTCCGGCGCAGGCCGCGAAAGCCGGGCCGCCGGTGGCCTCCGCCAAGCCGCCGACGCGGATCGGCCGACCCATGCGCACTTGCTTGTCGAGAACGCGCTGCGCCAGCTCGCGCATTCCTTGGAGCTGGCTGGCGCCGCCGCAGAGCACGACGCGGCGGCCGGCGAGATGTTCGACGCCCGAGCGGGTCAGCCGGTCGCGGACCAGTTCAAGCGTCTCCTCGACGCGCGGCCGGACGATGCCGACCAGCATGGAGCGCGGCACGTGATTGGGACTGTGGTGCTCCGTTTCGCCGACGCGCGGCACGTCGATGATTTCGCCGTGATCGCCGCTGCCGGCAATCGCGCCGCCGTAAAGCGTCTTCATGCGTTCGGCATGGGCGGTCGGCGTCGAAAGGCCGCGCGCTATGTCGTTCGTCACATGCGCGCCGCCGATCGGGATCACGTCGGCGAACACCAGTGCGCCGTCGTAGAAGACCGCAAGCGACGTCGTCCCGCCGCCCATGTCGACCAGCGTCACGCCAAGGTCCATTTCGTCTTCGACCAGGCAAGCCAGTCCGCTGGCATAGGGCGAGACGACCACGCCGGCGATCTTCAGGTGGCAGCGCTCCACGCATGTCGCGAGATTGCGCAGCGGCCCGGCGGCGGCGGTCACCACGTGCATGTTGACGCCGAGGCGCTCGCCGTGCATGCCGCGCGGATCGCGGATGCCGCGGCTGCCGTCGATGGTGTAGCCGACCGGAATTGCGTGCACGACCTGCCGTTCGCCCGGCTCGTTGCGGCTGCGCCCCTGATCGAGCACCCGGCTCACGTCGCTCTCGCCGACCTGGTGGCCTGCGATAGCCACTTCGACGCCGACCGTGTGCGAGGCGGGCTGGCCGCCGGAAAATCCCACGTAAGCTTCGCGGACCGTTTCGCCCGCCATGCGTTCGGCGGTATCGACGGCGGCGCGAATGGATGCTTCCACCGCCTCCATGTCGACCACGGCGCCGGAGCGCATGCCTCTCGATACTTGATGCCCGATCCCGACCACGCGCACGCCGCCCCCGTCGATGCGCGCCACGAAGCAGCAGACTTTCGTCGTGCCGACGTCCAACCCGGCAATAAACCCGTGCCGCCCTACCGCCATACGCCCCTCTTCTCCACGCGCTTCGTTCCCCGCTTCCGCCTCATGTCGGATTGCCCGCAACCTTGGGCGCCGGCCGCCGCGCCGCCGCCGCATCCGGCGTAAGCCGCACGACCGTGCGATCCGGCAAACGCAAGTCGACGACCTCGATCGCCTTTTCGAGGATGTGCTGTTCGCGTTCCATGATCGCGAGGTGCCGCCACGCCACCTCGGCGTTCTGTTCGGGCAACTGGACCTTCACGTTGTCGTCGAGCGTCAGATCCCAGCGGCGGTCGCGCACGCGCACCGCGTCGCGCACCCGCGAAAACAGCAACGGTTCGCCCGCCAGCATGTCGAAGAGCTCGCTTGCGTGATCGGCGGCACCGGGGCCGACGACGCGGCGGAGCTCGCGGAAATCGGCCGGATCGCCTTCATCCAGCACTTTGCCGTCGTGATCGATCAGCACGGTGTGGCCGTCGATCTGCCAGCGCGCCATGGGCCGGCGCTCGACGATCCGAAGCAGGATCGTGCTCGGCAGGATCCGCTGCACGGTCGCGCTCTTGACCCAGCCGATCTGTTCGATCCGCTCGCGCGCCGCATCGGCATCGAACAACAGGATCGGATCGCCGCGGCGAATTCCGACCGCCAACAGCAATTGATCTGGCGTGGTCGCGTTGCGGCCTTCCACGTCGATCTCCTGCACGGTCAGCCCGCCGGCCGCCATCACCACCACCGCCGTCCGGTTCAGCGCCACGAAAGCGCGATCGAATCCGCTGGTCCGCCAGAGCCACCAGCCGCCCGCTGTCGCCAATGCGACGCATCCCGCGAGCAATGCGGCGATCACTGTGGGCTTGACCCACGGGGGCTGCGGCTTTCGCCGCGCCGTCGCGCGGCGGCGTTGCGCTGCCATCGA
The DNA here is from genome assembly GCA_035632095.1 of Candidatus Cybelea sp. GTDB lineage: Bacteria > Pseudomonadota > Alphaproteobacteria > Ferrovibrionales > Ferrovibrionaceae > DASQHM01. The sequence goes on along the minus strand of DASQHM010000052.1, from coordinate 61,776 downwards.
GGGAACATCGCCTTTGCGGCGGAAGAACCGAAGCCAGGAAAACAGGCGCATGCCCCCGGCGATTTCTTCCGCACCAGAAAACGGTCTCGGCCGTGCGTGCGGATTGGGCGCCGGCCGCTCGGCCGCACTGATCCTCAGCGCTCGCATGAGGCGTCCTCCACCATCCATGCGACCAGTTCGGGAAACGCAATACCCTGATGGCGGGCGATTTCCGGCACCAGCGAGAGTGGCGTCATGCCCGGCTGGGTGTTCACCTCGAGCACGAAGAAGCGCCCCGGTTCGCCTTTGGTGTCGTCGTATCGCAGATCGGTGCGCGAAACGCCGCGGCAGCCGAGGGTGCGATGGGCCGCCAATCCGACCCGCAACGCTTCCGCATAGGAATCGGCCGGCAGCGGCGCAGGCATCAGATGGTCGGCTTTGCCTTGGGTGTACTTGGCCTCGTAGTCGTAGAAACGGCCCTTGGGTCGGATTTCGACGGCGCCGAGCGCTCGCTCGCCCATGACCGCCACATGAATCTCGTGGCCCGGGATGTAGCGCTCCACCAGCACCGTGTCGCCGTAGGACCAATTCATGTCGTCCGCCGGCGTGAAGTTGTCGTTCTCGAGCACGACGCGGACACCGACGGACGAACCTTCGTTGATCGGCTTGATGACATAGGGTTTCGGCGGCAAACGGCCCGACATGATCTGCTGGCGCGTCATGACGGCGCCGTCGGCGATGTTGAGGCCGGCGTCCTTGAACAGGCGGCGCGCGATGGGCTTGTCCATCGCCAAGGCCGACGCCAAAACGCCGGAATGCGTATAGGGCAGGCCGAGCAGCTCGAGCATGCCCTGCACCGTGCCGTCCTCGCCGTAACGGCCATGCAGCGCGTTGAACACCACATCGGGCCGAACCCGGCTCAGCACTTCGGCGATGTTGCGGCCAACGTCGATGGTGGTGACCTTGTAGTTCTTTTCGCGCAGCGCCTCGGCGGCGGCGGCACCGCTCACCAGCGAGACTTCGCGCTCCGCCGACCATCCGCCCATCAGGACCGCCACGTGCTTGGTCACGACATGGCCTCATCGCGCTTGACGCCGATGCGGCGGATTTCCCATTCGAGCTCGACGCCGAATTGCTCGCGCACACGCCGGCGCACTTCTTCGCCCAGGGCCTCGAGGTCCTCGGCGGTGGCCTCGCCGGTATTGATCAGGAAGTTGCAGTGGAGCGACGACACCTGGGCGCCGCCGAGGGTGAGGCCGCGGCAGCCGGCGCGGTCGATCAGCTCCCAGGCCTTTAGGCCCTTGGCCCGCGGGTCCGAAGGATTGGCGAAGGTCGAGCCGCCGGTGCGCGTGCGGACCGGTTGCGTCGCCTCGCGCGCCTGACTGATCTCTTCCATGCGCGCGCCGATCTCCGCGGGGTCGCCGGCGCGGCCCTGGAGCCTGGCGGAGGCAAAGATCCAATCTTCGCCGAGGCCGCAATGGCGGTAGGACAGGCCGAGTTCCTTGAGGGCGAAGCGCCTGCGCTCGCCTCTCACGCTCACGGCTTCGGCGTCGATGAGGACGTCCTTGATCTCCGAGCCGTAGGCGCCCGCGTTCATGCGGAGCGCGCCCCCGATGGTACCCGGAATGCCGCGCAGGAATTCCAGGCCGGCGATACCGGCGTCGCGGCAGGTCAGGGCGACGTTGATATCGGGAGCGCCGGCGCCTGCGGCGACAATCGTCCCCTCCGGCTTTACTTCGGCGAAGCCGCGGCCGAGGCGGATGGTCACGCCGGGTATGCCGCCGTCGCGAACCAAAAGATTCGAACCGACGCCGATCACCGTCAGAGGCACGCCAACGGGACGCTGCTTCATGAAATCGGCGAGGTCGTCGGCGTCGGCCGGCCGGAAGACCACGTCGGCCAAACCGCCGACGCGGAACCAGGTCACGCCCGACAGGGCCACGTTCTCCTGATACCGGCCGCGCACTTTCGGCAGGCGTTCGACGAGCCGCACGCGGCGGATGGGCGCTGCCATCATTTGCGCGCCTCCCTCGCCGGCCGGCTCTTCAGCGCCGCCAATTCCGCGGGCAGTGTGTTGGCCCAATTGGTGATCGAGCCCGCTCCGAGGCACACGACCAGGTCGCCCGGCTGCGCCATGTCATTGATCAGGCCGGCCAGCAGCGCCGGATCGTGCAATGCCAGCACATGACGATGGCCGTGGCCTTGCAGGCCTGCGACAAGCGCGTCGCGATTCACGCCGTCGATGGGCGCTTCGCCCGCGGCATAGACTTCCGCCACGATCACAGTGTCGGCTTCGTTGAAGCAGGTGCAGAATTCCTCGAACAGATCGTGCAAGCGCGTGTAGCGATGCGGCTGCACGACCGCGATCACCCGCCCCGAATAGGCCTGCCGCGCCGCGGAGAGCACGGCGGCGATTTCGACCGGGTGATGACCGTAGTCGTCGATGATCGTCACGCCGCCGACTTCGCCGGTCCTGGTGAAACGCCGCTTGACGCCTTTGAACCCGGCGAGCGTGCGGCGCAGCACGTCGTCGTCGAAACCCATTTCGCGCGCGATGGCGGCCGTGACCAGCGAATTCTGCACGTTGTGCTGGCCCGGCATGGGCAGGCGCAGATCGGCGATGGTGCGCTGGGCGCCGGTCACGCGATCGGTCAGGATCACGTCGAATTTCGAGCCGCCCTCAGCGAAGCGCACGTTGACGCCGCGCACGTCGGCCTGCGGAGAAAAGCCATAGGTGACGATGCGCCGGTCGGAGATGCGGCCGACCATGGCCTGCACTTCGCCGTGATCGAGGCAAAGCGCGGCGAAACCGTAGAACGGGATGTTCTCCACGAAGGTCTGGAACGCCGCCCGCACAGCATCGAAGGTCTTGTAGAAATCCAAGTGCTCGGGATCGATGTTGGTGACAACGGCGATGGTCGCGGGAAGCTTGACGAAGGTGCCGTCGCTCTCGTCCGCCTCGACCACCATCCAGTCGCCGGTTCCGAGGCGCGCGTTCGTGCCGTAGGCGTTGATGATGCCGCCATTGATCACGGTCGGGTCGAGGCCGGCGGTCTCGAACAGCGCCGCCACCATCGACGTGGTCGTGGTCTTGCCGTGCGTGCCGCCGACGGCGACCGACCATTTCAGGCGCATCAGCTCGCCGAGCATTTCGGCCCGCCGCACCACCGGAATCAGGCGCTCGCGCGCCGCGCGAACCTCCGGATTGTCCGGCTTCACCGCCGAGGAGACGACCAGCACCTGCGCGTCGCCGATGTTCTCCGCCGCGTGGCCGACGGAAACCTTGATGCCGAGGTCCTGCAGGCGTTTGACGTTGGCGTTCGCGGTCAGGTCGGAGCCCTGGACGGTATAGCCGAGATTGCGCATGACCTCGGCGATGCCGCTCATGCCGATGCCGCCGATGCCGACGAAGTGAATGATGCCGATGTCGAGGGGCAGCGTTCTCATGCCGCGGCCCTCCCGGAATTCTCGGCCGGATTGGCGCCGTCGGCCGGCGCCAACCGCTCCACGAGATCGGCCAGCGCCCCGGCTGCGTTCGGCCGGCCGGACTGCCGCGCCGCTGCCGCCATCTCGACCAGCGCCGCGCCATCGTCGATCAGCGTCTCGAGCGTTTGCCGCAGCGAGGCGGCGTTGAACTTCGCCTCGGGCATGAGCCATGCGCCGCCGGCGGCGACCAGCGACTTGGCGTTTGCGGTCTGGTGATCGTCGGTTGCGGCGGCGAAAGGAACGAGGATCGCCGGCCGGCCGGCGAGCGCCAACTCGGCCACGGTCGATGCGCCGGCGCGGGTGATGCAGAGGTGAACCGACGCCAGGAGCGCCGGAACGTCTTGAATGAACGTCGTGAGGTCGGCGCTGACACCGCTGTCGCTATAGATCGTCTTGACCCGCTCCAAGTCCTCGGGCCGGCATTGCTGCGTGAGCCTGATGCGCTGGCGCACGTTCGGCGGCAATTGGATCAGCGCCGCAGGAATCACCTCGCTCAGGATGCGGGCGCCCTGACTGCCGCCAAGCACCAGGAGGCGGATCGGACCGCCGGGCTGCGGCGCCGAGTAAGGCAATTCGCGCACCGCCGCAACCGCTTCGCGCACCGGGTTGCCGGTCAGGCTTGTCTTGCCCCGTTCGCCGGCGGCGATGCCTGCGGTTTCCGCGAAGCTCGTGGCGATTGCCGCGACGCGCGAAGCCAGCAGGCGATTGACCCGGCCGAGCACGGCGTTCTGCTCGTGCAGCATGGTGGGCAATCCGAGACGCGTCGCCGCCAGCATCGCCGGAAGCGACGGATAGCCGCCGAAGCCGACCACGGCGGCGGGACGTATGCGTTTCAGCAAGCCGCGCGCGGCCCAGGTGCCGGCGGCGATCTCGCCGATCGCGACGATACGGCCGAGCGGCCCGCGGCCGGAGGGCGTGCCGGCCGTCACGGCGTGGATCTCGGTATCGGGAAAGCGCTCTTCATAGCCGGCGCCGCGCCGGTCGGTGACGAGCACCAATGGCCTGCCGCGCCGACGCAGCTCGGCCGCCAATGCCACCGCGGGGAACACATGCCCGCCGGTTCCGCCCGCGGTCAAGACAATGGGCGCGCCGGTCATGCCTCGCCCCCGATGCTCGGCCGCGTTCGGGTCAGCGCCAGGAGCATGCCCATGGCGAGAGCCAGCGCCAGCAGCGACGATCCGCCGTAGGAGATGAACGGCAGCGTCATCCCCTTGGTCGGCATCAAGCGCAGGTTGACGCCGATGTTGATGACGGCCTGCAATCCGAACTGCGTGATCAGGCCGGTGCCGGCCAGCACGACGAAGAGATTGTTCTCTTCCAGCATGCGAACCAGGCAGCGCAGCACGATGAACGCGAAGATCGCGATGATGGCGAGGCCGAGGAACAAGCCGTATTCCTCGCCAGCGACGGCAAAGATGAAATCCGTATGGGCGTCGGGCAGGACCGATTTCACCGACCCTTCGCCCGGACCGCGCCCGAACAGCCCGCCGGTGTGGAACGCCTGCATGGCGCGCTCGATCTGATAGTTGTCGCCGCCCGTCGGGTCGAGGAAGCGATCGACGCGGCTCGCCACATGGGGAAGCAGCGCATAGGCGCCGGCGAAGCCCGCGACGCCGAGCACGATGAACGCCGCGACCAGCGCCATCGGCAGTCCGGCGACAAAGAATTGCGCGAACCACACGGCGGCGACGACAAGCGCCATGCCGACATCGGGCTGCAACAGCAGTACGCCCATGACGCAGACGAAGAGCGCCATGGCCAGTACCTGCCCCGGGAAGCGGCGATTGCGGCGCTGCTCGGCGAACATCCAAGCGGCCAATACCGCGAAACACGGTTTCACGAACTCGGACGGCTGCAGGCTCAATCCGGCGAGATACAGCCAGCGGTGTGCGCCCTTGATTTCGCTGCCGGCGACCAGGGTCAGCAGCATGAGCACGAAGAACGCTACAAATCCGAGCGTCGCCAGGCGGCGGACCCAGAGCGGACTCAGCAACGACACGCCGAACATCAGGCCGAGCGCCGGAAGCAGGAAGATCGCCTGCCGCCGGACGAAATGGAATTGGTCCAGGTGAATGCGGGCGGCCACGGCGGGACTTGCCGCCAGGGTCAACACCCCGCCGATGGCGATCAGCACGCCGAGCGCGACCAAAGTCCAGCGATCGACGGTCCACCACCAGCGGCCGACGATGCTCGTGTCGGTGCGCGAGAGCGTAATCATGCGGCGCGCTCCGGGAGAGCGGCGACCAAGGCGCGGAAGGCCTCGCCGCGCGCCTCGAAATCGGTGAATTGGTCGAACGAAGCGCAGGCCGGCGACAGCAACACCACCGCGTTCGGCATGCGATCCGCCAGCGCCTGCGCATGGGCGGCGGCGACGGCGCGATCCAGCGTGCCCACCTTGTCGGCCGCGACCTTGCCCTTGAGCGTGCGGGCAAAATCCTCGGCCGCTTCGCCGATCAGGTAAGCGTGGCGGATGCGCGGATAGAATGCTTCGAGCGCGGCGATGCCGCCTTCCTTCGCCTTCCCGCCGGCAATCCAATAGATCGCGTCATAGCAGGCGAGCGCCTTGGCGGCCGCATCGGCGTTGGTCGCCTTGGAATCGTTGACGAACAAAACGCCATGACGCGTGCCGACGCGCTCCATGCGATGCGCAAGTCCCGGAAAGCTGGTCAGGCCGCGCACGATGTCGGCGCGGGCAACGCCAAGCGCTCGGGCGACGGCGAAGGCGGCGGCAGCGTTCTGCCAATTGTGGGCGCCAGGCAAGCCCGCGCAGCGCGCCAGGTCGATGACCGGCTCGGCCTCGCCGTCTTCGCGCAATTGCCCGTCCACGACGCAGATGCCGTTGGCGATATGGCGGCCGATGGCGATCGGCACCACCTTCCGCCGGCCTTCCAGGCGCAACGCGTCGTAGATGCGGGCGCAGTCTGCATCGTCGACGCCGATCACCGCCGTCTGGTTCTCATGCTGTCCGGCGAAGATGCGCCGCTTCACCGCCACGTAGCCCGCCATGGAGCCGTGCCGGTCGAGGTGGTCGGGCGTGATGTTGAGCAGCACCGCCACGTCGCAGACCAGCGACGGCGCCAGGTCGATCTGATACGACGACATCTCGATGACGTAGGCGCCGTCCGGGCCGAGCGGCGCCAAATCGAGGATCGGGCGGCCGATATTGCCGCCAACTTCGACGGTTCGTCCGGCAACGCGCAGCAGATGTCCGACCAACGCCGTTGTTGTCGATTTGCCGTTGGTGCCGGTGATGCCGATGCGCTTGGCCTGCAGGCCGGCGCCGGCAAAGAGTTCCACGTCGCCAATCACCGGCACGCGCGCGGATTTCGCGCTCGTTACGACCGGGTGCGGCTTCGGATGGGTGAGCGGCACGCCGGGGCTCAGCACCAGCGCTGCCGTTCCCCGCCAATCGGCTTTCGCCAGATCGACGAGCTCGGCGCCGCGCACCGTTTCGCGCCGCATCGCGGCATCGTCCCACGCGCGAACTCTCGCGCCGCCGGCGGCGAGCGCCTTGATCGCGGCCAAGCCGCTCCGCGCCAAGCCGAAGACGGCGACCGTGCGGTTCTTGAATTGCGGGACCGGGATCATCGCCTCACCGCAGCTTGAGCGTTGCGAGCCCGGCCAAGGCCAGGACCACGGCGATGATCCAGAAGCGGATCACCACGGTCGCCTCGGCCCAGCCCTTCTGCTCGAAGTGATGGTGAAGCGGCGCCATCTTGAACACGCGCCGGCCGGTCAACTTGAAGGACACCACCTGAACGATCACCGATACCGTTTCCAGCACGAACAGGCCGCCGATGATGGCGAGCACGAGCTCGTGCTTTGTCACGACGCTGATGGCGCCAAGCGCTCCGCCGATCGCCAGCGAGCCCGTGTCGCCCATGAAGACCATGGCCGGCGGGGCGTTGAACCAAAGAAAGCCAAGACCAGCCCCGACCAAGGCACCACAAAATACGGCCAATTCACCTGCACCGGGTACAAAATGTATCTGCAAATAGTTGGAAAATACAGAATTACCTACAAGATATGCGATCAGGCCAAAACTAGCCGCTGCAATCATGACGGGCACGATTGCCAGGCCGTCCAAGCCGTCCGTCAGGTTCACGGCGTTGGACGCCCCCACGATCACCAGCATTCCGACGGGCAGGAAGAACCAGTAGAGATTGATCAACACGTCCTTGAAGAAGGGCACGGTCACGGAGGTGCCGAGCGGCTGCTTGGTCAAGTAGATGACCCAGAGCACCGCAAAAATGGCGACCAGCGACTCCAGGACAAGCTTCAGCCGCCCCGGAACACCCTTGACGCTGTACTTGGACACCTTCAGGAAATCGTCGGCGAAACCCACGGCGCCGAAGCCCAACGTGACGATGAGGACGGCCCACACATAGCCGTTGGTCAGGTCGGCCCAAAGCAGCGTGCCCGCGGCGATGCCGAGCAAGATCAGGATGCCGCCCATGGTCGGCGTGCCCTTCTTGCTGACGAGATGCCCCTGCGGACCGTCGCTGCGAATTGGCTGACCCTTGCGCTGCTTGGCGCGCAGCCATTCGATGACGCGAGGACCGAACAGGAAGCTGACGACGAGCGCGGTCAGAATCGCGCCGCCGGTGCGGAAGGTCAGGTAGCGAAACAGATTGAAGACGCTGACTTCGCTGACCAGCGGATAGAGCAGGTTGTAAAGCATGTGCGCCCCCGCCCCGTCAGCCGTTCGCGGCGCGCGGCGGCGGCGCCGCCAGCGCCAAGAGCGCTTCGACCACGCCGCCCATGCGGCTGCCGTAGCTGCCCTTGACCAGGACCACGTCTCCCGGCCGCAAGCCGGCCAGCACCGCCGGTATCAGTTCCGCAGCGCTCGCCGCGTGATGCCCGCGCCGCTGCGGCGGCAGGGCGTCGTAGAGCGCGCGCATATTGGCGCCGGCCGCGAACACGAGATCGACGCCGGCGGCCTCGATGTCGGCGGCGAGCGACGCATGCAGACGCGGCGCATCGGCCCCAAGCTCCAGCATGTCGCCGAGCACGGCGATGCGCCGGCCGCGCGGCCCGGGCCGTGCGCTCGCCAATGTGTCGAACGCGGCGCGCATGGAAACGGGGCTCGCGTTGTAGCTGTCGTCGATCAACTCGAACAATCCGCCGCGGTACTCCACATGGTGCCGGCGGCCGCGGCCTTGCGGCGGCGAGAGCGCGGCAAGGCTGAGACCCGCCAAGCCGAGGTCGGCGCCGAGCGCATGCACGGCGGCGAGCACGGCGAGCGAGTTCATCACCCAATGACGGCCGGGAATGCCGACCTTGTAGGTGATGGCTTGGCCGCAGATATCGGCCGAAATGCACGAGCAGCTCGCATGCAGCGCGAAATTGGCGAGACGCGCGTCCGCTTCGGCGTGGCTGCCGAAACCGATGATATTCGCCACGCCGGCGGCGTGCGCGCGCTCGGCAAGCTGCGCGAAGCAGGGGTTGTCGCGATTGAGTATCGCGGTGCCGCCCGGCTCGAGGCCGAGAAAGATCTCCGCCTTGGCGTCGGCGATGGCGCGGATCGAATCGAAGAATTCGAGATGCACCGCCTCGACCGTGGTGATGATGGCGACATGGGGCCGCACGAGGCGGGTCAGCGGCGTGATTTCGCCCGCATGATTCATGCCGATCTCGAACACGCCATAGGCCGTGTCGCGCGGCATGCGGCTCAAGCTCAACGGCACGCCCCATTGATTGTTGAAGCTGCCGCCCGAGGCATGGGTCGCGCCTTGGGCCTCGAAGACGAGCTTCAACGCCTCCTTGGTTCCCGTCTTGCCGACGCTGCCGGTGACCGCGGCGATGCGCGCGCCGGATCTCTGGCGGGCTGCGGCGGCGAGCGCGTTGAGGGCCGCAAGCGTATCCGCCACCACGATAAGCGGCGCACCCTTCGGCACATTGCCGGGCACGTCGTCGACCATCGCCGCGGACGCGCCGGCGGCAAGTGCGGCGGCGACGTAGTCGTGGCCGTCGAACTTAGGTCCGTGCAGCGCCACGAACAACTCGCCGTAGTCGATGCTGCGGCTGTCGATGGAGACGCCGCTGGCAACCCAATCGGCAGTGTTGCGGCCGCCGGTTGCCGCCGCCGCTTCCGCCGAGGTCCAGAGCGCGAAGCTTTCCATCAGTGCGCGCCCCCGATGCTGGCGACGGCGGCGCGGGCAACTTCGGCGTCGTCGAAAGGCCGCGTCTCCGATCCGACGATCTGTCCGCGCTCGTGACCCTTGCCGGCGATTACCAGCAGGTCGCCGTCGCCGAGGCCGGTCACGCCGGAATAGATCGCGGCCGCGCGGTCGCCGATGTTTTCGGCGTCGGGGCAAGCTTCCATGATTGCCTGGCGAATCGCCGCCGGATCTTCGCTGCGCGGATTGTCGTCGGTGACGATCACACGGTCGGCCATGTGTGCGGCGATGCGGCCCATCTCCGGGCGTTTGCCCCGGTCGCGATCGCCCCCGCAGCCGAACACGACGCAAAGCCGGCTTTCGGCATGGGGCCGAAGCGCGCCCAGGACCGTCGCAAGCGCATCAGGCGTATGCGCATAGTCGACGAAAATCGGGGCGCCGTTCGGATGCCGCGCCACCAGCTGCAGCCGTCCGGGCACGCCTTCCAGGTGTTCGAGCGCCGCGAGCGCCGCTTCCATATCGCCGCCCGCGGCGACCACAAGACCCAACGCGCAAAGCGCGTTGCCGGCCTGGAAGGCGCCTGCCAGAGGCAGATCGATCGCGACGCGCTTGCCGAAGGCTTCCGCGTCGATCCGCTGGCCGCGGGCGGTCGAGGCGATGTCGATGATGCGGAGCTCGGATCCGTCGCGGCCGTAACTGATCAGCCGATGGCCGCGGCCGCGGCATACGGCTGCCACCGCCGGAAAGACGTCCGCGTCGGCGTTCACCACGGCGCCGCCGCGCGGTTCCAGGATTGCGTCGAACAACCGAAGCTTGGCGCCGAGATACGCCTCGCTCGACGTATGATAGTCGTAGTGGTCGCGGCTCAAGTTGGTGAAGCCGGCGACCGTCACCTTCACGGCGTCCAGCCGGTACTGGTCGAGACCGTGACTTGACGCTTCAAGCGCCAAATGCTCGATGCCGCGGCGGTGCAATTCCGCGAGCAGGCGGTGCAGCATGACGGGATCGGGCGTGGTGTGCCCGAGCGGCAGATCGAACCCGGGCGCAACGACCCCAAGCGTGCCGAGAGACGCGGCAGCGTGGCCGAGGCGGCCCCAGATTTGCCGGGTGAAGCTCGCGACAGAGGTCTTGCCGTTGGTGCCCGTGACTGCGGCGATGACGGACGGTTGCGCCCCGTAGAAACGCGCCGCGAGAAACGCCAAGCGACGCCGCGGATTGGTATCGACGATCACTGCCAGATCGCCGCTCGGTATCGCATGGGCGCGGTCGGTTAAGACCGCGACGGCACCGCGGCGCACCGCATCGCCAACGAAATCGGCGCCCTCCTGGCGCGCGCCCGACAGGGCCGCGAACAAGTAGCCCGGCCGCACCTCGCGGCTATCGGCCGTAAGACCGCTGATCTCCAGATCGCAGCCCACGTCGAGCGTCCGATCATCGATGAGATCAGAAAGCCGCAAGTTTCTTCTCCTCCGGCCTGTGCGCCGCAGGCGCCGTCGCGCCGGCCGTTTCTGCCGAGCGCTGGCGCGACTGGTCCTTGGCCATGGACGGGATCGCCAGCGCCGCCTTGATCGCAGGTGCGTCCTCATCGACCGGCGGAACGCCGAGGATCGGCGCGATGCGCGTGATGAGGCGCGATACGGCGGGCGCCGCGACCCAGCCCGCGGTGACGAACCCGTGGGTATCCTTGGTGCCGTGCGGTTCGTCGATCACCGCCAGCACGACATAGCGCGGCTCGTTGATCGGAAACGCCGCCACGAAGGACGAAAGATTGGCATGGCGGCGATATCCGCCGTTACCGATCTTCTCGGCGGTGCCCGTCTTGCCGCCGACCAGATAGCCGGGCGCCTCCGCGAACTTGCCCGTACCCCGTTCGACAACGAGCCGCATGAGTCGGCGCATTTCGTCGGAGGTCTTGGCGGAAATGACGCGGTTGGCGGGAAGCGGCTGGCCCGGATCCCGTTTGATCAAGGTCGGCGGCACCAGAACGCCGCCGTTCACCACGGCCGTGGCGCCGGTCGCGAGCTGCAGCGGGCTCACCGACAGGCCATGGCCGAACGCGATGGTCATGGTCTCGATCTGGGCCCAGTGGTGCGGCACCAGCGGCGCGCCGACTTCCGGCAGTTCGACCGCCGGCTTGCGCAGCATGCCCATCTTCTCGAGGAAATCGTGCTGACGCTGCGGGCCGACATCCAGGGCCATCTTCGCTGCGCCGATGTTCGACGAGTACATGTAGATCTCGGGCACCGACAGCCAGCGCCGCTGCGGGTGGTCGTCCGAGATGGTGAAGCGCGCAATGTGGATCGGATTGGTGGCGTCGTAGCCCCCGGTCATGCCCACCGAATGCTGATCGAGCGCCATGGCCATGGTGAAGGTCTTGAACACCGAACCCATTTCGTAGACGCCGAGCGTTGCGCGGTTGAAGAGCTCGTCCTTGGTCGCCTCATTGGCTTGGGTCGGGTCGAAGTCGGGCAGCGAGACCATGGCGAGCAGTTCGCCCGTGTGCACGTCCATCACCACGCCGGCGGCGCCGAGAGCGTGAAACGTCTGCACCGACTCCGTCAGCTCATCGCGCAACGCGTGCTGGATCCGCACGTCGATTGAAAGGCGAAGCGGCTGGGTGACGCGGAGCGGATCGCGCAGGCGATCGTCGAAGAATTGCTCGATGCCGGCGATGCCCTTGTTGTCGACGTTGGTGAAGCCGAGCACATGGGCCGCTAGCGGGCCTTGCGGATAGACGCGGCGCTGCTCGTCCTGGAACATGACGCCGGGAATGCCGAGCGCGTTGACGGCGTATTCCTGCTTCGGCGTCAGATTGCGCTTGATCCACACGAAGCTCTTGGCGCTGGTGAAGTTCTGCAACAAGGCCGCCTGCGAAAGCTCGGGCAGCACCTTCACCAGCTTGGTCGCCGCCTCGCGCGGGTTGGTCAATTTGCGCGGATCGGCATAGACCGAAGCCGTGTGCAGATTGATCGCCAGCATGACGCCGTTGCGATCGACGATCGAGGCGCGCTCCACGGTCGGCTGGCGATCGACCAGTGCGATCTGCGTCTCCAGGCGAGCCGCCGGAGGCTGCTCGCCGCCTTGGATCAAGGTGAGATCGATGAGCCGGGCCGCGAGAATGGCGAAGCACACGGCAAACAATCCGCCGGCGACCACGAGCCGCGTGCGGCCGGTCTCGATGGCCAGCTTTGCCGCACCGTCGAGGCGCACCAATTCGGCGCGCGATTGCAAATCCGCCGGCGTGCACGGGCGCCGCGGGCGGCAATAGGCGGGCTTGCGGATCATCGCAAACCCCGCTCGTTGGCGGCCACGGGAACCACGCCGGTCATTCCGGACGCGGCCGGAGGATGCTTGAATTTCGGCAACGGGATCGCCGGCGCGGGCGGTTCCTGCGGGGCGTCGGGCGGCGCCTCGGCCACAGGCGGGCGATCCGGCAATGCGGAAAGCGACGTGATCTGGTCCGGCAGCAGCGGATGCATGTCAAGATTGCGCCGCGTCAGCTCCTCCAGCGCTTCGGGTCGCGTCAGGTAGCTCCATTCCGCGTTCAGGACTTGAATCGCCTCGCGGTCGTCGAGGATCGCGCGGTTGTAGTCGGCCAGCTCGTCCTCGAGCCGCTGCACGGTGTACGACAGCCGGTAGAGGCCGAACGCGGCGGCCGACAGCACGATCATGGCGGAGACGGTGAGCGACCTGCTCATGCCGCGGCCTCCAACGGAATGGCCGGCGCCTCGGTGCGTTCGGCCGCTCGAAGCCGCGCCGAGCGTGCGCGCGGATTGGCGGCGATCTCCGCCTCGCCCGGCTTGACGGCGCCGCGTTCGATCAAGCGAAAGCTCGGCCGCGAGCGGGATGGGCCGGCCGGCGCATGCCGCGACGGCTTCGGCGCAATTGCGGAACGGGCCAGGAAGAAGCGCTTCACCAGCCGGTCTTCCAGCGAATGGAACGATACGACGGCGACGCGCCCATGCGGCTTCAACAGGCGCTCGGCGGCGGCGAGCCCGCGCGCCAATTCGCCGAGCTCGTCGTTCACGTAGATGCGCAGCGCTTGAAACGTGCGCGTGGCCGGGTGGAGGCCCGGGCTCGCCGGCACGACGCCGGCGACGATCTCCGCCAATTGCAGCGTCCGCTCGATGGGCGCGCGAGCGCGGGCCCGCACGATGGCGCGGGCGACCTTGCGCGCATGACGCTCCTCGCCGAACTTGAAGATGATGTCGGCAAGCTCGCGTTCGTCGAGGCTGTTGACGGCATCGGCCGCACTCGGACCGCGCTGCTCCATGCGCATGTCCAAAGGCCCGTCTTCGCGGAAAGAGAACCCGCGCCCAGGCTGGTCGAGCTGCATGGACGATACGCCGAGGTCCAGCGCCACGCCGTCGAGCGAACGGACGTCGTTGCCGAGCAGCAAGGATTCCATTTCGGAGAAACGCCCCTCGATCAGAACCAGACGGCTGCCGAATTCGCGGCGGACGGCGTCGCCCGCGGCGATCGCCTGGGGGTCGCGGTCGATGCCGTAGACCTTGCAATTGCGGGCTTCAAGCAACGCCCGCGCATAGCCGCCGCCGCCGAAGGTGCCGTCCACGTAGACCCCGCCGTCGCTCGGGGATAGCGCCTTGACCACGGCTTCGGCGAGCACGGGAACGTGTCCGCCCGCGCTCATGCGCCGCCGCCGTTGCGGCGCTGCGCCTGCAGCCGCGCCCGCGCTTCCGACATGCGCGCTTCGACCGCCGCCGGATTCCAGATGTGGAAATTCGCGCCGCGGCCGATGAACACCGCCGTATCGCTGAGTTTGGCGTGGGCGATCAAGCTTTCGGGAAGCACGACCCGGCCCTCGCTGTCGAATGCGAGCCAGTGGATCTTGGGCAAGATCGCATCGCGCATATCGTCCTGCGCCTGACTGAATGCCGGCAGCGCTTCGATGTCGCGCTCGATGGCGGCGAGATAGTCCTCGCCCGCGCCCTCGATGGCGTTCACGTGCAACGCAGGAAACAGCAGCACTTTGGCGGAGTTGCGGCGCGCGAGAACGGCGCGGAAATCGGCCGGGATCGAGACCCGGCCCTTGCGGTCGATCTTGTTGACGAATGTGGAAATGAACCCGTCCACGCCCGCGTTCCCCTGGTGCCGTGCGACGGGTCGCCCCCCGCCATCGTCCCGGCGCTCGGTTGTCGCCGATTCCGGCAACACGTGTCCTGGGACGATATGGGATAGCATGGGATGTCATGGGCGTCAATGACCAAACATAGTGAAAACATCGTAAATCCAAGAAGAACCGCACCTTCTGACCAAGGTTTCTTGGATGCAGTTGCCGCGAATTTGCCGGTGCCCAAATGCCGGATAGCCGCGTTCTAAGTCGTGACTGCGACAAGACTATGTTCTTGGTATGTTCGAGCGTGGCAGCGCCACGGTTTTCTCGGGGCATCGACGGCGCCCCAGGCAAATGCCAGATGGCCTGTAAGCCGGGTTCTGTGGTCCGCGGCAAAGCCGCGGCCGATGGCCATTCCTCTGGGACGTCCGTCACCGGACGCCTCGCGCGACCGACCCGGGCGGCGGGCCGGGTGCTGCCTTGCCCGCGCCGAAGCGCGAGCGACCGCCCCTACTTGGTCTTGCTCCCGGTGGGGTTTGCCTGGACCGAGACCGTTACCGGCCTCGCGGTGCGCTCTTACCGCACCCTTTCACCCTTACCGGTCAAAGGCTTGCGCCGGCCGGCGGTTTGCTTTCTGTGGCACTTTCCCTGGGGTCGCCCCCGCCGGACGTTATCCGGCACCGTGCATCCATGGAGCCCGGACTTTCCTCACCCCGCCGAAGCGAAGCGCGGCCATCCGGCCATCTGGCAGACCCTAGGTACGACCGCGCTCGGCGCCGGTCAAGCCGGGCTCAAGCAGGGCTGCCAGCGGAGATCTCCGCCAAATGATGCGCGAGGCTGACCGTCTCGGCGTCGGCCACCCCGTCGACCAGCCGCTGGCGGAAATGGCGCTGGAACGCCCGCACCGCCGCTTCGGTCGCCGGATCGTACGCGCCGGTGCCCTCAAGGCCGTAACCGATCGCCGCCAGCGCAATCTGCAGATCGAGCACCGCGGGCCCGCGTGAACCCGGGCCGATCGCAGGCGCATGCAACGACACGGTGAAATCCTTGGCCGGCCAAAGCCCCAAACCCGATTTCGCCAGGCGCGCCCAATCGAAAAACTCGCCGGGGTCCTCTTTTCGCATGGGCGCCACGTCGGAGTGGCCGATGACGCGCGCGGGCGGAACGTTGTGCCGCGCGACGACATCGCCGGCCAGCGCGAGCAGCGCATCCATCTGCGCTTCCGGAAACGGCCGGTAGCCGAATTCATGCCCCGGATTGACCAGTTCGATGCCGATGGAACGCGCGTTGATATCCGTCGCACCGCACCAGCTTGAGGTACCCGCGTGCCAGGCGCGCATCGCCTCGTCGACCAGCGCCCAGACCGTGCCGTCTTCGTCGATCACGTAATGGGCGCTGACTTTGGAAGCCGGGTCGCAGAGCCGCTTGCGCGCATCCGCCGCGCTCCGCATGCCGGTGTAGTGCAGCAAAACGATGTCGATGACTTGCCCATCGGGGCGCGCATCGTGGTTGGGCGAAGGCCGGGTCCGCATCGCTTTTGACACGGTGCGATCATGGCGAGGCCGCGGCTGCGCGGCAAGGCGCCCCTTAGACGTCGGGGAGCGACGTGCGCCCGATCTGGCGCAGCAACGTCGCCATGTCCCAGTAGAAGCGCTCGCCCGACATCAGGGTCTCGCCGAGATCGACGACGATGGCGATCGGCAGGTCGATGGCGCGGCCGGTCGCCGGTATGCCGAGAAAGGGTCCGTCGTGTCGCCCCTGGAAACGCACCTCGGCGATGCAGCTGCGCTCGCCCGCTTCGTGCAGCTTTTCGCGCGCGACCACGTGGCCGAAGGCATCCCACCAAAGCCGGTAGTAACGGCCCGCTCCTTCATGGCCGCGAAAGCTCTGTGCCAGGGCGAAGTCGCGAAACACGCAATCGGGTGTCAGCGTCGCCAGCACATCGTCTAGCCGATGCTGGTTTTCCGCCGCAAGATGACGGGCGAGAAGCGCCCGATAGTCGCTCGACAGGGCCATGGTGACCGACTCCCTGAAATGCGCCGATAACGTGAAGACGGCCGGCGACGCGAATTTGTGACGAGGCGACCGCCAAGTTGACGCCACTGGCGCCCGGCCCCAGATTCCCCCGGTCGAAGATCGAGGAAGAATTTAATGAGCGTCAGCACTGTCGCCGGCACGCCGGGGACCTGGGAATTCTGGATCGACCGGGGCGGTACGTTCACCGACGTGGTGGCGCGGGCGCCCGGCGGCGAAATCCACACGCACAAACTACTGTCGGAGAACCCCGGCCGCTATGGCGACGCCGCGGTGCAGGGCATGCGCGACGTCCTTGGGCTGAAGGCCGGCGAACCGTTGCCGGCGGAACGGATCGCGGCGGTGAAGATGGGCACCACCGTCGCCACCAATGCGCTGCTCGAGCGCAAGGGCGAGCGCACGCTGCTCGTCGCCACGCGCGGGTTTCGCGACGCCTTGCGCATCGGCTACCAGACCCGGCCGAAGCTCTTCGACCTGCACATCGTGCTGCCCGAGATGCTGTACGAGCGTGTCGTGGAGGTGACCGAGCGCGTCTCCGCGCAAGGCGACGTGCTGACGACGCTCGACTTGGAAGCCGCCCGCAACGAGCTTCAGTCGGCTTTCGCCTCCGGCATTCGCGCGTGCGCCATCGTCTTCATGCACGGCTATCGATACACCGAGCACGAGCGGAAAGTGGCCGAGCTGGCGCGGCGCATCGGCTTTACCCAAGTGTCGACCAGTCACGAGGTCAGCCCGCTGATGAAGCTGGTGAGCCGCGGCGATACGACCGTCGTCGATGCCTACCTGTCGCCGATCCTGCGCCGCTATGTGGAACAGGTGGCCGGCGATATCCGCGACACGCGGCTCATGTTCATGCAATCGAACGGCGGCCTGACCGACGCGCGGTACTTCCAGGGCAAGGATTCGATCCTGTCCGGCCCGGCTGGCGGCGTGGTCGGCATGGCGCGCACGTCGCAGATGGCGGGCTTCACCCGCGTCATCGGTTTCGACATGGGCGGCACCTCGACGGACGTGAGCCACTTCAACGGCGAGTACGAACGCACCTTCGAAACCCTGGTCGCAGGTGTGCGCATGCGCGCGCCGATGATGCTCATCAACACGGTGGCGGCCGGTGGCGGCTCGATCCTGCATTTCGACGGCGCACGTTACCGGGTCGGCCCGGATTCAGCCGGTGCGGTTCCGGGCCCGGCCTGCTACCGTAAGGGCGGCCCGCTCACGGTGACCGATTGCAACGTGATGCTGGGCAAGATCGATCCGCGCTTCTTTCCGAAAGTCTTCGGGCCGAAGGGCGATCAACCGCTCGACGCGGCGGTCGTGCGCGAGAAATTCGCTGCCTTGGCGGCGCGCATCACGGAAGCGACCGGCGACGCCCGCACGCCCGAACAGGTGGCGGAAGGCTTTCTCGCTATCGCCGTCGAGAACATGGCCAACGCCATCAAGAAGATTTCCGTGGCGCGCGGCTACGACGTCACCCGCTACGTGCTGAACTGCTTCGGCGGCGCCGGCGGCCAGCATGCCTGCCCGGTGGCCGATGCGCTCGGCATCACCAAGGTGCTGCTGCATCCCTATGCGGGCGTCCTGTCGGCCTACGGCATGGGTCTCGCCGACATGCGGCTCATGCGCGAAAAAGCCGTCGAGACATCGCTGACCGAGGCCGCGCTCGCGGATTCGGCGAAGCAACTCGAGACCTTGGCGGGCGATGCGGCGCGCGAGATGCAGCGCCAGGGCGTCGAGCCTGCGCGGATCGACGTGCATCGCCGCCTGCATTTGCGCTACGCCGGATCGGATACGCCGCTTTCGGTGGATTTCGGCGCGCTGGCCCAGGTCACCGAGGCGTTCGAAGCCGCCCATCGCCAGCGCTACGGATTCCATTCGCCGGAAAAGCAACTCATCATCGAGGCCATCGCCGTCGAAGCCGTCGGCAAGGGCGCGGACATGGACGAGCCGCTTGCAGCGACCGGCGGCGGCCGTTCCGGCGCCGCGGTGCCGAAGCTCGCCGATGTGTGCGTGCACATGGCGGGCGCGTGGCGCGATGCGCCGGTGATCGACCGCGACGCGCTTCGCGCCGGCGACACGGTAAACGGGCCCGCGATCATTGCCGAGTCCACGGCCACCACGGTCGTCGAGCCCGGCTGGCGCGCGGAACTCACGCCCAAGCGCCATTTGATATTGACCCGCATGGAAGCGTTGCCGAAGCGCAGCGCCATCGGCACCGACGTGGATCCGGTGATGCTGGAGATCTTCAACAATCTCTTCATGTCTATCGCCGAGCAGATGGGTTCGGTGCTGGAGAAGACGGCCTACTCGGTGAACATCAAGGAGCGCCTGGATTTTTCCTGCGCCATCTTCGACCTGGACGGTGAGCTCATCGCCAATGCGCCACACATGCCCGTGCATCTCGGTTCCATGAGCGAAAGCATCAAGACGGTCATCCGCACGCGCGCCGGGACCATGCGCCCCGGCGACGTCTATGTGCTGAATGCGCCGTACAACGGCGGCACGCATTTGCCGGACGTGACCGTGATAACGCCGGTGTTCGATTCGGAAGGTTTGCGCGTGCTGTTCTACGTCGCTTCGCGCGGACATCACGCCGATATCGGCGGCACCACGCCCGGCTCCATGCCGCCCGACAGCCGCACCGTGGAAGAGGAAGGCGTGCTCATCGACAATTTCCAGGCGGTGGACCGCGGCCGGTTTCTCGAAACGGAAGTCGAAGCGCTGCTCCGTTCCGGCAAATACCCCTCGCGCAACCCGGCCCAGAACATCGCCGACCTGAAGGCGCAGATCGCGTCCTGCGAGAAGGGCGCGCAGGAGCTCCGCCGCATGGTGGAGGAATTCGGCCTCGATGTGGTGCACGCCTATATGCGCCACGTGCAGGACAACGCCGAGGAATCGGTGCGCCGTGTGCTGACGAAATTGAAGGACGGCAAGTTCACCTACGCTATGGACGACGGCTACAAGATCGTCGTTTCCGTCAAGGTCGACCACGAGCGCCGCGCCGCCGTCATCGACTTCACCGGCACCAGCGGCCAGCATCCGACCAACTACAACGCGCCGAAAGCGGTCTGCGTCGCGGCGGTGCTTTATGTGTTCCGCTGCTTGGTGGACACCGACATTCCCTTGAACGGCGGCTGCCTGAAGCCGATCGAATTGATCGTGCCGGAAGGCTCCATGCTGAACCCGAAATATCCCGCGGCCGTGGTCGCCGGCAACGTCGAGACCAGCCAATGCATCACCGATGCGCTATTCGGCGCGCTCGGCGTCATGGCCGCCGCGCAAGGCACCATGAACAATTTCACTTTCGGCAACGAGCGGTATCAGTATTACGAGACAATCTGCGGCGGCTCCGGCGCCGGCGCCGATTTCGACGGCACCAGCGCCGTGCATACGCACATGACCAACGCCCGCCTCACCGATCCGGAAATTCTCGAATGGCGCTTCCCGGTGGTCCTGGAGAGCTTCGAGATACGGCGCGGTTCGGGCGGACGCGGCGCGCATCACGGCGGCGACGGCACGCTCCGGCGCATCCGCTTCCTCGAGCCGATGACGGCGGCGATCCTCGCGAGCCACCGCACCGTGCCGCCCTTCGGCCTTGCGGGCGGCGAGCCGGGCCAGGTCGGCCGGCAATGGGTCGAGCGCAGCGACGGGACGCGCGACGAGCTGGAGGGCCGCGACCGCACCGAGATGCGGGCGGGCGACGTGTTCGTCATCCAGACGCCGTCCGGCGGCGGTTTCGGTTTGAGCGCGGCGCGAAAGCAAGCTGCCGAATGACCGGAACGAATTCGCTCCGGCCGGCGGCGATCAACCCTTCCAGGTCGGCGGATTGAGCTTCCGCAGGGTCGCCCGATTGAGTTGTCCGGAAGCCCTCAAACCGTGCTGCTTCTGGTAGTCGCGCAGCGCGCTCCGGGTCTGCTTCCCCCAGATGCCGTCGATCGGCAGGGTCTCGCCGCTGTTCGCCAGCGCGGCTTGAACCTGTTCGACGCGATGGCGAGACATGGGCGAAGGTTTTGCCGCCACGGCAGCGTGAACCTGGCCGACCACGGCGGCATCCGCAGGAGCCGCGATCAGCGCCGCGACAGCCACTATGGCTGAGGCGAAGCGCGTCATGGATTTCGTCATGTCACATGTCCTCGATGTTGGGAGCTTGCGAAACCCCGCCTAGCCGCTGACCAGATCGCCGAACGGCACCCAGGTCTTGCCGTCGAACCGCACCAACTGTTCCTGATCGACCGGATAGAAGTGCGTCGCGCTCGTATGCACCTCAATGCCCGGCAGCAGGAGCGGCAGCGAGAAATCGTGCAACGATGCCGCCTGTTCCATGACGGACTCGCGGGTCAAGTCGTCGCCGCACTGCTTGAGGACTTGAACCATCGTCTCGGAAACCGAATAGCCGTACGCGTTGTTTGCGTCGCTCGGGTCGGCCTCCGGATCGTATTTCGCCAGGAATGCCTTGAACTCGATCATCTTCTGGTCGTTCTGCCAACGCGGATCGGTGGGATCCTTCAGGTATTGCGTCGAAACGATGCCGGTCGCCTTGTCGAGGCCCGCAGGCTTGAGCGTGGCGCCGACGGAAGCCGAAACATTGTTGAGCAATTGCGTCGGATGCCAGCCGATGTCGTATGCCTTGCGAATGGCCTGCGCCGCATACTTCGGAATCGAAACGTTGTAGAACACATTGGCGCCGGAGCCTTGCAGGCCGATGACCTGCGATTCGACAGTGGGATCGGTGGTCTCATAGGTATCCCGCTTGACGATCATGGACTGCGCCTTTGCGCCCAATCCGTCGACCAGACCCTTGAGATAATCCTTGCCGTAGTCGTCGTCCTGGTAGAGCACGCCGATCTTCGCGTCGGGGAACTTCTGCAAGATGTACTTGGCGTAGATGTGCCCCTCGGTCTGGTAGCTCGGCTGCCAGCCCATGGTCCAGGGAAAGCGCTTCGGATTGCCCCACTTGGTGGCGCCCGAGGCGATGAAGAGCTGCGGCACCTTTTTCAGGTTCAAGTATCTTTGGATCGCGGTGTTGGTGGGCGTGCCGAGCGAATTGAAGTCGAGAAGCACGTTGTCCTCTTCGACAAGCTTGCGCATCTGCTCGACGGTCTTCGGCGGATCGTATCCGTCGTCGAGCGAGATCAGATCGATCTTGCGGCCGTTGATGCCGCCCTTGTCGTTGATCATCTTGAAATACGCCGCCTCGATCCTGCCGATCGTTCCGTAGGATGACGCGGGCCCGCTGTACGGCATGGTCTGGCCGAGCTTGATCTCCGTGTCGCTGACGCCCGGCCCGTAGTTCTTGGCGGCGAACGCCGGCCCGTGCGCCAAACCGGCGCCCAGCAATGCGATAACCGATGTGAGGGTGATTTTTCGATACATGGTGCTGTTCTCCCTGTCGCTTGGAGTTTCCAGCCCCCACTTTTCGAAGACAGACCTGCTCGATCGGCGGCATTTTTGAAGTGCAGACTCCGCACCCGGCCACGTTGTCGTGCCCGATCGCCCGCGCGGTCGCGCGGTGCCGCCTTTTCGCATCAGCTGCAGGTCCGACTGAAGCTGCCCAATGTGGCGACAGCGTGACGCAGTGTGTGATGAATCGTCGCAGCTAGCTCACCAGGCGGAAGACGATCGCGAAAGCGGTCAGTCCAAGCGCCCCGGCAAACAGGGGCGTGAGAATCTCGACCATCGCATCGGCGCCGGTGGTCCGGCCGTTCCAAATTTGGAACTCGCGCGCCGACCATTGTTTCAATGATCCCGGCTCGGCGCCGGCGTCTCCGGCGTGTCCTTGGTTTCGCCAGATGCGCCAGGACAGCACAGGTATCCCCACGATTACGATCACCAGCGCCGTCATCATGGCGAGATCGAGCGCAATGTGACCGCCGTCCGAAAATCCCCATGCGGCAATCACAAACCACGCGGCCAACACCAGCATGATCCTGTAGATGGCGGGATGCAGACCGCCCGACGCCGGCGACGCGGCTGGAAATGTCTCAGGCATCATCGCGCCCTCCTTCGAATGTCGCAGGAAGAGCGGCCAAAATGGTCGCCGAATGTCTTCGGAAATTGTCGCGCAGGATTGCGGGTTCCATGCGGCGGAGCGCCGCACTTACGGAACGCGTGAGGACACGCGGCTCATTTCTCCGGCGTCTCGGTGTCGGCGCGCCAACCGCGCCCGAGCCAACCCTTGCGGCGGAAGAACACGAGCATGCCGAAGGCGACAATCGCCATCAGGCCGAGCGCATAGAAATAGCCGAACCGCCAGCTGAGTTCGGGCAAATTCCAAGGCGATTGCCGGTCGAAATTCATGCCGTAGAGGCTGGTGATGAAACTGAGCGGCATGAAGATCGTGGCGATGACGGTCAGCACCTTCATCACCTCGTTCAAGCGCGTGTTGACGCTCGACAGATAGACGTCGATCAGGCCCGCCGAGATGTCGCGGTAGGTTTCGACGTTGTCGATGAGCTGCACCGTGTGGTCGTAGCAATCGCGCAGGAACACCTTCGTCGCGTCGGCGACGAATCCGTCATCGTCGCGAATGAGCGCGTTGACCACCTCGCGCGCCGGCCAGATGGCGCGCCGCACGCCCAGCAGGTCGCGCTTCATGCGATAGATGCGCGCGACGACGCTGCGGTCGGCGCGGCCGATCACGTCCCGCTCCAGCACTTCGACCCGCTCGCCGAAATCCTCCAGCACCGGGAAATAGGCGTCGATCACCGTGTCGAGCAAGGCGTAGGCGAGATAGTCGGTCCCCAACTCGGCGATCCGGCCGCGGCGCTGCCGAACCCGTTCGCCGACCAGGGCAAAGCAGTCGTCCTTCTTGTCCGACGGGTCGGACGCCTGCCGGCCTTCCTGGAACGAGACCAGCCAGCCCTTGCCGAAGAACAGGGCGAATTGCTCGGATCGGAATCGTTCGCCGCTTTGCGGGATGCGCGCGACGACGAACAGATAGTCGTTGAAGGGCTCGACTTTGGGCCGCTGACCGGTATTCAGCACATCTTCCAAAGCCAAGCGATGCAGGCCGAATATCTCGCCGAGCCGGACGATAGTGTCGAGACTGCCGAGGCCGCGCACGTCGACCCACAGTTTGCGGTCTCCGCCGATCAGGCCCGGAAGTTCGTCCAATGTATCGAGTGTGCGCTCTTCGACGCCCGACGGGCCATAGAGCGTCAAGCGAACGACCGATTTCGCCGCATCGGGATCGGCGACCAGCGTGCCGGGCGCTGTGCCTGGCGCCGAATGCCCCATGTGGCGCCAGGAGCGAGACATTTGCATTCGCGCACCTCACTGTTGCATCAAAGACCGCCGGCCGGCCGCCGAGCGCACCTTAACGCTCCGCCCGGGGCGGGTCGATACGACCCTCGGAGGTGACACTGACCCGAGTATTTCGGCGAAGTTGGGTTACACTTGCGGTTGATCGCTAGGGAGGGAGCCGCCGCCATGCCGGATATCAAGACCGAGTTCTTGCTCAAGCTGACGCTCGAAGTGCCGCCGCCGATGAACCTCGGCGAGACGCCCTACGGGCGGCGCATCATCGCGCGGGTCATGGGCGGCACCTTCGAAGGCCCGAAGCTCAAGGGACACGCCCTGCCGGGCGGCGGCGATTGGATCTTGCTGCGGCGCGACGGCGTGTTGCAACTTGACGTGCGCCTCACCCTTGAGACCGATGACAAGCACCACATCTATATGACCTACAAGGGCTTCCGCCACGGGCCGACGGACGTGATCGAGCGGCTGAACAAGGGCGAGAACGTCGATCCAAGCCTGTATTATTTCCGCTCGACGCCCTATTTCGAGACCTCGTCCGATAAATATGCCTGGCTCAACGGCATCTGTTGCATCGCGACCGGCGCGCGCTCGGCCAGCGGCCCGACTTACTACGTGCACCAGGTCTTATAGAAGGCTCAGCCGGGGCGCTGCTTCTCCGGGAAGCGTTGCGGCGCCTCGTCGCGCTCGAACATGCCGTAGTCACGCAACACCGAGACGACCCTTATCCGGTAGTCGGCGAAAATTTGGTCGCGGCCATGACGTTGCGCCTGGTGGTGCTGCGCGTGCCGGCGCCAGCGCGCCACCGACGCCTCGTCGCGCCAAAACGACAGCGACAGATACTTGTTCGGATCGGTCAGGCTCTGAAACCGCTCGACCGAGATGAAGCCGTCCATGGCCTCCAACAGCGGCTTGAGCTCGGCCGCCATGTCGAGATAGTCCTGGGCGCGCCCGGGCTTGGGCATCACCTCGAAGATAACGGCGTGCATTGTCCGGCCTTAGGTCAGCGTTGGGGCGGCAGATAGTCCTTGAACATATCCATGGTCTTCCATTCCGGCACCGGCGGCGTGTAGTCGGGGCGGGGCGCGTAAACCGAATGATCGTTGAGCTGCATCGGCGGAATGTAGCGCGGACAATTGGGAAAAATGGCGTGGGCGCGAACGCGCACGATCAGTTGCGCGCCCGTGAAGGTCGCCAGCAGCGGATCGTCGAAGTGCAAGCTCGCGGTCCCGTTGACGCGCAACCGCCTGGGCTTGCCGTGCATGGCGATGAACAGCATGCCCACTTCGCGGTTGACGCGGATGTTGCCGAGACTCTTGAACATGCCGTTGCCGTCGTAATCCGGAAACGCCAGCATGTCGGGTTCGACGACGCGCACGAAGCCAGGCATGCCGCCCTTGAACGAGCAATCGGGCCGGCCATGCGCATCCGCCGTCGCCAAGAAGAAGTAGATCGAGCCTTCGATGTATTCCTTGTCGGAATCGGTGAAACGCGTGCGGAACAGCGTTTCTTCCAGGCGGTCGGCAATGCGCCGGCTCTGGAAGCGGTCCTGAAGTTCGCGATTGCCGTCGTGGTAGAGGTGAGATTCGGTCATGGGAACACCCATCCGGTGGCGATGCCGATGCCGCAAGAATAATAGCAGATAGTTGCAGACGCCGCGTGAGCGCCGGATCATCATAGCGTTCCCGCCAAGCATGCCGGCCAGACGTATTCCGCCCGTGTCTTTCATCATCAAAGCGCTTGGATTTCTTGGCCATCACGCCACGCGCGCACTCGGCCTCGGCGTCCTGATCGGCCTGGTCTTTCCGAGGCTCGCGGATTTCGTGCGGCCTTTCCTGCTCCCCGGCCTGGTGATCCCGCTGACGATCGCATTGATGCGGCTCGACTGGCGTTCCATGCTCGACTATGGTCGCCGGCCTTTGCTCGTCGGCACGCTTGCAGCCTGGATGCTGCTGGCCTCGCCCGTCCTGATGGCCGGGGTGCTTTGGCTGACATCGTTGCCGATACCGCTCAAGACGGCGCTGGTGTTGATGGCGGCGGCGCCGCCGATCGTATCGTCCGCGGCGCTCGGCCTTATTCTCGGATTGGACGCGCCGCTGATCGTGGTGGTGACGGTTGTCTCCACCGCTCTTGTGCCCTTGACCCTGCCTCCCATGGCTTTGTGGCTGCTGGGCCTGAAGCTCCAGATCGGCCTGTTCGATCTCATGGGACGCCTTGCGGGCATCGTCGGCTTCGCGTTCCTCGCGGCGTTCGCGCTCCGCAGACTGGTGCCCGCCGGCTGGATCGCCGACCACGGCAAGGAACTCGACGGCGTGACGGTGCTCACCATGGTGCTTTTCGCCATTGCCATCATGGCCGGCGTCACCGATGCCGCAATCGCTCGCCCGGGCTATATTGCGCTTGTCACGGTCGTCGCTTTCGTCGCCAACCTTGCCTTGCAGGCCGTTGCGGCAGGTGTCTTCGCGCCGCTCGGCCGCCGCGAGGCGTTGTCCATCGGCTTGATGTCCGGCAATTGCAACATGGGCTTGGTGCTGGTGACCGTGGCGGACAAGGCGGAATTTGCCGTGGTGGTATTCTTCGCTCTGGCGCAGATTCCCATGTACATGCTGCCGGCGCTGCTGCTGCCGGTCTACCGCAGATTGATCGCGAGGTGAGCGTCATGTGGCACGAGACACAATTGTCCAAGCGTCTCGGATTGAAATGGCCGATCATCCAGGCGCCCATGGCGAGCGTCACCACGCCGGCGCTCGCTTGCGCCGCCAGCAACGCCGGCGCTCTCGGCTCGCTCGGCGGCGCCATGTCGTCGCCGGCGCAGATAGAAGCCATGGTCGCGGAAGTTCGCGCCGGTACCAACCGCGCCTTCAACGTCAATCTGTTCGTGCTCGATCCGCCCAAACCCGACCGGGCCGAGATGATCGCCGCCAACGCCAAGCTCAAACCGATGCGCGATGCGTTGGGCCTCGCCGAGCCGCCGCTGCCGACCAAGTTCGGCCAAAGCTACCCGGAGCAGGCCGAGGCGCTGCTGGCGGCGCACGTGCCGGTGGCGAGTTTCACCTTCGGCCTGCCCGACGCGAAGCTCATCGCGCGCTTCCGCTCGGCCGGCACGCTCACCATCGGCACCGCGACGACGGCGGCGGAGGCGCGCGCGCTGGTCGCCAACGGCATCGAGGTGGTTTGCGCGCAAGGGGTGGAAGCCGGCGGACATCGCGGCAGCTTTCTTGCCGACTTCGAGGACAGCGCCATCGGCACCATGGCCTTGGTGCCGCAGATCGTCGATGCGGTGAACGTTCCCGTCATCGCCGCCGGCGGCATCATGGACGGACGCGGCATTGCCGCCGCACTCATGCTCGGCGCGCAAGCCGTCCAACTCGGCACCGCCTTCCTGCGTTGCCCGGAAGCAAGCGTCCATCCGGTGCATCGCCAGCGCCTTGCACAGGCGCGTGACGACGGAACGCGGCTCACCCGCGCCTTCACCGGACGCCCGGCGCGGTCCTTGACCAATCGCTTCGTCCGCGAAATGTCGGCATACCAGAGTTCGTTTCCGGCCATGCCGGTCCAAGGCGCGCTCACCGCCGATATCCGCCAGGCGGCGATCAAGGCCGGCGATGCGGAATTCATGACGCTCTGGTCCGGACAGGGCGCAAGCCTCGGCCGCGAAATGCCGGCGTCGGAATTGATCGCGACGCTTGCCAGCGAGACCGAACGCGTGCTCGGCGGACAGACCATGGTTTCAAGCAACCGATAGGATCGCAACATGCCCACCGTTCTCGTCACCGGCGCCAATCGCGGTATCGGATTTGAATTCGCCAAACAATATGCCGGCGAAGGCTGGCGCGTGCTCGCCTGCTGCCGCAATCCGGCGAAGGCGCCCGCACTGGACAAACTCGCCAAGGAATCCCGCGGCATGGTCAGCGTCCATGGGCTCGACGTCACCGACGGCGCGGCCATCCGCGGCCTCGCCCAGGAATTGAAGTCCGAACCGATCGACCTGCTGATCAACAACGCGGGCGTCAGCGGCCGCGACGCCGGCGACCTCGGCGCCTTCAACGTTCAAGCGTGGCTCAACACGCTGGCCATCAACACGATTGCGCCGGCCGAACTGACGGCGGCTTTTGCCGACAACGTCGCCAGGAGCGGCCGCAAGATTGTAGTGACGATTTCGAGCGTGCTCGGCTCGATCGCCGAAAACAACGGCGGCATGTACGCCTATCGTTCGTCGAAGGCTGCGGTCAACGCGGTGACCAAGAGTCTCAGCAACGACCTGAAAGGCAAAGGCATCATTGCGGTCTGCCTGCATCCCGGATGGGTTCAGACCGACATGGGCGGACCGAGCGCCCCAGTCAAACCACACGAAAGCGTGACCGGACTTCGCAAGGTGATCGGCGGCCTGAAACCCGCGGACAGCGGCCATTTTTACAGCTTCGAGGGCCGCCAAATCCCGTGGTGAGGCGTTGCGTTTGCCCACTCGCGCGGTTTGTGCACTTCTGCTAGCTTAATCGGCAATTATGTGTGTGGGGGGGTACGCTTAGCCTCTCCCTGCGCACCAAACGGAGCGTCCCGGCCTCAGAGCCGGGTGCATCGAGCGAGCACGGGTCCGGCAAGGCGGCAGCCCGTGCGTTAGGGAACTGCCGCCGTGGGAGGGAAGATGGCTACACTCAACATCAATGGGAAGAGCCGTGCGGTCGAAGCACCGGACGACACGCCATTGCTTTGGGTCATCCGCGAACAGCTGCAGATGACCGGAACCAAATTCGGATGCGGCGCGGGCCTTTGCGGCGCCTGCACCGTGCATCTCAACGGCGAGGCCGTGCGCTCTTGCCAGACCGCGGTCAAGGACGCCGTCGGCAAGCAGATCACGACCATCGAGGGCCTGAGCGCGAAGGGCCCGCATCCGCTGCAAAAGGCCTGGATCGCCGAGCAAGTGCCGCAATGCGGCTACTGCCAGTCCGGCCAGATCATGCAGGCGGCGTCGTTGTTGGCGAAGAACAACAATCCGACCAGAGAGCAGGTCGTCGAAAACATGAACGGCAACCTGTGTCGTTGCATGTCCTACATCCGCATTCAGCGCGCGGTGCTTCGTGCCGCCGCCGATATGCGCGGCATGAGGGCCTGACCATGACAGAAATTCAGAAGATCGATCTGCCCTCGCGCGAAGAGGGCGTGAACCGCCGTTCGTTCCTGATCGGCGCCGGCGCCGCCGGATTGGCGCTAGGCTACAGTGCGTTGCCGAATGCGCTCGGCGTCACGGGCGAGGCATTGGCCGCGGGCAATTTCGACCCGTCGGTCTGGTACTCGATCGCGCCGAACGGCATCGTTACGGTAAATGTCGGCAAGGCGGAAATGGGCCAGCACGTTTCGAGCAGCGTGGCCCAGATGATCGCCGACGAGCTCGAGGCCGATTGGAAGGACATGCGCATTGCATTCCTCACCAACGACCCGAAGTACAACGACCCGGTGCTGGGCGCCCAAGTCACGGGCGGCAGCTGGAGCATCATCTTCAACTTCGATGCCATGCGCCGCGCCGGCGCAGCCGGACGCATGACCTTGATCGAGACCGCCGCTGGCGAGATGGGCGTTCCCGCCGCCGAATGCTACGCGCGCAATTCGGTCGTCTATCACGGCAAGTCCAACAAATCGATGCGCTACGCCCAGATCGTCGCTTCGGGCAAGGCGAAGAAGGCTTGGACGCCGGACGAGCTCAAGGCCATCAAGTTGAAGAGCGCCGACCAGTACTCGCTGATCGGCCAGCCGGTGGCGCAGCTCGACATTCCGCCGAAGACGAACGGCACCGCGAAGTACGGCATCGACATGTTCGTCAAGGACATGCTGTACGGCAAATGCATCGTGCCGCCGGTTCGTTACGGCGCCACGGTGAAGGGCATAGACGACAGCGGGGCCAAGCAGGTTCCGGGCTTCATCAAGGCGTTCGCCCTCGATGACAAGACCGCCACCCTGTCGGGCTGGGTCGTCGTGGTCGCCAAGGACTACGCGGCGGCGAGGAAGGCCGCGGCGGCGACGAAGGTGACTTACGACAAGGGTCCCTACGCCAACGTCTCGAGCGATTCGATCGTCGCCGAGGCCAAGCGCCTGCAGAAGGACGGCTCGACCGCCCTGCTGTGGGTGAAGGAAGGCGATTCGGCCGCCGCCATGGCCAGCGCCGCCAAGAAGCTCGAGGCCGAGTACACCACGAGCATCATGATCCACGCGCCGATGGAGCCGATGAACGCTTTGGCGTTCAAGCAAGGCGACACTTGGCATCTTTGGTCCGGCAATCAGTTCCCGACCCGCTCGGGTGCGATTGCGGCCGGAGCGCTCGGCGTGGATCCGAAGACGGTGGTTCTGCATCAGACCTATCTCGGCGGCGGCTTCGGCCGGCGTCTGGAAGGCGACATGCTGATCCCCGCCGCGCTCGCATCCAAGGAAGTCGGCAAGCCGGTAAAGGTCATCTACAGTCGCGAAGACGACATGCAGATGGATTTCACCCGGCCGCTCGTCTACCAGAAGATCAGCGGCGGCCTCGACGCCAGCGGCAAGCTGGTGTCGATGGAGCATGACGTGATCAGCGCCTGGCCGACGGCACGCTGGGGCATTCCGGCGTTTCTGACGCCTTCCGTCGACAAGAAAGGCAGCCTCGACAGCTTCACCGTGAACGGCTCCGACTATTGGTATTCGGTGCCGAACCACACGGTGCGGAACACGCTGAACGAGCTGGCGCAGAAGGCGACGCCTTCGGGCCAGCTGCGTTCGGTGGCCCCCGGTTGGACCTTCTGGGCGGTGGAGAGCATGATGGACGAGCTCGCCCACGCGGCCGGCAAGGATCCGCTGGAGTTCCGTCTTGCGATGCTGGACGGCGCCGGCAAGAACGCCGGCGGCGCCAAGCGTCTCGCCAACGCGCTGCGTGCCGCGACCGGCCGGGCCGGTTACGGCGCCATGCAATTGCCGAAGGGCGAAGGCATGGGCATCGCTTGCGTGAGCTCGCAAGAGCGCACCACGGCGAGCTGGACGGCATGCGTCGCGCATGTCGCGGTCAGCACCGGCGGCGAAGTCAAGGTGAAGAAGCTGACGGTGGTCAGCGACATCGGCACGGCGGTCAATCCGGACGGCGTGCGCGCTCAGCTCGAGGGCGCATCGCTCTGGGGTCTCTCGATCGCCCTGTACGAGCAAGTGAAGCTGAAGGACGGCGGCTTGGATGTCGGCAATTTCGACACCTATGCCCCGCTGCGGCATTCCCAAGTGCCAGATATGGACGTCAGCTTCATCGCCAACGGCGAGCCGCCGACAGGTTGCGGCGAGCCGGCGGTGACGGTGGTGGCGCCTGCCATCGGCAATGCGGTCTTCAACGCCGTCGGCGCTCGGGTGCGTTCGCTCCCCATCACGCCGGACGTGGTGAAGGCGGCGATGGGAGCCTGATCCTCCCGCTTAGCTAGCTAGCGTTTGCGACGGGGCGGCACTTTTGGGTGCCGCCCTTGTCGTTAGGTCGGGCCGGTTCCAGAATGCGCCTGAACGGATACGGCAACTCTATGCGGCTTCGACGGCGGCCCATGCTTGCAGCGCTGGTCTTGGCATCGTTCGCGATGTTCGTCGGACCGGCGGCCGCCGACGTGCCCCGTTCGGAAGCGGAGCGGCAGGCCGCCGTGCAGAGCCTGCCTTGGCAGCAGGGCGGTTCCTACCATCTCGACAAATCGCAGAGCACGCTGAACGTGCCCCGGAAATACCCGATGCTGCTCGGCGCCGATGCCACGCGGTTCATGGAGCTGGTGAACGGCAACAAACAACCCGACAACATCGAAGCCGTGGTGATCGATCCGGAGGCCGAGGCGATCATGGAGTTCAAGACCATCCGCGAAGGCTACGTCAAATTCGACGATTGGGCCGACGTGGACGCCGCCGCGATGCTGATCGACATCCAGAAGAACACCGAATCGGCCAACAAGGAACGCACCGCCAACGGCATGCCTCCGGTCGAGGTGGTCGGCTGGCTCTATACGCCGGCGCTCGACAAGGCGGCGCAGACCGTGCGCTGGGGTCTCGAAGGCAGGAGCGAAGGCCATAGGATCATCAACGCCTCCGTCCTGTCGTTCGGCCGCTATGGTTACGAACAGATGATCTGGATCGGTTCGGCCGATCAGCCGTCCACGAAATTCGTCGACGCCATGCGCCAGGCCCACGCGTTCGACGACGGCGCGCGCTATGCCGACTTCCGCGACGGCGACAAGGTCGCCGAGTACGGCATTGCCGCGCTGATCGCCGGCGCGGTCGGCGCCAAGGCCGTGGCGAAATTCGGCTTGCTGGCCGCGGCGCTGATCCTGTTCAAGAAGGCCTGGATCATCGTCGCCGCCGCGGCTCTCGGCGGCCTGGCGGCGATCCGCCGCTTCTTCGGCCGTTCGCGCTCGCGCGACCTCGACCGGTCCTGATCGTCGCGCCTCAGACCGAAAAATACTTCGCCTGGGGATGATGAACGACCACCGCCGAGGTCGATTGTTCGGGATGCAGCTGGAATTCGTCGGATAGCGAAACGCCGATACGTTCGGCGCCAAGCAGCTTGAGGATCTGCGCCTGGTCCTCGAGGCGCGGGCAGGCCGGGTATCCGAACGAATAGCGCGAACCGCGATAACCCTGCTTCAGCATTCGGTCCATGTCACGGTCGTCCTCGTGGCCGAAGCCGAGCTCGGCGCGGATGCGCTTGTGGACGAACTCGGCCATGGCCTCGGCCATCTCGACCGACAGGCCATGCAGGTAGAGATAGTCCTGATACCGGTTCTCCTGGAACCAGGCCCGGGCCGTCTCGGACGCCTGCTGGCCCATGGTCACCACCTGCAGGCCGATCACATCGCGCTCGCCCGTGCTTTCGTCGCGAAAGAAATCCGCGATGCAGAGCCCGCCGTCCTTGGCCTGACGCGGCAAGGCGAAGCGCGCGACTTCGCTTGTCCCGTCCTCGGCAAACAAGATGAGATTGTCGCCCGAGGATGCCGCCTTCCAAAAACCGTAAGCCGCGCGCGGCTGCAAAATATCCTGCTGTATGCAGGTTTCCACCATGCGCCTCAGGATCGGCCGCACTTCCCGGTCGGCCCAGCCACGGAATTCCTCGCGGCTCTTGCCCTGTTTGCGGAAACCCCACTGGAATTGATAGAGCATGGTCTCGTTTAGGTAGGGCACCAGCGCGCGCACGTCGACGCGCTCGATGATGCGCGGCCCCCAGAACGGCGGCGTCGGAACCGCCGCCTGCGCGGCGAGTTCGCTGCGGCGAAGCACGATCTCGGCATGATCGACCGGGCGCTGCGGCGGCCGCTCGGCGACCTGCCCGATGCGTTTACGCGACGACGGCTTGGCGGCCCGCTTGGCCTGCGCTTCGGCCAGGTGCGTTTCGAACCTGCCGTTCACCACCTTGTCCATGAGGTGGAGACCGTCGAAGGCATCCTTGGCATAGGCGACGCGCCCGGCGCCGTAAGCCGCCACGCAATCCTCTTCCACATAGCGGCGGGTCAGAGCGGCGCCGCCGAGAAACACCGGGATGTCGAGACCCTCCCGCGTCATCTCTTCGAGATTTTCGCGCATCACCACGGTCGACTTCACCAACAGCCCCGACATGCCGATGGCGTCGGCTTCGTTCTCGTTGGCGGCCTGCAGAATGTTCGCGATCGGCTGCTTGATGCCGAGGTTGATCACGCGATAGCCGTTGTTGGTGAGGATGATGTCGACCAGGTTCTTGCCGATGTCGTGCACGTCGCCTTTCACGGTGGCGAGCACGATCGTGCCCTTCTCCTGGCCGTCCACCTTTTCCATATGCGGCTCGAGATAGGCGACCGCCGCCTTCATGGTCTCCGCCGATTGCAGCACGAAGGGGAGCTGCATCTTGCCGGCGCCGAACAATTCGCCGACCACCTTCATCCCGTCGAGGAGGTGCACATTGATGATGTCGAGCGGCGGATGCCGCTGCAGGGCTTCCGCCAAGTCGCCTTCGAGGCCTTGCCGATCGCCGTCGACGATCCGCTGCTTCAGGCGCTCTTCCACGCTCGACGCGCGCTGCTTCACCTGTTTCGAGCCGCCGCTGCGGCTGTCGAACAGCGCGATGAATGCCTGCAAGGGATCGTAGCCCGGGGCGCGGCGGTCGAAGATGAGGTCTTCGGCGGCTTTCACCTCCGCCGGCGCGATCTTGTGCAGCGGCATGATCTTCGACACATGCACGATGGCGCCGGTCAATCCGCGTTTCAACGCATGATCCAGGTACACCGAATTCAGCACGTGGCGCGCCGCGGGATTGAGGCCGAAGGAGATGTTGCTGAGCCCGAGAATGATCTGGCACTGCGGAAGCTCCTTCGAGATCCGCTCGATGGCTTCCAACGTCCAAAGGCCGAGCTTGCGATCGTCCTCGTTGCCGGTGCAGATGGTGAAGGTCAGCGGATCGAACAGCAGGTCCTCGGGCGGCAAGCCGTAGCCCTTCACCGCGAAGTCGTGCAGGCGCTTGGCGATTTCGACCTTGCGCTCCGCCTCTTTCGCCATGCCCTGTTCGTCGATCGTCAGCGCGATGACCGCCGATCCGAATTTGCGCGCCAATTTCAGCCGCTTGTCCGCCGGCGCTTCGCCGTCCTCGAAATTGATCGAGTTCAAGATCGGCTTGCCGCCGTAAAGTTTCATCGCCGCTTCGAGCACCGGAAATTCAGTCGAGTCGATGACCAGCGGCGCGTTGACGGCGCCGCGCATGCGGCGCACCACCTCGCTCATCTCCGCGACTTCGTTGCGGCCGACAAAGGCGGTGCAGATATCGAGCGTGTGGCTGCCTTCCTTCACCTGTTCGCGGCCCATGGCGACGCAGCCGTCCCAATCGCCCGCCGCCTGCAAGTCGCGAAACTTCTTC
Organism: Candidatus Cybelea sp.; assembly: GCA_035632095.1. Classification (GTDB taxonomy): domain Bacteria; phylum Pseudomonadota; class Alphaproteobacteria; order Ferrovibrionales; family Ferrovibrionaceae; genus DASQHM01. Next base: position 26,978 of record DASQHM010000052.1, on the reverse strand, counting down.
GAGCCGTTGGCGTTGCAGCGCTCGCCGATGGAGAGATAGGCGTTCTCCTGGCGGAGCGGCACTTGCGCGTAGAGCGAAGCCACCGACGGCACCCAATGATGGCTGCGCAGTGCCGGTGCGGGCCGGTCGCGGCCGCCCTCGACGCTCTTCAACATGGCATCGAGCGCCGCGATATGGCGTTCGTCGGTGCCGCAGCACCCGCCGATCAGGCTGACGCCGTCCTCGCGCACGAAGCGCTCCAGCCACTTGGCGAGTTCGTTGGGCAGGAGCGGATAGCGGGTCTTTCCGTCGACCAATTCCGGCAGGCCCGCATTGGGCTTCACCGAGATCGGGCCGGGCCAATTCTCGCCGAGCCATTTGACATGCTCCGCCATCTCCTGCGGACCGGTGGCGCAGTTGAGGCCGAGCACCGGAACGTCGAGCGCGCGCACGACCGTGGCCGCGGCGGCGATATCGGCGCCGACCAGCAAGGTGCCGGTCGTCTCCACCGTCACCTGCACCATGATCGGCAGATCGGGTTTGGCCGCTTCGAGGCGCGCGATCTTGGCGCCGTTGACGGCGGCCTTGATCTGCAGCACGTCCTGGCACGTTTCGATAAGAATTCCGTCGACGCCGCCGGCGATCAGTCCCCGCGATTGCTCGGTCAGCGCCGCTTCCAGCGTGTCGTAGTCGACATGACCGAGGCTCGGCAACCGCGTTCCGGGACCGATCGAGCCCAAGACAAAACGTGTGCGGCCGTCCGCGAATTGTCCAATGGCCTCGAGCGCCAATTCGCCGGCGATCTTGTTGAGCGCGAAGGCCTCGGCGCTTAATCCGAACTCGCCGAGCGTGATCGGGCTGCCGCCGAACGTGTTTGTCAGCACGATATCGGCGCCGGCCTGCAAATAGCCGGCATGAACGCCGCGCACCAGATCGGCGCGCGAGCGGTTGAGTATCTCGGTGCAGTTCTCTTGACCCAGATAGTCGCGCGCTACGTCGAGATTCAACGCCTGCATGCGGGTCCCTATCGCCCCATCGCAAAGCAGGACGCGGTCACGCAGGTGATCGAGAATCTTGGACATGTCTACGGCGCCTTCGCCGCGGCGGGCGGCCGCACGCCGAGGATGTGGCAGATTGCGAAGGTCAAATCCGGGCGGTTCAAAGTATAGAAGTGAAATTCGTTCACGCCGGCGTTGCGCAACGCCCGGCATTGCTCGGCGGCGATGCTCGCGGCGACCATGCGGCGCGTCTCCGCATCGCCATCCAGGCCCTCGAATAAGTCGGCGAGCCAGGCGGGAACGCTGGCCCCGCACAACCTGCTGAACCGCACCATCTGCTTGAAGTTCGTCACCGGCATGATGCCGGGCACGAGCGGAACGCCGATGCCGGCGGCGCGGGCGCGGTCGCGGAAGCGCAGGAACAATTCGGCATCGAAGAAATATTGGGTGATGGCGCGACTGGCGCCGGAATCGATCTTGCGCTTGAGATTGTCGAGGTCGGCGCGGCTGGATTCCGCATCCGGATGGACCTCCGGATAGGCCGCCACGCTGATTTCGAAATCGGCGATCCGCTTCAAGCCCGAGACCAGATCGCTGGCCCGCGCATAGCCTTGCGGATGCGGCGTATATGGACCCGCGCCGTCCGGCGCATCGCCGCGCAGGGCAACCACATGGCGGATGCCCGCCTCCCAGTAGCGTCGCGCCACGTCGTCGACCTCGCCCCGGGAAGCCGCGACGCAGGTGAGATGCGCTGCCGGTTCGAGCTTGGTCTCCTTGCGGATGCGAACGACCGTCGCATGGGTGCGCTCGCGTGTCGAGCCGCCGGCGCCATAGGTCACCGATACGAAACGCGGCGCCAGCGGCGCCAACCGCTCAATGGCGCGCCAGAGGCTCTCCTCCATCTCCGCGGTGCGCGGCGGAAAGAATTCGAAAGAGACATTGAGCCCCGCGGGCGGATCGACGTGCGCGGAAGCTGCGGGAGGGCTCATTGCGGCCCGCTCCCCGGCTGCCGGGCCAGCCAGATGCCTACGGTGAGAGGATCGCCCGCGAGCCGGCGCGATGCGTTCAGCTCCAGACCGGCTGCCGCGTACCATGCCGCGACTTCCTGCTCGCTGAAGCCGAGACGGCGGTGGGCGTGCTGCTCGCGCAAATACTCCAGATCGTGCGGCTCGAAATCCACCACGGCCACGCGGCCGCCGGGCTTCAGCACGCGCGCCGCCTCGGCGATGGCGGCGGACGGGTCGTCCGCATAGTGCAGCACCTGATGGAAGGTGATGACGTCGAAGGAGGCCGCGGGCACCGGCAAATGGTACATGTCGCCGAGACGCACCTGGCAATGGCGCAGGTTCGCGTTCTCCAGGGTCGACCGCGCGATCGCCAGCATCTCGCGGCTGAGGTCGATGCCGACGCCACGGCCGACCCGCGGAGCGAGCAATTCCAAAATGCGTCCCGTGCCGGTGCCGACGTCGAGAAACTCGTCGATGGCCTGCTCGCCCAGAACATCCATCAGCGCGGCCTCGACGTTCTCGTCGGCGACATGCAACGAACGGATCTCGCTCCAGCGCGCCGCGTTGGCCCGGAAATAGGCTGCGGCCGCCTCGGCGCGGGTTTGCTTGGCCGCCTCGAGCCGCTCCAGATCCCGGGTGAGCGTCGCGTCGTTCTCGGGGATAAGGTCCACCATGGTGCGCGCCAGGGCCGCGCAGGCGCCTCGTTCCGCCAGGCGGTAAAATGCCCAGGTCCCCTCGCGGAAGCGGTCGAGCAGACCCGCTTCACAGAGGAGCTTTAGGTGGCGCGAGACCCGTGGCTGGCTCTGACCGAGAATCTGGGTCAGCTCGCTCACGGTCAACTCGCCGTGGGCGCAGAGCGCCAGCAACCTTAGGCGAGTCGGCTCGCCAGCGGCCCGCAGGCCATTGAGCAAAATATCCATCGCGGCCGACCCCGGGATCCCACCTGATTTGGAGTACACATAAACATATCTTTATGTGTTTGAATAGTGGAAATTTGCTGGCGTTTCCACCATGCCAGACGCGAACTTTCGTGGTACCAAGCCACGCTGTGCCGGCGTCCCTTATGTCTCGGGAATGCCATAAGGATTCGATATCAACGTTATGCTTGCCTAAACGTTAACCTTCATCGGCTACAATGCGGCCGCTCGAAGACGGGCTAGAACCGCTAAAGCCGAGCAGCTGAGCATGCTCGAAGACATTGGATCGCCCCAGGGAGGGGCTTAGGTCATGTTTAGTCGCCGATCGATCATGGCCCTTTCGCTCTCGCTGGCACTGGCAGGCTTCGCCGGGGCGCCCGCACGGGCCGAAAGCAGCGACAGCGCCGAAGCCTTGATCCGCAGCCTTGGCGCGGAAGGCATCACCTTGCTGAACAATGCCGCCCTGCCGCAGCAGCAGCGCGAAGATCAGTTCCGCCAGATCCTGGAAAAGGGCTTCGACCTCGATACCATCAGCCGCCTTTCCCTCGGCCGCTTTTGGCGCCAGGCCACGGATGCCCAGAAGTCGGACTACCGCACCCTGTTCGAGGACTACATCGTCAAGAGCTACGCAGCCCGGTTCGGCCAGTACACCGGCGAGACGCTGAACGTCGATGGGACCAGCACCGGCGACGACGGCGATTCGTACGTCAAGAGCCTGATCAGTCGCCCGAACGAGCAGCCCGTGCGCGTCGTCTGGCGGGTCCGCAAGAACGACACCGGCTACAGGATCATCGACGTTTCGGTCGAGGGCGTCAGCATGATGCAGTCGCAGCGCGAGGAATTCGCTTCAGTCATCCAGAACAATAGCGGGCAGATCGGCGCGCTGCTGGATCAGCTCAAGAGCCGGACCGCCCAGATCAAATAGCGGCGCCGCCTTCGCGCATCAGGCGGCGAGCGGCACTTCCAAGGCGTAGCCGGCCGACCGCACGGTGCGGATCAGATCGGACTCGCCGTCGCCGTTGACGGCCTTGCGCAAGCGGCGGATATGGACGTCCACGGTCCGCTCTTCGACAAAGACGTCGCGCCCCCATACCGCGTTGAGCAGATGCTCGCGCGACAGAACCCGGCCCGGATGTTCGAGGAAATGCCGCAGCAGGCGGAACTCCGTCGGTCCGAGGCGCACTTCGCGATCGCGCCGCATGACCCGATGGGAGGCAAGGTCCATGGTCAAGTCGCCGCAGGTCAAGACTTCTTCGGCGAGCGCCGGACGGACGCGCCTCAGCACCGCGCGAATGCGGGCCATCAATTCGCCGGGCGAGAACGGTTTGGCGATATAGTCGTCGGCGCCCACATCCAGCCCGCGCACGCGATCGGCCTCCTCGCCGCGCGCCGTCACCATGATTATCGGGATGCTGCGGGTCTCGGGGTTGCGCCGGATCTGCCGGCACACTTCGAGGCCGGAAAGCTGCGGCAGCATCCAGTCGAGCAGGATCAGATCGGGCTTGCTTTCGGCAACCTTGATCAGCGCCTCTTGTCCGTCCGCCGCTTCATCGACCGCGTAGCCCTCTTTTTCGAGGTTGTAGCGGAGCATTGCGACGAGTGCGGCTTCGTCCTCGGTGATGAGGATGTTGGGCCGCATCAATTGGCGCCCTCGCTCTTGGTCCGCTGCACGACGGCGAAGCTGGTCTTGTCGCCCTTCGGCCGGATGGCTTTGATCGTGCTGCCGTTGACCTGGTAGTGGATCAATTCGGCGATATTGGTGGTGTGGTCGCCGATGCGCTCGATGTTCTTGGCGATGAACAGCAGATGGGTGCACGTGGTGATGGAGCGCGGATCCTCCATCATGTAGGTCAGCAACTCGCGAAAGAGCGAGTTGTACATCTCGTCGACTTCCTCGTCGCGGTTCCAGACCGCCATGGCCTTGGCCACGTCGCGCGCCACGTAGGCGTCGATGACGTCCTTGATCATCTCCTGCACCACCGCGCCCATGCGGGGCACCGTGTGCATGGGGCGCACGGGCGGAACCTGGTTTAAGGCGATCGCGCGCTTCGCGACGTTGGCGGCATAGTCGGCAATGCGTTCCAGATCCGATGCAATCCGAAGGGCCGTCACGATCATCCTTAGGTCGGTCGCCATCGGCTGGCGCAGCGCCAAGAGGCGGACCACGAAATTGTCCACGTCGCGCTCGAGCTGGTCCACCTGCGCATCCCGCTCGATGATGCTGGCGGCGAGTTCGCTGTCCCGGCGCACCATGGCCTGAATCGCCATGGCAAGCTGGGTTTCGGCCAGGCCGCCCATTTGCGTGATTGTGCCGCTGAGGCGGCTTAGCTCTTCGTCGTAGGACTTAACGATATGATCGGTGGCCATTCCGCTCTCCGCTGCGCGCAGGATGGCGCGCATCCTTGACGGCTTGATGTCACTACGATGACGAATTGATTACAAGGGACGTTTTCGAGGTCAGATAAATGGCGAGACGGGCTAATTCGCCGGAATGGCGCCGTCGGCGGCCGGCAAGAACACTGTGAACGTGGACCCCTGCCCTTCCTCGCTCTCGATGGTCAGCGAGCCGCGGTGGCGGTTCAGGACATGCTTCACGATGGCGAGTCCAAGGCCGGTTCCGCCGAGGGCACGGCTTCGTGCGCTGTCCACCCGGTAGAACCGCTCCGTCAGGCGCGGCAGGTGTTCCCGGGCGATGCCCTCGCCCCGATCCGAGACGGACACCGCAAGCGCCGGCGCGCCGATCCGCCGGCTCGCATCGCCGCGCGGCAGCCGCACGGTCACCGTGACCGGCGTATTGGGCCGGCCGTATTTGATGGCGTTGTCGATCAGGTTCTGAAACACCTGGATCAGCTCGTCCCGCTCCCCGACCACGGGCGGCAGCGCGGCCGGGGCTTCGGTGTCGATGCGCATGCCCTTGGCGGCGGCCTGCATTTGCAGCATATCGACCACGGATCCGATTGCCTCGCGCACATCCACGCGGTTCTGCGGCGGTGTGTGCTCGTTGAGCTCGATTTGCGACAGCGACAGGAGATCGCGGATCAGCCGCGCCATGCGTTCGGCCTGCTCGCGCATGATGCCGAGAAACCGCTGCCGGGCCTCGGAATCGTCGCGTGCCGGACCCTGCAACGTCTCGATGAAGCCGATCAGCGTCGCGAGCGGCGTGCGCAGTTCGTGGCTCGCATTGGCGACGAAATCCGCCCGCATCTGCTCGGCGCGCTTGATCGCCGTCAAATCCTGGAATGTGAGAATCGCCATGGGGCGCTCGCCGCCGCGGACCAGCCCCACGGCCCGCGCACTGAGCTCTCTCACGACCGGCACCGGGAGAACGAACTCGACCTGCCGCGAACCGGCGCCGCCGGCCAGCACCGCCTGGACCGCATCCAATACCGCCGGATGGCGCAGTACCTGGATCAGCTCCCTCCCGGCCAGGCTCTCGCCGAACAGGTTCGCCGCCGCGTCGTTGGCGCGCAAGATTCGCCGGTCCGCATCCAGGATCAGGAGCGGGTCCGGCAGGCTGTCGAACACCGCGCCGGAGGCGGCCGCTTCCGCGTCAAGCCGCTGCTGCTCGACCGCAACGCTCTTGTGAAAGCGGCCGAGCGCCTGGGCAAGCTCGGCGGCGACCAGCGACCCCGCGGCGCGCGGCGGCGGCGCGTCTAGGGCGGCCGAGGACGAGCCGGCGCGCAATCGCTCGGCAAAACGGATCACGGACCAAAGGTCGCCCAGATGCCGCGCCGCCATGAACCCCAGCGGCAAGACGATCAGGACGCCGGCGACCAGCGCCGTATTCACGTCGAGACGACGGAGAACCACCAAGGCCGCGAGAACCACGGCGACGGGCGCCGCCATGGCCAGAGTTGCCTGGGCGACCCGGCCCCAAGGGAACGTTGTCCTGGTGTCTGCCATCGCCAATACCAAATGGGCGCCGCCGGTCGCCGTCAAGTGCCGATTGCGCCGGTCCGCCGTATTCCGCCCCCGCTGTTATAGTGGTCCGGCAACCGGCTGCGGAGGATGACATGGTGCAGATTGGGATCGAGGTGCAGGATCGGGTGGCGCTCATCCGCTTCGCGAACCTGCCCGGCGGCTGCATGAACGAAGCCACGGTGGCAGAGCTCGATGCCGCCGTGCGGCGGGTGGAGACCGATGACGGCATCGGCGCGGTCGTCTTCACGGGCGCGGCGCCGGGCGTCTTCATTCGCCACTATTCCGTGCCCGAGTTGGAGCGCCTAGCGGCACGGATCGGCGAACGCGCAATGACCTTCGATCCGGCGCGCCCCGTGCCGGAGCACGCTTTCGGCGCAATCTGCCGCCGCATGGAGGAAATGCCCAAGGCCACCATTGCCGCCATTAACGGCATGTGCATGGGCGGCGGCTTCGAATTCGCCTTGGCATGCGACATCCGGATCGCGGCGGCCGGCGACTATTCCATCGGATTGCCGGAGATCAATATCGGGCTTCTGCCCGGCGCCGGCGGCACGCAGAAGCTATCGCGCCTGGTCGGGCCGGCGCGAGCGCTCGAGATGATGCTTCGCGGCCGTACGATCAAGCCCGCGGAGGCGCTTGCGCTCGGCATGGTGCATGAGGTGACCGACGGGGATGCGCTCGCGCGCGGACGGGAAATTGCCGGCGAAATCGCCGGCAAATCGCCGCGCGCGGTGGCGCACATCAAGTATTTGGTGCGAAGAAGTGCGGAGCTGCCGTTGCAGGATGGGCTTGCCGCAGAGCGGACCTTGTTCCTCGACCTTCTGGTGACTCGCGAGGCCATTGCCCTGATGCATCGGATGACCGGCGCCAACGGTGATATTCGCCGGGTCGAGCCGGCCGGCACGGATTAGCCGTCCCCGCCTCGCCGAGCGCCGCGCGCAGCACGCCCCAGAGCGCCTCGGCGAACATCGGCCGGTCGATCACCAAGGACGCCGGCAGATCGTCCGACAGCAGGTCCGGGCGGAACCGTCCGACCAGAACGAACGGCACGCCCATGCTGCGCTTCAATCCGAGCGCGATGACGCGCGCGCTCTCGCCGTTGCCGAGGCCGAGCTCCGCCAGCACCAGGTCCGGCCGCTCGTTGCGCGCCAGGCGCTCGGCGGTGAGCCGATCCGAAGCGATGCCGCAGACCCTGTGACCAAGTTGGCAAACCGTGCGCGCCATGACGCGCGTGTCGCTGGTGCGATCGGCGACGATCAGCACGCGGGACGGCAAAGGCTCGGCATCGTGAAACAGGTTCTGCGCGCGCTGAATGAGTCCGCGCACTTCGAACGCCGCGACATCGAGGATGTCGCCGATGTCGGCGTCGCAAAAGCCTTCGAGGACGCTCAACAGAAACGCCGCGCGCTCGGCCTCCGGCAGCTTGGTCAGCGCCGAAGCGTGAACCGGCTCGCCGGTTTGGTCGGCAAGCGCCTCCTGCAAGCGGCGATATATCCGGCCGCGCGACACCGTTCCGATGTCGCTCGACATGGCCAGGCAATTTTGCACCGCCCTCGCCGCCGCGTCGGGCGAACCGGAAAAAGCCTGCGCATAGCGGCGCAGCGAATGGGTAAGCTTGGCAATCGAATTCGGGTAAGCGGTCATTGTCATGGCCTTGGTCCTGTACGCACTACGCTGCATAGATAGCCCTGATCGTCGTTAACCTGGCGCGCCAAAGTCGTATCGTCGTTGTGTTATTCTTGTGGTCGTAGGTACGGAGGTACATGCCTGCCGAAGTCGCCGACATCCTTGGCTACCGCGCCCGATGCGATGGTCGTCGCCGATCCCCTTGAGTTCGCTGACCCGAAGCGCGCTGAAATGCGCAAAGCGATTCGCGCCGACGAAACCGCTTGTGTGTCGCATTTGCTCGCCGAGGCGACGGTGACGGCGGAAGCGCGTGTGCGCATTCAAAGCGCCGCCACCTCTTTGGTGGAGGCCGTGCGCGCTGAATCGAAGGGGTACGGGGGGCTCGACGCCTTCCTGCGCGAATATTCGCTCGCCAGCCCCGAAGGCGTCGTGCTCATGTCGCTCGCCGAAGCGCTTCTGCGCATACCCGACTCGGCGACCGCCGATCGCCTGATCCGCGACAAGATCGTCTCCGCCGATTGGGAGAACCATCTCGGCCGCTCCGAATCCATATTCGTCAACGCGTCGACCTGGGCCTTGATGCTGACGGGGCGCGTGCTCGAGCCGGGAGAGCTGCCCGCCGGTTCGCTCGGCGGCATCATCAATCGCCTGATCGCAAAGAGCGGCGAGCCGGTCATACGCCAGGCGATCGCGCAAGGCATGCGCCTGCTCGGCCGGCAGTTCGTGATGGGCACGGATATCGGCTCGGCTCTGGAGCGCGCCGCCGAGGCGGAAAGCCGCGGCTTGCGGCACTCCTACGACATGCTGGGCGAAGCGGCGCGGACGCTCGCCGACGCAGAGCGGTATTTCGACGCCTATGCCGGTGCGATTTCCGCGATCGCTGGCGCGGCCGCCGCACGCGGCCCGATCGCCGGACCTGGAATCTCCGTCAAGCTTTCGGCGCTCGATCCGCGATACGACGTCGCAAGCCGCGCCAAGGTCCACACGCGGCTGCTGCCCCGTTTGCAGAGCCTCGCCGAACTCGCCAAGGCTGCCGACATCGGCCTCACTATCGATGCCGAGGAAGTTGACCGGCTGGAGCTGTCGCTCGATCTGCTTTCGCGGCTCATTGCCGATCCCGCATTGGCGGGTTGGCACGGGCTTGGCTTCGCCGTTCAGGCCTATCAGAAGCGCGCGCCGCACGTGTTGGACTGGGCAATCGCCGAAGCGCGCGCGCACGGCCGCCGTCTGATGGTCCGCCTCGTCAAAGGCGCTTATTGGGACAGCGAGATCAAGTGGGCGGAGGTGCGCGGCCTGGAGGGATATCCGGTGTTCACACGCAAATTGGCGACGGACGTTTCGTATCTCGCTTGCGCCCGGCGAATGCTTGCCGCCCCCGATGCGATCTATCCGCAATTCGCCACGCACAATGCGCAAACGGCCGCCAGCATCATGGAGTTCGCCGGAACGAGCCGCGATTACGAGTTCCAGCGCCTGCATGGCATGGGCGAAGCGCTTTACGATCGCATTCTCGGCACGACCGGTGCGGATGTGGGATGCCGCATTTATGCGCCGGTCGGCACCCACAAGGATCTGCTGGCCTATCTGGTGCGCCGGCTGCTGGAGAACGGCGCGAACACTTCCTTTGTCAACCGGTTGAGCGACGCGTCCTTGCCGATCGGCGAGGTCGTGGCGGACCCGGGCGTGGTCTTGGCGGCGACGGAGCCGAAGCCGCACCCGCGCATTCCGCTTCCGCAAGATCTCTTCGCGCCCGCGCGGCGCAATTCCCGCGGGCTCGATCTGGCCGATCCCGTCGCACTCGCGAGGCTTGCGGAAAACATGAGGCGCGCGTCGGGTCTGACTTGGCGCGCCGGTCCGATCGTCGACGGCGCGCTCGGCGAAGCAAACACGCGGGAGGTTCGCGACCCAAGCGACAATCGCCGCGTGATCGGCAAGTCCGCCGACGCATCATCGCAAGACCTGGATCATGCCCTCAACGTCGCGCATAAGGCGGCCGGCGCGTGGGATGCGACGACCGCGACGGAGCGCGCCGCGATCCTGGAGCGTGCATCAGATCTGCTCGAGTCTCGAATGTCCGATTTGATGTATCTCGCCGTGCGCGAAGCCGGCAAGACCCTGCCGGATGCCGTCGCCGAGGTGCGCGAGGCGATCGACTACTGCCGTTACTACGCAGAGCGCGCGCGCGCCGATTTCGCCGCGCCAATGCGCCTGCCCGGTCCGACCGGCGAACGCAACGAGCTCGCCTTGCGCGGCCGCGGTGTCTTTGTCTGCATCAGTCCGTGGAATTTTCCGCTCGCAATCTTCCTCGGGCAGATCACCGCGGCTTTGGCGGCCGGAAACGCCGTCATCGCCAAACCGGCCGAGCAAACGCCGTTGATGGCAACGGCCGCCGTGCGGTTGCTGCATGAGGCGGGCGTCCCGGCGGCTGCGCTGCACCTGTTGCCGGGTGACGGCGCCAGCATCGGGCAGGCGCTCATCCGCGACGAGCGCGTCGCCGGCGTCGCTTTCACCGGCGGCACCGACACGGCGAAGGCCATTCAGCGCTCATTGGCCGATCGCAGCGGGCCCATTGTTCCGCTGATCGCGGAGACTGGCGGCCAGAATGCCATGATCGTTGATTCTTCGGCCCTGCCCGAGCAGGTCGTAGCGGACGCCGTTCAATCGGCCTTCGGTTCCACCGGCCAGCGCTGTTCGGCTTTGCGCGTCCTGTTCTTGCAGTCGGACGTGGCCGATCGCGTGCTCGATATGCTTGCCGGCGCCATGGACGAGCTGCGCGGCGGCGATCCCGCATTGCTATCGACCGACTTCGGCCCGGTGATCGACAACGACGCAAAATCGAATCTCGATACGCATATCGCCCGGATGCAGCGCGAAGCACGGCTCGTTCGCGCCGTGACTTTGCCGCACGATTGCATCAACGGCACGTTCGTGGCGCCCCATGCCTTCGAGATCGACGGGATCGAACGCCTCGCGGGCGAGGTCTTTGGACCCGTGCTGCACGTCATCCGCTTCGCAGCCGACCGTCTCGACCAGGTCATCGACGCCGTCAACGGCACCGGCTTCGGTTTGACGCTCGGCATCCATACGCGCATCGACGAGCGGGCACGCCATATCGCGAGCCGCGTGCGCGCGGGAAACGCTTATGTGAATCGCGGCATGATCGGCGCCGTGGTCGGCTCGCAGCCCTTCGGCGGCGAGGGACTATCCGGCACGGGTCCGAAGGCAGGCGGTCCCTACTACTTGCACCGCTTCGCCGTCGAGCGCGTCGTTAGCACCGATACGACGGCCGCCGGCGGCAACGCGACGCTGGTATCGCTCCGGGAAACGTGAGGGATCGTTCAGCGCGCTTCGAGATAGTGCACGCCGAACAGGCTTTGCGGGTCGGTCCAGACGTGGATCGGGCGAAAGCCCGCCTGCGCCGCCAATTCCTGGAATTCCGGGATCGAATATTTCCAGGAATCCTCGGCGTGGATGCGCTCGCCGGCGGCAAAGCGAAACGTGGCGCCGTTGACGCGCGCGGTCTGCTCGCGCCGGCTTTCGATGAACAGCGCCACGCGACCCACATCCGGTTCGTAATAGGCCCGATGGGCGAAGGCGGCCAGATCGAAGTCGCCGTCGAGTTCGCGGTTGACGCGGGCCAGCAGATTGAGAATGAACGCCGCAGTGACGCCCGCCGTGTCGTTGTACGCGGCATTGAGGATTGCCGGGTCCTTTTTCAGATCGACGCCGACGATCATGCCCCCGCCGGCAAGCTTCGGCGCCCAGGACGCAAGAAAGTCGCGCGCTTCGCTTGGCGTCAAGTTGCCGATGGTGGAACCCGGGAAGAAGGCGATGCGCTTGCCGCCCGCATGGGGCGGCAGCGGCACCTCGGCCGTGAAGTCGGCGCAGAGCGCAATCACTTCCACGTCGGGAAATTCGCGGGCCATGACCGCCGCCTGGCGCGCCAGGTGGTCGCCGGAAATATCGATCGGCACATAGGCCGCGGGGCGGTCGAGCGCGTCGAGCATGATGCGCGACTTGGCGCTGGCGCCGCTGCCGAACTCGACGAGCTGGCAACGCGGGCCGATCGCCGCCGCGATCTCGTTGGCGAAACGGCGGAGCAACCGCATCTCGGTGCGGGTCGGGTAGTATTCGGGCAGCTCGCAAATGCGCTCGAACAGCTCCGAGCCCCGCGCGTCGTAGAGAAACTTGCAAGGGATGCGTTTCGCCGGCTGGCTGAGGCCGGTCAACACGGCGTCGCGGAAACTCTCCTGCGCCGGCGCCAGGTCATGGAACCTCGCTTCGCCGCGGGCGCTTCTCATAGGTCGCTCGCGAGGCGGATGCCGCTGAATTGCCAGCGCGCATCGGGATAGAAGAAGTTGCGATAGGTCGGCCGTATGTGGCCTTCGGGCGTGGCGCAACTGCCGCCGCGGAGCACCATCTGGCTTGCCATGAACTTGCCGTTGTATTCGCCGATGGCGCCCGGCGGTTCGCGGAATCCGGGATAGGGCACGTAGGGACTCGCCGTCCATTCCCAAACGTCGCCGTAGATTTGCCTCGCCGCGGCCGATGCCGCCGGTACCGGATGCCAATGGCCGGCATCGAGAAGATTGCCGGCGACCGGCACATCGCCTGCCGCGACTTCCCATTCGGCTTCCGTCGGCAGGCGGGCCTTCGCCCATTTCGCAAAGGCCGATGCTTCATACCAGCTCACGTGGCATACCGGCTCCGCCGCGTCGCGCGCGCGCGCGCCCGACAGCGTGATGATATCGCGGCCGCGCCAGTAGAGCGGCGCCGTCCAACCGCGGGCCTGAACGGCGGCCCAGCCTTCCGAGTGCCAGAACTCCGGCCGGCGATAGCCGTCATCGTCGATGAAAGCGGCATACTCGCCGCAGGTGACGAGCCGGTTGGCGATGCGGAAGGGTGCGACGTAGGCTTTGTGGCGCGGACCTTCGTTGTCGAACGCGAAACCGGCGCCATCGTGGCCGATTTCGCGCACGCCGCCTTCGTGCTCCGACCATGTGAGCGGCGCGGCGGCGGCAGACGGTCGCGCAACGTCGGTCCGGTACACGGGCATCTCGGGGTGCCGGGCCAGCGCGTGCTTGAGGTCGGTCACGATGAGTTCTTGATGCTGCTGCTCGTGGTGCAATCCGAGCACGAACACATCACGCGCCGCGGCGAACGCATTGTCGCTGGCCCGTTCGAGCCACATGGTCGCGGCGGCGTCCACGTGGGCGCGATAGTCAATGATCCGGCGGGTCGTGGGGCGCGACAGCAGGCCGCGCTCCGCGCGCGGGTGTCGCGCGCCGACGGCTTCATAGTAGGAATTGAACAGATAGCCGAAGGTCGGATCGAAGACATCGTAGCCGGGCGCATGCGCCGTCAAGATGAACGTCTCGAAGAACCATGTCGTGTGAGCGAGGTGCCACTTCGTGGGGCTGGCGTCCGGCATGGACTGGATCACCAGGTCCTCGGGCTCCAGCCCTTCGGTCAGCGCGACGGTGGCGTCACGTATGTGCTTGAAGCGCCGCGCAAGATTCTCGCGCGCGGCGCCGGCGGTCGTCGGTTCTGGCGACACCTGCATCGGCCAATATTACCCCATACATCCCATGCGCAAACCCTGAATGCGCCGGCGCAATAAAAACTGTGTGATGGGGATAACTAGTGCGGCACGCCGAAGTCTCAAGCGTTCGCCGGCTCCGGCGCATGCTGCTCGCGCGTGGCCTTGAAGCGCACGGCGGGCCAGTCCTGTTGCGCCCGGCCGAGTACCCAGGCGTTGCGGGCGAGGAATACCAGCGCTCCGTCGGCGTCTTCGGCAATGTCGTTGCGATTGGCGTCGACGAAACGTTTCAAGGCGGCGCTGTCGGAACATTCGATCCAGCGCGCCGTTTCGTAGGGCGCCTGTTCGAATCCGGCCTTGATGTTGTATTCGGCGCCGATGCGCGCGGCAAGAACGTCGAATTGCAGCGGCCCGACGACGCCGACGATCCAGTTCGATCCGGTGAGCGGCCTGAAGACCTGGCTCACGCCCTCTTCGCCCAGGTCCTGCAGCGCCTTGCGCAATTGCTTGGCGCGCATGGGATCATCCAGCCGGGCGCGGCGCAGCACTTCCGGCGCGAAGCTCGGGATGCCGGTAAAGCGCAAATCCTCGCCCTCGGTGAGAGCATCGCCGATGCGCAGCGAACCGTGGTTCGGAATGCCGATGATGTCGCCGGGCCAGGCCTCTTCGGCAAGCTCGCGGTCTTGCGCCAAGAAGAACATCGGACTATGGACCGAGAGCCACTTGCCGCTGCGCGGATGAAAGAGTTTCATGCCGCGCCTGAAGCGGCCGGAACACAGGCGCACGAAGGCGATGCGGTCGCGATGATTGGGATCCATGTTGGCCTGGATCTTGAACACGAAGCCACTGACCGGCGCTTCGTCCGGCTCGACAGAGCGCTGCTCCGCCGGCTGCGGCCGCGGCGGAGGAGAGAATTCCGCCAGCGCCTTCAGCAATTCCGCGACGCCGAAGTTCTTAAGCGCGCTGCCGAAGAACAAGGGCGTCAGATGGCCCTCGAGAAAGCTCGCGAGCGAGAATTTCGGCGTGGCGGCGCGCACCAAGGCCACGTCTTCGCGAAGCTTCGCCACCAGGTCGGCGGGCAAGCGCGCGTCGAGCGCAGGATCGTCCAAGCCGTTCACCGGCACGACGTCGCCGATGCGCTCCCGGTCTCCGCCCTCGAACAGCAACAGCCGGTCTGCCAGGAGATCGTAGCAACCCTTGAAGCTTTGCCCGCTGCCGATGGGCCAGGTGACCGGCGCCACGTCGAGCGCCAGGGTCTTTTCGATCTCGTCGACCAGTTCGAACGGCTCGCGGCTCTCGCGATCGAGCTTGTTGATGAACGTCAGGATCGGCAGGTCGCGCAACCGGCAGACTTCAAAGAGCTTGCGTGTCTGCGCCTCGATGCCTTTGGCGGCATCGATCACCATGATGGCGCTCTCGACCGCGGTCAGGGTTCGGTATGTATCTTCGCTGAAGTCCTCGTGGCCCGGCGTGTCGAGCAGGTTGAACGCGGTGCCGTCGTGGTCGAAGGTCATTACCGATGCGGTGACCGAGATGCCGCGCTCGCGCTCGATGGCCATCCAGTCGGAACGCGCGCGCCGCCGCTCGCCGCGGGCCTTGACCGCGCCGGCAAGCTGAATGGCGCCGCCGAACAGCAGCAACTTTTCGGTGAGCGTGGTCTTGCCGGCATCAGGATGCGAAATGATCGCAAAAGTGCGGCGGCGGGCGATTTCGGCGGCTGTCTTGGACATGGCCGGGGATATGTAGGGATTGAGAGCGCGCCTGTCAAAGCCCGAGACATGCGCCTGGCGCATCTATCTATGGCGAAAATGCTTACTAATCAGTAACATGCCGCTCGCCGGGGAGACCGGCTGGCCAGTCGGGGAAGCGCGTCATGCAGGGCCTGATCATGGATATGCCGCTGTCGATCTCGGCGCTGATCGATTATGCGGCGGAGTTTCACGGCACGGCGGAAATCGTCGCACGCACTATCGAGGGCGGCCTGCACCGCTACACCTATAAGGATGCGCATCTCCGTTCCAAGAAACTGGCCCAGGCGTTGCACCGCATGGGCGTGAAGCAAGGCGAGCGCATCGGCAGCCTCGCCTGGAATACGCACCGGCACCTGGAGATGTTCTACGGCGTATCCGGCATGGGCGCCGTGCTGCACACGGTCAACCCGCGGCTGTTCCCCGACCAGCTCGTCTACATCATCAACCACGCCGAAGACAGCTACCTGTTCATCGACGCGCTGACGCTGCCCATGGCCGAGCAGATCGCGCCGCGGCTGACCACCGTCAAAGCCTTCGTGATGATGACGGAAAAGGCGCTCATGCCGCCGAACACGAAGCTTGCCAACCTGATGTGCTACGAGGAACTGTTGGCGCGCGAGGACGGCGCCTATGAATGGCCGGTTCTCGACGAGAAGACGGCGTCGACCATTTGCTACACGTCCGGCACGACGGGCAACCCCAAAGGCGTGGTCTATTCCCATCGTTCGGCGCTGCTGGTCACCCTGCTGTTCACCAGCTTTCTCGGCATCGGCGGCAAGAACGGCTCGGCCGAGGTGCTGATGCCCATGGCGCCCATGTTCCACGGCAACGCGTGGCAGTTCCCGTATCTGGCGCCCATGACCGGCGCCAAGCTGGTGCTTCCCGGACGCAATTACGAACCCGAAATGCTCTACGACCTGATCGAGAGCGAGCAGGTGACGCTCACCTGCGGCGTGCCGACCATGTGGCTGATCCTGACCGATTGGCTCGACCGCCAGGGCAAGAAATTCTCCAAGCTGCGCATGACGCTTTCGAGCGGTTCCGCGCCGCCACGCGCGCTGGTGGAGAAGCTGGAACGTGACTATGGTGTGGAATTGATGCAGGCCTGGGGCATGACGGAAGCGCTCGGCGGCAGCAGCGCCACCATGTATCCCGGCACCGCGGA
Source organism: Candidatus Cybelea sp. (assembly GCA_035632095.1). GTDB lineage: Bacteria > Pseudomonadota > Alphaproteobacteria > Ferrovibrionales > Ferrovibrionaceae > DASQHM01. The sequence goes on along the minus strand of DASQHM010000052.1, from coordinate 10,075 downwards.
CCTGCCATTCGAGCAACGGATCGACCGGCGCATGAAGTCGGGACGCGCCATTTTCGGCGTGAAATATCGCATCGTCGACGACACCGGCCGAGCATTGCCCCACGACGGCAAAGCCTTCGGCCATTTGCGCGTCAAGGCCCCGTGGGTTTCGTCGGGGTACTTCAAAGGCGAAGGCGGCAGCGCCCTCGACGACGATGGTTGGCTGAAGACCGGCGACATGGCCACTATCGATGGCCAAGGCCATATCCAACTCACCGACCGCTCCAAGGACGTGATCAAGTCGGGCGGCGAATGGATCAGCTCGATCGAGCTTGAAAATGTCGCCATGGGCCATGCGGAGGTTATGCAGGCCGCCGTGATCGCCGTCGCGCATCCCAAGTGGCAGGAACGGCCCCTGCTGATCGTCGTGCGCAAGCAGGGCAGCGCGCTCGACGGCCGGGTATTGCTCGACTACATGCGGAGCAAGGTGGCGAGCTGGTGGATGCCGGACGATGTGGTGTTCGTCGATCAGATGCCCATGACCGCCACGGGCAAGATCCACAAGCTCACGCTGCGCGAACGCTTCAAGGATTACCGCTTGCCCGAGATGGAGCGGAGCAAGGCGGGCTGATCGCGCATCAGCGCCAGGCGAACACCGGCTGGTCGAAGTGGGCGACGCGCGTGGCGCGGCCTTCCAGCGCCACCTCGCGGAACTGATAGAGAATGGCCGCTGTCGGCGCATTGATGTGATTGTTCACGGCCGATAGGGGCAAGCGGATCAACGGCCGACCGGATTCCGGGATGGAAAAGATCTCCGGGGAACCCTCTCGTCGAAGCTCCCTCAAGGAAATGCGATAGAGCTTGGCCACCTCGGACGGGTTGGGTGTCGCGACCGCATCGGGCGGCGCCCAAACGACGAGCGGCGACATCAGATAACCCGAACGGGTCTCGTAATCGTCCAGCCGGCCAATGATGGCATCCGGACCGAGTTCGATGCCGATCTCCTCGTGAAGCTCTCGAAGTGCGGCCTGTTCGATGGTTTCGCCTGGATCGATCCGCCCACCCGGCAAGGCCCATTGTCCGCTATGGGCCCTAAGCTTGGATGCGCGCCTGGTGAGCAGGAACGCCGCATCCCCGCGCGCGCCGAATTCATTGCTCGCTTCCAGCGCCACGACGGTGATGGCCACGGTGGCGTGCTTCAGCCTGCGCGCATCGGCATGAAACTGAACCGGGAAACGCGACAAGCGCTCGGAAATCGACGCCCGAAGCGGATCGGCATGAACGTAGGGCGGCTGCATCGCGCTAACGCTACCGCACGCCGAAGGGCGCGGCGTCGTCCAGGCAGTCAATACGACCTCGGCAAGCCGAGCACTTTCTCGGCGATGAAGCAGAGGATCATCTCCGCCGAGACCGGCGCGATGCGGGGTATGTACATCTCGCGCAGGAAGCGCTCCACGTGATATTCCTTGGCGTAGCCGAAACCGCCGTGGGTCAGCACCGCGCGCTCGCATGCCGCGTGCCCGGCCTCCGCCGCGAGATATTTTCCGGAATTCGCCTCGGCGCCGCAGGGTTCGCCCTTGTCATAGAGCGCGGCCGCCTTGAACACCATCAGGTTCGCCGCTTCGAGTTCCATCCAGCATTTCGCCAGCGGATGCTGGATGCCCTGGTTCTGGCCGATCGGGCGGCCGAATACGCGCCGCTCGCGCGCGTATTCGGAGGCGATCTTGAGAGCGATGCGGCCGAGGCCGACGCATTCGGCGCCGATCAGGATGCGCTCGGGGTTCAGCCCGTCGATCAGATAGCGGAAACCACGCCCTTCCTCGCCGATGCGATCGGCGGCGGGAATCTCCAGGCCGTCGATGAACACCACGTTGGAATCCACGGCGGCACGCCCCATCTTCTCGATCTCGTCGGCCTTCACGTGGGCGCGGTCGAGGTCGCAGTAGAACAGCGTCAGCCCGTCGACGCGCTCGCGGCATCGCTCGGCGGGCGTGGTGCGCGCCAGCAGCAGCATCTTGTTGGCGACCTGCGCGGTCGAAGTCCAGACCTTTTGGCCGTGGACGACGTATTTATCGCCGTTGCGCACGGCACGCGTCTTCAGGCTCAAGGTATCGAGCCCCGCATCGGGCTCGGTGACGGCGAAGCAGGCGCGCTCGCGGCCTTGGATCAATGGCGGCAGCATGCGGCGGCGCTGCTCGTCGCTGCCGTGCTTCACCACCGGATTGAGGCCGAAGATGTTCATGTGCAGCGCCGATGCGCCGCTGAAGCCGGCGCCGGATTCGGCGATGGCCTGCATCATGGTGGCGGCTTCGGTGATGCCGAGGCCGGCGCCGCCGACGTCCTCCGGCATGGCGATGCCGAGCCAGCCGGCGTCGGCAAAGGCCTTCACGAAGTCATGGGGAAAGGTGTGCGTCTTGTCGCGTTCGCGCCAATAGTCGAGGCCGAAGCGGCGGCAAATCGCCGCCACCGCCTCCCGCACTTCTTCCACGCCGGGACGGTCGTCGCTCGCGCGCTGGTCCATGGATCAGAGTTTATCCTTGACCTTCTGGCGCGCCAAATAGTCACGCACCGAGGCCAGGACGTCGCCGAGGTTGCGCATCGCCTTCTCGTGACGTTCGGTGATCCGGGACTGTTCGGCCTTGGTCAATTCGATCTCGCCGCGCAGAACATGGTCGTTCGGGATCCGCTCGACGGCGGTCCGGCTGAGTTTCACCAGGCGGCGCATCAATTCTCCGACGAGCGCGTCCTTTTCAGCCAGCGCGCCCTCCCGCCGCTCGAGCTGGCCTCGCAGGTATTCCACTTGCTCGGCCAGAAGCCGCTCGACGGTGCTGGACCCGATTTCGGCCGGCGGCCGGGCAGGTTCCGTGCGCCGCGGCGGCGCGGCCGGGGGCGACGGGGGCCGCGGCGGAGGTGATTGCGGCGCTTCGCCTTTCGGGGTCTCGGGCTTCGGCGCCTCGGACTTCGAAGGCTCGCCTTGGGACGGCGAGAGCGGCGGCACGTCCGCTTTCGGTGGCGGCGGCTCGCTCCGTCGCGGCGCATCCCGGCGCAGTTCGACCGGCGACCGCGGCTGGCCCGCTGCGGTATTTTCCGGCGAGCGAGGCGCTGGAATGGCGCCGTCGGCGTCGAGGATGACCTTCCAGCGGCCGTCGGTGTCCTGATAGCCGTTCAGGATGCCGTGCTGCAGGATGACCTCAAGCGTCTTCAGGCTGAGTCCGAGACGCTCGGCAGCCTCCGCCAGATCGATCGCTACAGCGCTTTGCAGCGGCTTCTGGGTCACCAGCGTGTCCATCGTTAATCCACCCGTCGCCGCGTCGAAGATGCCTACCGACGCGACCCTCTTCTAACCGGTGGACTTGGGAACGTTGTTCTCGCCTAGTCTACAGAAGCGCCCGTATAGCGCAAATAAACTCGACTCTGATTCGCGTAGTTTTGATTGATTTTTCCCTGTAGTCTCAACGTGGTAACCTTAATGAGCATAGTAAACACTAAGGGTTGCGCTGAATGAGTTGGGAGAACGAGATCGAAGAGTTGCGCCGGCGCGAAGCGCTCGCGCTGCGCATGGGCGGCCCGGACAAGGTCAAACGCCAACACGACGGCGGCAAGCTCACCGTTCGCGAACGGGTGCAACGGCTTCTGGATCCCGGCTCGTTTCGCGAGACCGGCACCATCGCCGGCAAGGCGACCTACGACGCCAAAGGCAATCTGGTCGATTTCATGCCGGCCAATTTCGTGGCCGGACGAGGCACCATCGACGGCCGCCATGTGGTTGTGGGCGGCGACGATTTCACGGTGCGCGGCGGCGCCGCCGACGCCTCGATCCGCGGCAAGCAGGGCATTGCCGAGCAGATGGCCCATGAGCTGCGTTTGCCCATCATCCGCCTGGTGGACGGCACCGGCGGCGGCGGCTCGGTCAAGTCGCTCGAGATGGATGGCCGCACCTACGTTCCGGCCAACCCGGCCTGGGATTGGGTGGTCGCCAACATGGGCACGGTGCCGGTGGTTTCCCTCGGCCTCGGCTCGGTGGCTGGTCTCGGCGCCGCCCGCATGGCGACAAGCCACTACGCGGTGATGGTAAAGGGCATATCGCAGATGTTCATCGCCGGTCCGCCCGTGGTGGCCCGCGCCGGCGAGAGCTTGAGCAAGGAAGAGCTCGGCGGGACCTCGATCCATGCCAAGGCCGGGGCCATCGACGAAGAAGTCGATACCGAGGACGAGGCCTTCGCTGCGGCCCGGCGCTTCCTATCCTACCTGCCGTCGTCGGTCTATGAATTGCCGCCGCGCGCGGCACCCGCCGACGACCCGAACCGGCGCGATCCCTGGCTGATCGAGGCGGTGCCGCGCGACCGGCGCAAGGTCTACAAGATGCGCCGCATCGTCGAGGCCTGCGTCGACAGGGGCAGCTTCTGCGAAATGGGCAGGCAATTCGGCGGCCCGATCATCACGGCCCTCGCGCGTCTCGACGGTTGGCCCGTCGCGATCATGGCCGGCGATCCCTACCACTACGGCGGCGGATGGACCGCCGACGCCTCCATCAAGATCACGCGCTTCGTCGATCTGGCCGAAACGTTCCACCTGCCCGTGGTGCACTTCGTCGACTGCCCGGGTTTCGTCATCGGCGTCGAAGCTGAGAAGCAGGGCACCATACGCCACGGCGCGCGGGCGCTCGCCGCCGTGTATCAGGCGTCGGTGCCCTGGTGCTCGATCCTGGTGCGCAAGGCCTTCGGCGTCGCCGGTGCGGCGCACATGAACGCGACGCGCCTGCACTACCGCTACGCCTGGCCATCGGGCGATTGGGGCTCGCTGCCGATCGAGGGCGGCCTCGAAGCCGCCTACCGCTCCGATCTGGAGGCATCGAGCGACCCGGCGAAGCTCCGGGCCGATATCGAGGAGCGCCTGAACCGGGTGCGTTCGCCCTTTCGCACGGCGGAAGCGTTCCTGGTGGAGGAGATCATCGACCCGCGCGACACGCGCCCGCTGCTGTGCGAATTCGCCAATCTTGCCGCGCCGCTCAGGAAAACCGGCCCGAGCGCGTTCCACATGCGGCCGTAGGGGGCGCCATGGCCAACACCGTCCGCGACAATCGATCGCTGCACCGCTTCGAACTCGACGTTGACGGCCACATAGCCTTCGCCGAATACCGCCGCACGCCGGGGCTGATCACTTTCGTTCACACCGTGGTGCCGCCCGAACTCGGCGGCCGTGGCGTCGGCACGACCCTCGCGCAGGGCGCGCTGGGGTTGGTGCGGGCCGAGGGCCTCAAGGTCGCTGCCGAATGCCCCTTCATCGCCGGCTTTCTGAAGAAGCATCCGGAATTCAACGACCTGCTGGCGCGGCCCGCCGGCTAGAGATCGAGCACGCGCCGCCGCGTCTTCACCGCGTAAAGCAGCGAGAGCCGCGCGCCGCTTTTCGCAAGTACACGCGCCACGATGAGTCGCAACGGCACGGTTAGCCTATTCCGCCAGGCGGCCCATGGCCGGTTTGCCCTTGTCCGGGCCGGTCATGGCATACCCGCCGTCGACCGGCAGATCGACACCGGTGATGAATTGCGCCGCATCGGAGCAGAGAAACAGCACGGCGTTGGCCACGTCTTCCGCGTTGCCGACGCGGCCGAGCGGGTGGAATTCCCCGCCGATGCGATCGGCCTTTTTCCGGTCGCCCTTGGCCAGACGCTCGATGGTTGCGGACCAGGTCCAGCCCGGCGAAATGGCATTGACGCGGATCTTGTGCGGCGCTAGGTCCATCGCTTCGTTGCGCGTGAGCTGGAGGATGGCGGCTTTGGCCACCGGATAGAGCGCGCGGCTGGTCTGCCCGAATTTGCCGGCGATGCTGCTGAAGTTCACCACCGCGCCGCCGCCTCGCGCCTTCATGGTCGGCACCAGACGATGCAGCAGCAGCGCGCCGCTCGCGACGTTGGTGTTGAACGATCGCAGCCATTCCTCGCGGGTCGAGGACAATCCGTTGTCGAGGAAGGTGCATGCGTTGTTGACCAGAATGTCGACGCCGCCGAAGGCGCGCGTTACCGCCGCGACGAGTGAGTCCAGTTCGGCGTCGTTGGTGATGTCGCAACGCTGGAACAAGGCGCCGGGACCGAGTTCGCGCGCCAGGACCGCGCCGGAAGCATCGTCGATATCGGCGATCGCCACGTTTGCCCCCGCACCGCGTAACGCGCGGACGATCGCGGCGCCGATGCTGGTCGCGCCGCCGGTCACGATGGCCGTCTTGCCGGAAAGTCCCGTCACGTTCGCCGTCCCGTCTTGCCCCTGAAGCTTCGCACTATATCCGATGCCGGGGCGATTTCCGCCAGCAACGCCATATTGGCGAGGCTCGCCTTGTGCAAGACCGAGTTCCCCGACGAGCAGGCATCGCTCGCCACCGTCACCGCATAGCCTATATCGGCGGCGTCGCGCACCGTGTGCTCGACCACGTAATTGGTGGCGATGCCGGCGACGACGACCCGGCGGGTCTTGAGCCGCCGCAGGAGCCGCTGCAGGCCGGTGCGATAGAAGGCGCTGATGCGGTTGTGGGAAATGACAGCCTCGCCCGGCAGCGGACCGAGGCCGTCGAAGAATTCGGCGCCCCAACTGCCCCGCTGCATGGCGCCGAGCCGGATCACGTTGCGGAAGATGTCGCAGTTGGCGATCACGTCGGCGAAATCGGCGCGAAAGCCGATACGCACGGAAATCACTGGAACGCCGTGACGCCGCGCGCCGTCGAGGAGCACCCGCGCCGCCGCGATCACGCGGGTCCGCTTGCGGCTCCGCGCCGAGACGCCGACGCGAATCTTGCCGTCCGGATGCAGCACGTCATTCTGGTAGTGAAGTGCTAATACCGCCGTGCCGGCGCGGGCCATGGATCGCGCCGTCAGATGAAGGTCTGCAGCGCCTCGTGCACCGCGTCGCAGTTGATGAGGTCGACCCGCTTCAGCTTGATGCGGAGGCCGCCGCCCGCGGCCACGAGACGATGCGTGTACGTGCCGCCGAACATGCGCTGTTCGTCGCGGCGAGACTCCATCATGTGGAACGTGGATCGAACGATGATCTCGCCGCCTTCGCCCGCGTCCACCATGACGTTGCCGACGAGGCGCGCGGTCCTGAGCGGCGGCTCGAGCGAAAATGCCCGCGGATGGCGCAGGCGCTTCACCCGCATCTCGCGCAACAGCCGATCCTCGTAAAACAGCGACACGTGGTTGATCGGATCGGTCTGGCCGGGCTCGAGCGGGACCCAATAGATGCCGTCGTCCGTGAACAAGCCGAGCCATTCGTCGTAACGGCCCTCGTCGAGCATTCGCGCTTCCTCGGACAGGAACCGCTCGATTTCGCCCACGTCGGGCAATTGTGCGGGCGCCGCACTGGACTTGACCGCGGTCGGCATGCTCAGGCCTCCGCCGTCATGTATCTGAGCCAGGCGCGGAACTGGTTGCGCATGGGCAATTCGCTGGTGCCGATGGCGGAGGTCTCGCCGCTGCCGGGCCGGTCGCGGCCCGTGTCGCGATGCAGGCTCACCCAATCGGAGCCCGCCGTGCCGAGGCCCACCTGCACGCGGTTGTAGGCTTCCAGATCGTCCGGCATGACGATGGACGAGGGCGAGTTGACCACGTTCGAATAGAGCAGCGTCTTCTGGTACATGGCTTCCGGCGCGCCCTTGAGGCGGAAATTCCACACCTCCACCAAGGTGCGATCGATGGCCAGCGGCCGGATGACGCGCATCTGCTGAAACGATGCCTGCACCGAACAGCTCGGATAGAAGATGGTATTGTGGCGGTTGACCGAAAGGATCTTCTCGGTCCGCTCCTTGCCGTAATTCTTCTCCATGGCCGCGACGTATTGCAGGAAAACCGGGTCGTTGCTGCGCGGGCTGACGATGCCGCCCATGAAGCTGTGGCCGTGCTCGTCGACCGTGACGCCGAGCCGCTCCCAGAAGCTGTAGGCCTCGCCGTTGCCCGCGAGGATTTTGATCACGAGCGGCTGCGGCTCGCCCGGCGCCACTTCCCTGCCCTGCTGGCGAGCGGCCTCCACGGAGGATTCGTGAACGATCATCGGATGCATCAGATCGTTCAGGTTCTCCATGAAGATCTTCCAGTTGGAGCGCTGCAGGATGCGGAAGCAGCCGCCCGCGATCTCCAACTGTCCTTCGGGCGCGCGGTCGACCATATCGTCGAGCGACGACAAAGCCGTGCCGAGGAACGTCTTCAAATCGAGCCCGTGATCGGCCAGGCTCGCGAACACGAAGCCGCGGTAGTTCTGCACGCGCGGCACCTTCGCCATCCAGAACGCGGCGTTTGTCGTATCGAAACTCGTGCCCTCATAGCCGGTCCTCAGCGGCACGCCGAGGAGCGAGCCGTCGGTCTTATAGGTCCAGCCGTGATAGCAGCAGCGGAAGAACTTGGCGTTGCCGCAGCGTTCGCCGACGACGACTGCGCCCTTATGTCCGCATCTGTTGTAGAGCACGTGGATGGCGCCATCGGTGTGGCGGACCATGACCACCGGCTGGCGGCCGATCAGCGCCGTTATGTAGTCGCCGGGCTTCGGAACCTGGCTTTCGTGCCCGACATAGATCCACGCGCGGCCGAAAACCCGCTCCATCTCCATGTCGAAAATCGCCGGATCGACATAGACGCTCCGATGCACCCGGTCCGGCTCGACCAGACGCTGCAACTCGCCGCGACTTATGAATCCCATGCGTCCTCCTCGCCCCGCCGCCTTCCACCCGAGCCACGGGCGTTACCGATCGGAGGCTATCTTAGCCCCGGTTCACGCAGGCTTCACCTTGCCTTGCGGCCGTTCCATTGACAAGGCGGCGGGCCCTGCCTAGCGTGACGCAGGTTGCCAAAAAGGCGCGGATATTCGCCGATCCAGACGCCTAAACAGGGGGACGACCATGGCCGGCAAATACATCACCATCGCCGCGTCCGGCGGCGCCAAGTTCCGCGGGTATCTTGCAACGCCGAAAAAGGGCACCGGCCCCGGCATTGTCCTTCTGCAGGAGATTTTCGGCGTCAATCAGCACATGCGCGACGTGGCCGATCTCTATGCGGAGGAAGGCTACACGGTGCTGTGTCCGGACCTGTTCTGGCGGCTGGAGCCCGGCATCGAGCTCGGCCAGAGCGAGGACGAATGGAAGCGGGCCTTCGAGCTCTATCAGAAATTCGACGTGGCCAAGAGCATCACTGACATGCGGGCCAGCGTGAAGGCACTGAAAAAGCAGCCGAAGTGCAAGGGCAAGGTGGCCGCTCTCGGCTTCTGCCTCGGCGGAAAGCTTGCCTACCTCGCCGCCGCCCATGCGGGCGTCGATCTGGCCATTTCCTATTACGGCGTCGGCATCGACCAGGACTTGAAGCTCGCCAAGAAGATCAAGTGCCCGATGGTCATGCACTTCGCCGAGCTCGACCAATACGCGCCGCCGGCGGCGGTGGCGAAAATCCGCAAGGCCTTCGCCAAGCGGCCGGACGTCGAGATTTACAACTATCCGGGCGCGGACCATGGCTTCAACCGGGTCACCGGCATGCACTATGACAAGCCGGCGTCCATGATGGCGCACACGCGCTCGATCGCCGCGCTTCGCCGCGTGGCGGGGCCGCACTATGACCTGTCGGCGCTGTGGGACGCGCATACCATGTACGAGTTCGGCACGCGCGACGTGGATGCCACCATGGCGACCATGGTTCCCGAGCCCTACGTGAACCACATCCCCACCATGACCGGCGGCGTGGGCCACAAGAACCTGAAGCGCTTCTACAAGTATCACTTCATCCCGAAGACGCCGAAGGACACCAAGCTGGTTCCGATCTCGCGCACCGTCGGCGCCGACCGGATCGTGGACGAGATGCTGTTCTGCTTCACCCACGACATCGAAATCGACTGGATGCTGCCGGGGGTGGCGCCAGGAAGGGCATCCGGCCATAAAAACGTGCTTCAATACTCGGGGCGAAACCTTCTCCTACATGGAGAATGGACGCTCTGAGGACAAAGTCTGACCCGTGCTTGCATGGACATACCACATTGGAGAACAGACTCTAAAGGTTGATGATGATGATGCTGATGATGATGACTGTCTATTCATGTATGAGAATATCTGTCTGCTCTCTGTCTGTCTGTCT